>NZ_BPRG01000141.1:151623-304844 GCF_036984265.1 Pseudonocardia sp. D17 | reverse complement strand
CGTCGGCCTCGACGTCGACGAGCTGGAGGCGGCGCTGCGTTCGGCGGTGGCCCACCACATCCTGGTGGCCGACCCGGCCGGCCGGTCCGTCACGGCAGGCGACACGTACGTCTTCCGGCACGCGCTGCTGCACGAGGCGATCTACCAGGACCTGCTGCCCGGTGAGCGCAGCCGGCTGCACGCGGCGTTCGCGGCGCTGCTCTCCCCCGGCGGCGCCGGCGACCTCGGCGAGCCCGGTGCGGTCGCCGAGCTCGCCCACCACGCCCTCGCCGCGCACGACCTGCCGCTCGCGCTGTCGGCGTCGGTGCGCGCGGCCGACGAGGCCGACCGGCGTGGCGGCCCCGCCGAGGTCCTGCTGCACGCCGAACGCGCGCTGAGCCTGTGGCCCGCCGTGCCCGACGCGGAGTCCGTCACCGGGGTCTCCGAGATCAACGTGACGCGCTGGGCGGCCTGGGCCGCCGCGGCGACCGGCGATCCCGACCGCGGGGTGGCGCTGGCCCGGCGCGCCGTCGAGCTGGCCGACCGTGAGCCCGATCCGCTGCAGGCCGCCGACCTGCGCACCCGCTACGCCACCCGGCTTCTGGAGCTGGGCGAGGGCGAGGAGCCGCGGCAGGTCGTCGCCGAGGCGCTGGCGCTGTTCGAGGGCGCCGCCCCGTCGGGCGATCTGGCGTGGGCGCACGCCGTCGCGGCCCGGGCCGCCGCCCGGCTCGACGACGTCACCGACGCCGGTCGCGAGGCCTACCTCGCGCTCCAGGTGGCGCGCACCGTCGTCGAGCAGGGGCTCGACGGCTACGACGACGCGCTGGCCGCTCAGGCCGACGCGCTGGTCACGCTGTCGGTCTGCGAAGAGGCCCTCGGCCGCGACGAGGCGGCCCGCACCCGGCTGGCCGAGGCCAAGGAGCTGGCCCACAAGGCCGGCAACCTGGGCGTCGAGCTGCGGACGTTCTTCAACACCGGCATCTCGCTGCTCGACGCCGGGCGCCTCGACGCGGCCGTCGCCGAGTTCGCCGCGGGCGAGGAGCGCGCCGTCGCGACGGGTACCACGTGGAGCGGGTACGGCCTGGAGCTGCGCGTCGCGCACGTGCTGGCCGCCCACATGCGCGGGGACTGGGACGACGCCGAGTCGTCGGCCCGGATCGGGGCGGCGGCGGTGTCGGAGACGGTCGCGACGCGGGTGGCGGCCGCGGCACTGCTCACCGACGTCGGACGCGGCCGGCTCGACGAGGCCGAGCGCCGCATCGCGGTCCTGACCGCGGCCCGTCCCACCGACGACCAGGTGCTGCTCCTGCTCGGGCAGGCGGGCGCCGAGTCGGCACTGTGGCGTGGCGACCCCGGGCTCGCGCTGCAGCGGATCGCCGCCGCCCGCGAGGGGCTGCTGGCCTGGGACCCGCACCACCTGGCCGGGATCATGTTGTGCGCGATCGGGGTCGCGGCGCACGCCGATCTCGCCGAGACGGGCCGCGTCCCGCGCGCGCAGGCGGTGGCCGCCGCCGAGGAGCTGGCGGCGCAGGGCCGCACGACCGCCGAGAAGGGCATCCCTCGGGGGGCCCACCTGGGTGTCGAGGGGCTCGCGTGGCTGTCCCGGCTGGAGGCCGAGCTCGCCCGGGCCCGCGGCGACGCCGACGCGCCGCGGATGTGGGCCGACGTCGTCGCCGCCTTCGGCTACGGCGACACCTACCGCCAGGCGCTGGCCCGCCGCCGCCGCGCGGAGGCGCTGTTGCACGAGGCAGAGGCGCTGTTGCACGAGGCAGAGGCGCTGGTGCGCGACGCAGACGCCGCCGGACCCGCCGCCGGCCGGGCCGGGACCAGGGCCGAGACCAGGGGCGAGACCAGGGGCGAGACCAGGGGCGAGACCAGGGGCGAGACCAGGGGCGAGGCCGCCGCCGAGCTGCGCTGCGCCCTCGCGACGGCGGTCGAGCTCGGTGCCCGCCCACTCGCCGAAGCCGTCCGCGACCTGGCCGGGCGGGCGGGTCTCGCGCTCGACGACGCGGTCCGCCCGCGGGCCGGCGGCGCCGTCCTCACGCCCCGCGAGCGCTCGGTGCTCGGGCTCGTCGCCGGTGGGCTGACCAACCGGCAGGTCGGCGCCGAGCTGTTCATCAGCGAGAAGACGGTGAGCGTCCACCTGTCGCGGGTGATGGCCAAGCTCGGCGCGGGCAGCCGCACCGAGGCGGTGTCGCTGGCGTGGTCGCGCGGGCTGCTCGACACGACGGGGTCGTGACCCTCCCGTACATACCCGCGGGTAACTATGCTCGGTGAGCGGTCGCTCACACGAGGGCCGCGCAGTGGGGTGCTGCTCGACGAGTACGGGGGGAACGGCGATGGCGCCGACCGACGTGACGAGTTCCGGCCGGGGCGTGACCGGCATCGACCTGTCGGACCTCGACGGGTTCTGGGCCGCGCCGCTCCCCGAACGGGCCGCGGGGTTCGCGGCCCTGCGGGAACGCGATCCGGTGTCGTACCACCCGGAGCCCGAGTCCCCGTTCCGCGACCCCGACGGCGGGTTCTACGCCGTCACCCGGCTCGACGACATCCACGAGGTCAGCCGGCACCCGCAGGTCTTCTGCTCGGGCAAGGGCTCCACGTCGATCCCCGACATGCCCGCCGAGTTCGTCGAGTTCTTCGGCTCGATGATCGGGATGGACGACCCGCGGCACGCCCGGATGCGCCGCATCGTCTCCCGCGGGTTCACCCCGCGCCGGCTCGCCCAGCTGACCGACGACGTCGCCACGACGGCCCGGCGCATCGTCGACGACGTGATCGACCGCGGCGAGTGCGACGCCGTCACCGAGATCGCCGCCCGGCTGCCGATGACGATCGTCTGCGAGCTGATGGGGGTGCCCGCGAGCCAGCACGACTTCGTGTTCGACGCGTCGAACGTCGTGCTCGGCGCGGGCGACCCGGAGTACGTGCCGGAGGGCACCGACACCGTCACCGCGATCCTGACCGCGGCGGGCGGGCTGGCCGAGCTGATGCGCGACCTCGGCGCGGCGCGGGCCGCGAACCCCACCGACGACGTGACGTCCGCGCTGGTCAACGCGGAGATCGACGGCGAGCGCCTCACCCCCGACGAGCTGGCGAGCTTCTTCATCCTGCTCGTCGTGGCCGGCAACGAGACCACGCGCAACGCGATCTCGTGGGGGCTGCAGCTGCTCACCGAGCACCCCGACCAGCGCGCGGCCTGGCTCGACGACATCGACGGCGTCACCCCCACCGCGGTCGACGAGATCGTGCGCGTCGCGTCGCCGGTGATCTTCATGCGGCGGACGTGCACCCGCGACACCGAGCTGAACGGCACGCCACTGCGCGAGGGCGACAAGCTCGCGCTGTTCTACTGGTCGGCCAACCGCGATCCCGCGCATTTCGTCGACCCCGAGCGGTTCGACGTGCGGCGCGACCCCAATCCCCACGTGGGCTTCGGCGGGCCGGGCCCGCACTTCTGCCTCGGCGCGCACCTGGCTCGCCGGGAGATGTCGGTGATGTTCCGCGAGCTGCTCACGCGTTTGCCGGACATCCACGCGACCGCGCCCCCGCACCGGCTGCGGTCGATGTTCATCAACGGCGTCAAGCACCTCCCGGTCGCGTTCACGGCCGGGGGCAGCCGATGAGCTCGACGTCGCGGGAGCACCTGGAGTACCCGGACGTCGCCGTCGGCGCGATCCTCGCCGGCTCGGCCCGCCGTTTCGGCGACCGGGTCGCGCTGCACTACCAGGGCCGGGAGCTGTCGTACGCCGGGCTGTACGAGCGTGCCTGTGCGTTCGCGCACGCGTTGCGCGCGCACGGGACGGGCCACGGCGACGTCGTCGCCGTGCACCTGCCCAACTGCGCGCAATACGCGATCGCCTACTACGGCATCCTGCTGGCCGGGGCGACGTTCACCCCGGCCAACCCGCTGCTGCCGCCCGCCGAGCTCGCCGCCCAGCTCGCCGACTCCGGTGCGACGGTCGCCCTGACCTGGGCATCGGTACTGCCGGCGCTCGCGTCCGTGCAGGACCGGACGGCGGTGCGGCTGGTGCTGGTGACCGACCGCGACCAGGGCGTCGACCCGGCGCGGCGGCTCGCGCTCGACCCCGCGGTCGACTTCGAGGCCTTCCACGCCGACGCCCCGGTGACCCCGCCCGATCCCGTCACCGAGCCCGCCGCCGACCTCGCGCACCTCGCCTACACCGGCGGGACGACCGGCCGGTCGAAGGCGGTCCAGCTGACGCACCGCAACGTCGTCGCGAACGTGCTGCAGTACGCCTGCGGCGGCGCCGGGGCGGTCAGCAGGGTCGACGACGCCGGCGGCCTGTGGATCGAGCAGATCAGCCCACCGGAGGAGCACCCGACGCGGCTGGGCACCGGGGTGTCCATCTGTCTGGCGCCGTGGTTCCACGCGATGGGCACGATCGGTGGCCTCAACGTCCCCGTCCTCTCGGGGACGACGATGGTGCTGCACGAGCGGTTCGAGCCGGCCGCCTACCTCGCCGACGTGGAGCGTTTCGGCGCGACGACGCTCTCGGGCGCCCCGCCGCTCTACGCGGCCCTGCTGCGTCACCCGGACCTCGCGACGCGCGATTTGTCGAGCGTGCGCGGCCTGAGCTCCGGCGCGGCGCCGCTGCCGCTGGAGGTGATCCAGGGCCTGCGCCGCCGGCTCGGCGAGGACGTCGTCATCGCGGAGGGCTACGGCCTCACCGAGGTGACGATGGGCGCGACGATCGGGCCGTCGGCCCGCTCGGCCGTCCGTAAGCCCGGGACCGTCGGCCTGCCCGTCCCGGACACCGAGATCGCGATCCTCGACCCCGACGGCGTGGAGGTGCCCGTCGGTGAGGAGGGCGAGGTCTGCATCCGCGGACCACAGGTCATGGCCGGCTACCGCAACCGGCCGGAGGAGACGGCCGCGACACTCGTCGACGGGTGGCTGCACTCCGGCGACGTCGGCGTCCTCGACGAGGACGGCTACCTGCGGATCGTCGATCGCAAGAAGGACATGTTGATCTACAAGGGGTACAACGTGTATCCCCGCGAGCTCGAGGAGCTGCTGCACGCCGAGCCGGGAGTGGTCGGGGCGGCGGTCGTGGGCAGGCCGCAGTCCGACGTCGGCGAGCTGCCGGTGGCGTTCGTCGTCGCGCCGGGGCTCGACGAGGCCGGGGTCCAGGAGGTGATCGACAGGGTGAACGCCCAGGTCACGCCGTACAAGCGGGTGCGCGAGGTGGTGCTCGTCGACGAGATTCCGGTGTCGGCGGCGGGCAAGGTGCTCAAGCGTGCGCTCCGGGAGCGGCTGCAGGTGTCGTGACGTCCGTCTGACCTGCGCGGGAACGGTGCCGTGCGGGAGGGCCCGGTCCGCCCCGGGACCAACGGCCCCGATAGGGTGATCGTCGCTAACGGTCGCCGGACCGGCGACGACATGCTCCATGTACGGACACCCGAGCTACCCCGCGGGGCCGCACACGGCCGACCGTTCGGCCGAACGTTCCGCTCCCCGATGAAGGGTGGTCCGCCATGACGGCGACGCGCGTCACGCCCGCGGTCCCGATGTCGCGCTCGTTCATGGACCTGCCCACCCAACGCCTCGTGCCGCCTGCCCACCTCGCGGTGGATGCGCGGAACCAGCCGGCTCCGGCTACCCCGACGTCTCTGGGGAGCGGCGTCGAGAGTGTCCACGCGGTCGGGGCCGCGCGGACCCGGAGCCGGCTGGGCACCATCATCGACGTCGCCGGTCGCGTGGGGACGATCGTGACGTTCGCGGCCGTGGTCATCGTCTCGGCCGCGGTCGGGGCCTCGGCGGGCTCCAACGCCGACTCGGGCGACGCCGCGAACGCGGGCATGACGCTCGGCGCGCCGTAACACCCCGGGCACGGCGACCCGGCCGGACGCGCGGTCGGTCGCAACGGGCCTGTCGCAACGGCCCGTCGCACGGTCGGTTCGAGCGGCCCGACCCGCCAGGGCCGGGCGGTGGTCAGGCGGCCGCTTCGCCCGAGGACGTCAGCGGGCTCTGCAGCACGTGGTCGACCAGCCGCATGATCAGCTGGGTCCCGCCCAGCCGGTACCCGAACTCCTCCCAGGTCAGAATCTCCTTGGAGATCAGCTCCCCGACCGGGCCGGGGTACAGTCGCGTGGCACGGAACGCTGCTGCGCGCAGCCGCATCTTCTCGTGGTGGTCCATCGGGCTCACTCGCTCTCCTCGCCGTCAGCCTGACACGTACGGACGAGCGCCTCGACACTGAAACGCACCCTGTTGGGCACATCGTCGCCTACCCGGTTCACGGCGCGACATGACCGATCCCATGGAGTGACGAGTATCTCACCCTGTGCGCACGGAGCGGGGTTGCACCGCCACGACCTGCGCAGATGATCTCCGCCCGCCCCGGGCGTGCATCCCGACGATCTACATTCGTGCCCGTGAGCCTCACCCAGCAGCTGTGGTCAGACGTCGAGGACATCTACGCGCAGGTCCTCGCACACCCCTTCGTCACCGGCCTGACCGACGGGTCGCTGCCCCACGAGTCGTTCCGGCACTACATCGTCCAGGACTCGCACTACCTGCGGGGCTACGCGAAGGCGCTGGCCGCGTGCGCGGCGAAGGCGCCGACCGACGAGGAGACCGTCATGTTCGCGACGAGCGCCACCAGCGCCGTCGCCGCCGAGCAGGGGATGCACGCCGCGCTGGTCGACGCACTGGGTACGACGCCCGAGGCCGCGGCGAAGGAGCCGGTCGCCCCGACGACGCAGGCCTACCTGAGCTACCTGCTGGCCGTCGCGCACGGAGGCTCCTACGCCGAGGCCGTCGCGACGGTCCTGCCCTGCTACTGGATCTACGCGAAGGTCGGTGCCGAGCTCTTCGAGCGCAGCTCGCCCGATCCGCTCTACGCGCGCTGGATCGCGATGTACGGCGACGAGGACTTCCAGACGGTCGTCGACGCCGTGCTCGCCGTCACCGACCGGATCGGCGAGACCGCCGGGCCGGCCGAGATCGAGCGGATGCGCAGGCACTTCCACACGACGTCGCGCTACGAGTGGATGTTCTGGGACGGCGCGTGGCGCCGGGAGGCCTGGCCCGTCTGACCGGTCCGCCGTGCGTCCCGGACCGGGCAGGCGGCGGTCAGCGCTGGTCGAAGCGGTCCGGGATCAGCACGTGGAGCAGGAACGACACGACCGCGACGATGATCGCGCCCCAGAACGCCGCCCAGAACCCGTCGACGGCGAACGGCAGGCCGACCCTCTCGGCGATGTAGCCGGCCAGCCACAGCAGCAGGCCGTTGACGACCAGGCTGATCAGGCCGAGCGTCAGGATGTAGAGCGGGCAGCCGATCACCTTGATGATCGGCTTCAGCACCGCGTTGATGAGGCCGAACATGACGGCGACGACGAGCAGCGTGCCGATGGTCGAGGCCGTCGTCGAGTTCGGGCTGACCTCGGTGCCGAGCCGGATGCCGCCGACGAGCAACGTCGCGACCCAGAGGGCGATCGCGACGACGATCACCCGGATCGTGATGGCGAGGGCGTTGCTCATCGGTGACTCTTCTCTCTCTCGCGTGAAGTTCCGGGCGCATCCTCCCGGGTCCCCGGTCGGCTCAGTCGACCAGGGCCTGCTTCACGAGCGTGCGCAGCTGCGGCCGGATCGGGTACGTGCTCGAGGGCATCAGCTGCGTCATGAAGACCGCCGTGACCTCCTCGACCGGGTCGACGTAGAACGCCGTGCTGGCCAGGCCGCCCCAGGCGAACTCGCCCGGGCTGGTCAGGCTCTTGCCGACCACCGGATCGATGACGACGGAGAAGCCCAGCCCGAACCCGACGCCCGCGTACGGCGACTCGGCGAAGATCGGGCGGCCGACCGCGTCGAGGTCGGCTCCGCCCGGCAGGTGGTTGCGCGTCGCCAGGTCGACGGTGCGGTTGGACAGCAGCCGCACCCCGTCGAGCTCGCCGCCGCGGGCCAGCATCTGGGTGAAGCGGTGGTAGTCGTGCAGCGTCGACGCGAGCCCGCCACCGCCGGAGAGCAGGGTCGGCGGCTTGGTGATCAGCTCGCCGAGCGGGCTGCGCGCGAGCCCGCCGCCCGGGCGGGGCAGGTACAGCGCCGCGAGCCGGTCGACGGCGGAGTCCGCCACCTGGAACCCGGTGTCGGACATGCCGAGCGGGCCGAGGATGCGCTCGGCGAAGAACTCGTCGAGCGTCCGGCCCGACGCGACCTCGACGACGCGGCCCAGCACGTCGGTCGACACCCCGTAGTTCCACTCGGTGCCCGGCTGGAACAGCAGCGGCAGCGCGGCGAACTCGTCGCAGGCCGCGGCCAGGTCGACGTCGGGCGGCGTGGTCAGCTCGTGGCCGCGCAGCCGGTACATCTCGTCGACCGGGTGGGCGTGGTGGAAGCCGTAGGTCAGTCCGGACATGTGTGTGAGCAGGTGCCACACCCGGATCGGCTCGGACGTCGGCACCGTCGCCGGGGCCAGCGCCGAACCGGACCGGTACACCCGCACGTCGGCGAACGACGGGATGAAGTTCGAGATCGGATCGGTGAGCGCGAACGCGCCCTCCTCGTGGAGCATCAGGGCGGCGACCGAGGTGATCGGCTTGGTCATCGAGTAGATCCGCCACACCGTGTCCGGTTCGACGGGCAGCCCGGCCTCGACGTCGCGCCGCCCGTAGTGGGACACGTGCACGAGCTTCCCGCGTCTGGCCACCGCGACCGACCAGCCGGGGAGCCTCCCGTCGTCGACGTAGCGCCGGAAGTGCGCGTCGATCCGCGCGAGCCTGTCCTCGTCGACACCGACCGCGGCCGGGTCCACCTCCACTGCGAGCTCACCCACGTCGCCGACCCTACCGGCGGGTGATCGCCGCGGCAGTCCCCGTCCGGCCGTCCTCAGTGGCCGCCGGAGAGGTTCAGCAGGACGACGCCGCCGATGATCAGGAGCACGCCGCCCGCCTTGACGAGGCTCAGCCCCTCGCCGAGGAACAGCACCCCGATCAGCACGACCGCCGCCGTCCCGATGCCGGACCACAGCGCGTACGCCGTGCCGACCTCGAACCGCTTGAGCGCCTGTGCGAGCAGCACGAAGGCACCGACGTAGCCAAGGACCACGACGACCGACGGGACGAGCCGGGAGAAGCCGTCGGAGAGCTTGAGGCTCGTCGTCGCGACGACCTCCGTCGCGATCGCGCCGAGCAGCCAGAGCCACGCCATGTCCGCCACGATGCCGGGCGGCCGGGGTCGCGCGGTCCCCGTCGGACCCGCGATCGAGTCACAATCGGGAGCATGCACCCGGCTGTGCCGAACGGGTTCCCCGGCGACGGACCCGTGCTCCCGTCCGTGTCGGCCTCGACGCTGTCGGGCGACGACGAGGTGATCCGCGCGCTGCTGCGTCGCCGGGAGGCGGGCAGCGTGCCCGGCGCCCGCACCGACGGGCACCGGATCGCGTGTGTCATCGGCGGGGGCGGGATGCGCGGCGCCTACGCCGGAGGGATGGTCCACGCGCTGGAGACGACCGGCCTCGCCGACGCCTTCGACGTCGTCTACGGGGTCTCGGCGGGGGCGTTCGTCGGCACCGCGCTGGTGCTGGGGCACGGCTACGACTCCGCCCGCATCTTCCCCGACGACATGGCGTGCAAGGAGTTCATCGACCCGCGCCGGCTCGGGACCCGGCGGCCCATGGTGTCGCTGGACCACCTGATCGACGACATCCTGGTGCACGTCAAGCCCGCGGACTGGGAGGCCCTGCGCGACCATCCCGTGCCGCTGCGCGTGCTGGTCACCGATGCCGCCGACATGACCTCGCACGTGCTGGAGCGGCTCCCCACCCGTGAGGACTGGCGGCGGGCCATGCGGGCGACCGCGACCATCCCGTGGCTCGCCGGGCCGCCGGTGCGGATCGGCGACCGCCGCTACATCGACGGCTCGATCTCGGACCCGATGCCCGTGCTGCGCGCGCTGCGCGACGGCGCCACCCACGTGCTCGCGCTGCTCACCCGCACCGTCCCCGAACTGCGCCGCTCCGAGCCCGGGACCCGCCCACCGCTCTGGGCGCGGTCGATCGACGTCGTCGTCCCCGGGCTGGGGGCGATGACCCAGGACGTCCGCCGGCACGCCGACTCGCTCGCCCTGCTCTCCGACGCCGCCCACCCCGACCGCGACGGCGCGCACCTCATGGCGATCACCCCGGCCCGCTCGGCCGGGGTGCGCGGGCTGACGATCGACGTGCCCCGCATCGAGCAGGCCGTCGTACTGGGCCGGGAGGCCGTCGCGTCGGCGTTGCGCGCCGTGTCCCGGGGCTGAGCCGACCCGCCCCGCCCTGCCGCCCGGCCCCCGTCGAGCGCAACCCCACGGTCGTCCCGCGCCCGCAGGCCGACGGTCAGGTTGCGTCGGGCGCGCCGTCACGCGCCGTCGTCCGTGGTCCGGGGATCTCGCCACGGTAGGTGACAGCCGTGTAATTCACCCACACGTCCCCTGTCGATCCACAGGTTGGTCACATCCTGTGGACCGGGCACTGCGCAGCGCGAACCACCCGATAGCCGCGTTGACCCCGCCCCCGTGGCGAGGCGAACCTGGGTCGTGATCCGCGGCCTCCTCGACGACGACAAGATCCACGGCGACCTGCTCCGTGACGCCCGCGACTACGGCGGCCCCGACCTCGTGGCCGACATCGAGCACGAGGCCCTCGCGTGGGTCGACGAGACACATCCGTGGGACGGCGTCGGCGACGAGCCGGGCGAGCGCCGCTCGGCATACCTCGCGGTCTGGTGGCAACGCGTCGACCTCGAGCGCGCGGAGCGGATCGGCACCCTCGTCCGTCGTGACGACGGGCGGTGGCAGCAGATCGGCCCCGCCCGCTGCCCGCACGGCCACCCCTTCGGACCCCGGCGCGTGCTCATCGGCTGGGTGCCCTGCCCCTGCCGCGGCCACCACAGCTGGACCTGCGAGGCACCGGTGGGCGACGGCGTGTGCGGCGCTCAGATCGTCCACCCGGAGCCGGGACCGCGGTGCCGCGAGGTCGGGATCGGCGGCCCGCGGCCCGGTCCGTGGTGACGTCCGGACGCCCGCGGTTCAGGCGCCCAGGTGCTCGACGAACCAGTCGCGCGCCGGGGCCGACGCCTGGTCGAAGCCGTCGACGTACGCGTCGAAGTGCCCGCCCGGCAGGATGACCAGCTTCTTCGGTTCGCGGGCGCTCTCGAAGGCGTCGATCGCGAGGTGGGACGGGGTGAGATGGTCCTCGCGCGCGACGACCATCAGCAGCGGCGTCGGACTGATCCGTGGCAGGTAGCCGCCCGGCTCGTACTCGCCGAGCATCTCCACGGTGCGCAGCGTCACCTCGTTGCGCCAGGACGGGGCGCGCAGCTTGCCGGTCTCGGTGAACCACGTCCAGGAGTCGGGTGTCGGCAGGGCGGAGGGCGCGAGCGGGTCCTCGGCGACCACCGGCACCATCGCGGGCGGGTCGCCTGCGAACCGGGCGACGCGGTCGGCGTCGAACATCTCACGGAAGCCGGCCCGGAAGTCGGCCCTGACCAGCTCACCGATGTTCGCCGACCCGCTGACCAGCGGGACCTGGGCGACGACGGCCTTGACCCGGCGGTCGATCGCGCCGACGACCAGCACGTGCCCGCCCGAGTAGCTGCTGCCCCAGATGCCGATCCGCGTCGCGTCGACGTCGTCGCGGGTCGTGGCGTAGGTGATCGCATGCCGGTAGTCGCGGACCTGCGCCCACGGGTCGATCTCCTGGCGCGGCTCGCCGTCGCTCGCGCCGAAGTTGCGGTTGTCGAAGACGAGCGCGTTGAGCCCCGCGGCGGCGAAGACCTCGGCGAACGAGTCGAGGTACATCTCCTTCACGGCGGAGAACCCGTGGGCCATCACGACGGTCGGCGCCCGGCCGTCGGCGCCCTCGGCCTCGTAGAACCAGCCGCGAAGGACGACGCCCTCGGCGTCGAACTCGATATCACGTCGGGCCATGTGTCGCTCCCCTGGTCGCCCCGGAACCAGCCCGGCGTGTGCCGGGCCGGCCGGTCCCCCGAGGGGTGCGCGGATCTCCTCGTCGAGACCGGTACCCCGACCGTAGGACGACCGAAGGCGACGTGTCTGCGTCCTGACGGGCGTCACCACGGCGGCCGGGCGGCGCCGTCAGGAACCGGGACGGAAGATCATGCAGCTGCTCGTCGCATGCGCGACCAGCCGGTCGGCGGAGTCGAGGATCCGCGCCTCGGCCAGCGCGGTCCGGTTGCCGGCCTGCAGCACCTCACCGACGCAGCGCACCGGTCCCGTCGAGACCGTGATGGGCCGGAGGAACTTCACCGTGAGGTCGAGGCTCGTGTAGTGCACGCCCGCCGGGAGGGTGGACTGCACGGCGCAGCCCGTCGCGGAGTCGAGCAGCGTCGCGTAGACGCCACCGTGCACCGAGCCGATCGGGTTGTAGTGGTACTCCGCGGGCTCGAGGGCGAACTCCACCCGGCCGGCCTCGACCGAGACGAGCGTCAACCCCAGCGTCTCGACGATGGGCGGCGGCGGCAGCTCCCCGGCCGCGAGCCGGCGCAGGAAGGTCAACCCGTCCTCGACGCGGGCTGCCGACGCGGCGATCCGCGGGTCCTCCCACCGGTGGGTGCGGGACCGGACGGCCCCCTCGGGCTCGCGGGGCAGGGACTCGACGGACATGGCCGGACTCCTCGACGGGTGTGCGTGCGTCCTGGCCGACAGTAGAGACTGACGGTTTCGTGACGCAACCGAATCGCGGCGGAGGCCACAGCCCGCCCACGGGGAACGCAGGTAGAACGGGCCCCGTGCGCAGGTGGGGCCTGGTGGTGCTGGCCGGGATGTTGCTGCTCGCCGGATGCTCGGCGGGAACACCCGCCCCGCCGTCGGACCCCTTCGCGATCGACGAGCGCCCCGCGACAGCGGGCTTCTACGGCGAGCTCCACCGTCCACCCGGCGCCACCGACGACCCGATCCGGCGACCGGCGGTGCTCGTCGTCGGCGGGGCGGAGGGCGGCCTCGCGCTCGATCCGCTCGCGGCGGCGTTGGCGCGCAAGGGGTTCGTATCGCTCGCCGTCGGCTACTTCGGGCTCCCGGGGCTGCCCCCGACACTCCGGGAGATCCCGCTCGAGTACTTCGCGACGGCGCTGCGGGTGCTGGCCGCGCAGCCGGGGGTCGACCCGGCGCGGATCGTGGTCTGGGGGGCCTCCCGCGGCAGCGAGGTCGCGCAGCTGCTCGCCGTCGACTTCCCGGCGCTCGTGCGTGGCGTCGTCGCCGACTCCCCCAGCAGCGTCGTGCATGCGTCCAGCCCGTCGCCGCACGTGGCGGCATGGACGCTGGCCGGACGGCCGGTGCCCTGGGCGTCGGTCGCGCACCAGGACGACCCCCGGGCGCCGGGCGCGACGATCGACGACGACGCCGTCGCCGGCCCGATCCTCACCATCTGCGGCGGCGCCGACGCGCTCTGGCCCTCCTGTTCCTTCGCCGACGCCATCGCGGCCCGGTCGCCGCGCGTGACCGAGCTCGACTATCCGGCGGCGGGGCACACGTTCGTCGGGCTGCACCTGCAGGGGGTGCAGGCACCCGGCGTCGCGGCCCGGGTGGCCGCGGCCGGCGGGAGGTCGCAGGCGAACACCGACGCCGCGATCGACGCCTTCGACCGTGCCGTGCGGTTCATCGCCGGCGTCTGACGGGCGCCGGGCTCGACCGCTACGCCCGACGCCCGCTCGCCCGCAGGTGGGCGCGCTCCCCCTGCTTGCCGAACAGGCTCAGCGCCTCGACCGGACGGTCCCCGGTGGCGAAGCCGTGCGGGACGTGGCAGTCGAACTCGGCCGCCTCGCCGACGCCGAGCTGGATCTCCTTGTCGCCCAGCAGGAGCGTGAGCCGGCCGCTCAGGACGTACACCCACTCGAAGCCCTCGTGGGTACGCAGCTCGGTGCACTCCAGGCCGGGCCCGTAGACGAGGCGGTAGGGCCGCGGCTGCACCGGCCCGCGGGTCAGCGGATAGGCGACGGCACTTCCGGTGCGGATCGGCTCGAGGCCGTGGACCCGCGGATCGGGGACGGACGGCTCGGCGCCGACGAGGTCGTCGAGGCCGACGCCGTACGCGCGGGCGATCGGCAGCAACAGCTCGAGCGTCGCCCGGCGGTGTCCGGACTCCAGGCGCGACAGCGTGCTCGTCGAGATCCCGGTGGTGCGGGAGAGGGCCGCGAGGGTGAGGTCGCGCTCGCGGCGCAGCTCCGCGAGGCGCGGGCCGACGCGAGCCAGCACGGCACCCTGATCGGTCGGGTCGGCGGTCATGCATCTTTGCTACTCCGGCAAGGACGTTGGCGCAACAGCACGGCGGCGAGGCACGGTGAGCGCATGACGAACTCGGAGAACCACGACGTCCTGGTGGTCGGCGGTGGCGCCGCGGGGCTGTCGGCCGCACTGATGCTCGGCCGGTCCCGGCGGTCGGTGCTGGTGCTCGACGCCGGCGAACCGCGCAACGCCCCCGCCGCAGGGATTCACGGCCTGCTCGGGCACGAGGGCACCCCGCCGGCCGAGCTGCTGCGCCGCGGCCGGGAGGAGGTCGGGCGGTACGGGGTCGTCGTCCGCCGGGCGCGGGCGGTCGCGGCGACGCGCGACGAGAACGGCTTCACGGTCACCCTCGACGGCGGCGGTGCCGTGCACGCCCGACGCATCGTCCTGGCGACGGGCGTCGTCGACGAGCTGCCCGCCGTCGACGGTCTCGCCGCGCGCTGGGGCCGCGACGTGCTGCACTGCCCGTACTGCCACGGCTGGGAGGTCCGGGATCGGGCGATCGTCGTACTCGCGACCGGCCCGATGGCCGTGCACCAGGCCCTGCTGTTCCACCAGCTCTCGGCCGACGTCACGCTCCTGCTGCACGAACAGCCGGCACTCGACGACGAGCAGGCCGCGGAGCTGGCGGCCGTCGGTGTGCGGGTCGTCGACGGCGCGGTGGCGCGGGTCGTCGTCGAGAACGACGTGCTCACCGGCGTGCAGCTGCGGTCGGGTGAGGTCGTGCCCGCGGAGGCGGTCGCCGTGGGGTCGCGGCCCGTCGCCCGGCGCGACCTGCTCGCCGATCTCGGCCTGGGCCTGCGCGAGCTGCCGGGCGGGACGGGTGCCGCGGTCGAGGCCGACCCGACGGGTGCGACCGCCACGCCCGGCGTCTGGGCCGCCGGCAACCTGACCGACCCGTTCGCGCAGGTCGGCGCGTCGGCGGCGGCCGGGGCGAAGGCGGGTGCGATGGTCAACGCGGATCTCGTCGCGGAGGAGGCGCGCGCGGCCCTCGCACCGACGTCACTCACGGGGGCCGGCGTGGCAGGCTCCCACTCGTGAGCATCACCCTCGAACAGGCCCAGACCGTCGTCACCGCAGCACTCGCCCACGGCACCGAGCAGGGTTTCAACCCGCTGACCGTCGCCGTCCTCGACCCGGGCGGCGCGCTCGTCGCACTGGCCCGCCAGGACGGGTCCGGCAATCTGCGGCCCGATCTCGCCGTCGCCAAGGCCTACGGCGTGCTCGCGCTGGGCATGACCAACCGCGCCATCGCCGCCCGGGCGGCCGACTCCCCCGAGTTCTTCACCTCCGTCGCGACGCTGGCCGGCGGCCGGATCCTGTCGGTCCCCGGCGGCGTGTTCGTGCGCGACGGCGACGGCCGGCTGCTCGGGGCCGTCGGGGTCACCGGCGACGCCTCGCTCAACGACGAGGCCGCCGCCGTGGCCGGCATCCGCGCGGCCGGGCTCGTGCCCGTGACCGGCGCCGAGTAGGGCCGGCTCGCGACGGCGGGCCGATCGGCGGGTGCCGACGCCCGCCGGACGCGGCAGGATCGGGGAATGACCCCCGATCTCGTGCGCGCCTTCGAGAGCGCGGTCAACGCGGTGGACGTCGACGCAGCCGCCGCGCTCGTCACCGACGACGTCGAGGTGGGCGGCCCTCGCGGGGCCGCCCGCGGCGTCGAGGTCCTGCGCAGCTGGGTGGCCGGTTCGGGCATCTCGTTGTCGACCGTGCGGTTCTTCGGCCGCGGCGACGTCGCCGTCGCGCTGCAGGACGCACGCTGGATCGACGACGACAGCACCCGCAGCGTCGCCACCGAGTTCACGGCGCGCGACGGCCGGATCAGCCGCATCGTCCGCCACGACGACGGGCTCGACGCCGCGCTGGCCGCGGCCGGGCTCGGCGAGGCCGACGAGATCGAGTTCTGACCGGCGACGTCACCCGACGAGCGTCGGGAACCGCCGGATCCAGCGCTTCTGCCCCGGCGTCTCGACCGCGCGCGGCCGGTAGTGCCCGCGGACCCAGGCGAGCGCGTCGTCGGCGGGGTGGCCGGCCAGGATCGCCATGCACGCCAGCACCGTCCCGGTGCGCCCCGTGCCGCCGCCGCACGCGACCTCGACCCGTTCGCCCGCCCGCGCCCGCTCGTAGGCGGCGACGACCATCGCGGCGGCACGGGCGTCGTCGCGCGGGGTGCGGAAGTCGGGCCAGTCGATCCACTCGGCGGGCCACGGCGGCGTCCACACCGGGGCGCGGGTGAACCGCCTGCGCGGCGATCCGAGGTAGAGCCCGAACTGCGGGTCGGGGCCGCCGGGCAGCGGCTCACGTCGCCCGCGGCCACGCACCGGCGTGCCGTCGGGCAGGGTCGTCGCCCCCGTCAACCTCGCCCCGCCGTCGACGTCCACCGTGCGATTCTCCCGGCCGGGATCCGGCGGGACGGGACGGGCCCGCCGGCCGGCCGCTGTAGCGTCCGCGATGTGCCCGACGCGTCCGACATCGTCGCGGTCCTGCGCGCGGCAGGCTGTGTGTTCGCCGAGGACGAGGCCGCGGTGCTGCTGGCCGAGGCGCCCTCGCCGGACGCGCTGGCGGCGATGGTCGCGCGGCGCGCCGCGGGCGATCCGCTCGAGCAGATCGTCGGCTGGGCCGGCTTCCGCGGACTGCGCGTGGTCGTCGAGCCCGGGGTCTTCGTGCCGCGGCAGCGCACGTCGTTCCTCGCGGGGCTCGCGGTAGCGGCGACCCGCGACGGTGCGACGGTCGTCGACATGTGCTGCGGGGCCGGTGCCGTCGCGCTGGCGGTGCGGGTCGAGTCGGGCGCCGCGCAGGTGCACGCGGCCGACGTCGATCCCGCGGCGGTGGCCTGCGCCCGGCGCAACCTGCCCCCCGCGACGGTGCACCAGGGCGACCTCTACGCGGCGCTGCCTCCCGACCTGCGCGGACGCGTGGACGTCGTCGTCGCCAACGCGCCCTACGTGCCGACCGCCGCGGTCGCGCTGATGCCGCCGGAGGCCCGGTTGCACGAGCCGATGGTCGCCCTCGACGGCGGCGGCGACGGTCTCGACATCGCGCGCCGGGTCGTCGCCGGCGCACCGCAGTGGCTGGTCGCGGGCGGCGTACTGCTCGTCGAGACCAGCGACGAGCAGGCGTCCGTCCTGCGGGACGTGTTCGCCCGCAACGGTTTCGCCGCGAGCGTCGAGTCCGACGACGAGATCGGCGCCACCGCGGTGCGAGGCGTGCTCGACGGCCGTCGGGGTTGACCGGGGCCGCGCCGGTGGCGACGTGGCCCGCGCCTGCTGGATCGATCGGTCCGGCGCCCTGAACCGGGAGCCCCGAGCTGTCACACAGCGAGGGGCTGCCCCCGAGTGGACCGATCGATACACTCGTGGCGTGGCACCCGACCGAGGATCGACGTGCGCGCGTTCGACGGCGTCGACGCGACCCGACCACCGCCCCCGACAGCCCGTGGCCGGCCGTCGTCCGGGCCACCCGGCCCGGCCGGTGCGCGGCGACGGACCCCGGTTCCCGCGGCCGACCGTTGCGGCCGCTGCGGCCGGAGAACGCGCCGGTAGCCTGTCGCCGACCTGGGCGACCGCGGGTGGGACGGACGGTATCGGACGATGACGGGCACGACCTACTACGAGGTCAACCGGGAGCGGGTCATCGCCGCGGCGGCGGAGCTGTTCGCGCGCAACGGCTACCACGGGACCGGCATGGCCGAGCTGGGCCGGGCCGTCGAGCTCGGCCGCGGCGCCCTGTACCGGTACATCGGCAGCAAGGAAGCGGTCCTCTACGCGATCAGCAAGGACCAGGTCGACAAGATGAACCGCTACGCCGAGGAGGTGCTCGACCGCGGCCTCGAGCCCCGCGAGGTGCTGCGTGAGATGGCCCGCGGCCTCCTGCGCAACATCGCCGACCATCGCGCGGAGTGGGCGGTGTTCTTCCGCGAGTACAACGCGCTCACCGGCGAGCGCCGCGACGAGGTCATCGCCGCCCGGGAACGCTACGAGGGCTACTGGCGCCAGGCGCTCGACCGCGGCGTGCGCGAGGGGACGCTGCGCCCGACGCCCCGACTGCTCGTCAAGGGCATCCTCGGGATGCTCAACTACACCTACCTGTGGTTCACCCCCGACGGCGAGCTGACGCCCGAGGAGCTGGCCGATCTCTTCCTCGACGCGCTCATCGACGGCATCCACAGCTGACGGTCGGAGCGCCCGGTACGAGCGGGACGGGCCGGGGCGAGCCGCCGCCCGTGCCCGTCAGGCGCCGGCGCCGAGCAGGTCGAGCCACTTGAGCAGGAGCTGCTGCTCCTCGTCGCCGAGCGGCGACGACGACTCGGCGCGCAGCTGGGCCGCGAGCCGGATCGCGACCGGGCCGATGTCGGCGCCGGCCGTCTCGGGCCCCGAGCGCCCCTGCTCGCGGAAACGGCCCTGCCCGTCGAGGCAGCCCTGCTCGCCGGGGCTGCGCGGCTCGTCGAGGCCGGCCGGCTCGTCGGGGCTGCCCGGCTCGTCGAGGCACGCGGCGAAGACGGCGTCGCGCACGCTCGTGGACAGCTGCGGGTCGGAGTACAGGTCGGGACGGACCAGGACCGCGAGCGCCACCCCGACGTTGGCGGACAGGATGCGCTGCGCCGCGAGCGGCGCCGGCAGCCGCAGGACACCGGCGCGGGCACAGCGTTCGAGCGTCGCGGACAGCAGCCCGAAGATCGTCTCCGGCGCCTCCGGTCGCCGCGTGAGCGTCGGCGAGAACATGAGCCGGTAGACGGCCGGGTTCTCGAGCGCGAAGGCGATGTGGTCGTCCCATCCCGCCCGCAGGTCGGCGACCGGGTCCTCGGTCGTCTCCAGCGCGCGTTTGCGCTCGACGTAGCGCTCGAAGCCGTGGTCGACGAGCGCGGCGAGCAGGCCCGCCTTGTCGCCGAAGATCCGGTACAGCGCCGGCTGGCCGACGCCGACCGCCTCGCAGACGGCGCGGGTCGAGACGTCGTTGTCGTCCGACGCGGCCAGCTGCTGCTCGGCGGCTCGCAGCATCCGCAGGCGCAGGGTGGGGGCTTCCGTCACCGTATCGACGTTACGCGTCGCTCGGACCGATGACCCGCACCGAGGCGTATCAATGATACGCATCACACAGGGCAACGATACGATGTGCCGTATCGTTGATACCATCGAAGGATATCGGCGCTTCGCAGCTGCGAGGCCGGAGACGAAAAGGTGAGACCCATGAGGGACGGCACCCCGCGCGTGGCACTCGTGACCGGCGGCACCGGCGGGATCAGTGAAGCCGTCGTCCACGCGCTCGTCGACGACGGGTTCGCCGTCGCAGTGCACTACGCGGGCAACAAGACCAAGGCGGACACCCTCGTCGAGACCATCACCGCCGCCGGCGGGCGGGCCGTCGCGGTCGGTGGCGACGTCGCCGACGAGCACGCCATGGCTGCCGCGTTCGACGCGGTCGAGTCGGCGTTCGGCGGGATCGACGTCGTCGTCAACACCGCCGGCATCATGGTCCTCGGGCCGATCGCCGACTACGACCTCGACCAGTTCGACCGAATCGTCCGCACCAACCTGCGGGGCACGTTCGTCGTGTCCCAGCTGGCCGCGCGCCACGTCCGCGACGGCGGCGCGATCATCAACTTCTCGACGTCGGTGACCCGGACCCAGCTCCCGAAGTACGGGCCCTACGTGGCGACCAAGGCAGCGGTCGAGGGCCTCACCCTCATCCTCGCCCGTGAGCTGCGTGGTCGTGACATCACGGTCAACACCGTCGCGCCCGGACCCACCGCAACGCCGCTGTTCTTCGACAGCAACACCGAGCAGACCGTCGCCGCCCTGACCAACGCCACCCCGCTCGAACGGCTCGGGCGGCCCGAGGACATCGCCTCGACGGTGGCCCAGCTGGCCGGTCCCGCGCGCTGGACGAACGGGCAGACCGTGTTCGTCAACGGCGGCCTCGCCTGATCTCGTCGCGCGGTCCTCGTCCGTGCCCGCCACCCTCCCCTCGCCACGTCGGTGTCGACCGGCTGCGCCGCCGGCCGACCGCACGGCGCGAGGCCGGCCAACGGATCCGACCGCTCGCACACGACGACACCCGCAGCGACCCCTCGCCGGCGCCGGCGGCGACGTCCAGCGCCATAGCCGCCCTCGGCGCGTCGAGCAGGAGACACCTGGACGCCTCGATCCCATGAAATCTCACTCAGCTGAGGTAGACATTCTCGACCGGCCGCGGGTAGGCTTCCGTCCGTCGAGATGAGAGGTCCAGAGGCGCGGGAGATGACGTAACTACCCGCGGAGCAACACCAGCAAGTCAGCAACACCAGCAAGTCAGCAACACCAGCAAGTCAGCAACACCAGCAAGTCGGAAAAACTGAGGAGAAGGAGAGGCACACGCTGTCAGACCCGCGGGTTCGCCTGGCGAACACGACGGGTATCGCGACCTGTCGGAATGGAAGGTGGATATCGGTATAAGCGGTCCTGTGCCCGCGAGCGGTTTCCGAGTTCTGCGGGTCGAGGAACCGGCATCTGATGCCGGTTGATGGTGTTGAACAGCTGATCCTGGGGCCCCGGTGCGACTGCACCGGGGCCCCTCGTCTACGGAGGCGCGATGGCCCCAGATTCTGAAACCGCGGCCGACAGGCTCGACGACGAGCATTATCCCGCCTACACGATGGGCCGCGCCGCGGAAATGCTCGGGACGTCCGCAGGGTTCCTGCGCAGTCTCGACGAGGTGAAACTGCTCGTGCCACAGCGCTCGGCCGGGGGACACCGCCGCTACTCCCGCTATCAGCTGAGACTGGCCGCGCGGGTGCGGGCCTTGATCGACGAAGGCCTGGGGCTGGACGCGGCCTGCCGGATCGTCATTCTCGAGGACCAGCTCGAGGAAGCCCGGCGCATCAACGCCGAGCTACACCGGCGTGACCGGACAGGTGAACCCATCACGCCTGACCCGACCTGATCCGGAGCATTCTCCTCCGACAGCACGGGCCGCCACCGATGAGGGAGTCGTCCTCCCCACGGCGCTCTCGGACGCCGACACCGCGAATCCCGATCACGCCGCTGAGCGGTGCTCGCCGAGCAGTACGACGTCGACGTGGTCGTCCACCGCGGGGCCGGCTTCCGACCGGGCCGACCGGTCGGGAGCCACTCGCCCGCGCGGCGGGCGCCGTCAGCGGGTCGCGCTGTCGAAGGCGTCGTCGAAGGTGAAGCCGTCGAGCAGCTGGCGCGCCGCCACCAGGTACTGGACGGTCGGGGGGCCCTCCTCCAACCAGTTCAGCCGCGCGTCGCGGTAGAGCCGCTCGATCGGGTACTTGCGGGTGTAGCCGATGCCGCCGTGGACGAGCAGCGCCCGGTCGGTGACGCGGCCGACCGCCTCGAGCCCGAACTGCTTGACCAGGCTCGACTCGGCCGGCACCCGCTGGTCCCGGTCCCACTTGGCGGCGACGTCGGCGAGCATCCCGCGCAGCGCGTACACGTCGGTCGCCATCTCGGCGAGATAGCGCTGGATCGCCTGCCGCTCGCCGATCGGCCGGCCGAAGGTCACCCGCTCCTTCGCGAACCGCAGCGACAGGTCGAGGGCCCGGGTCGCGGTCCCCAGCGACGACGCCGCGATGAAGACGCGGCTGATCTCGAGGGCGCGCTCGAGGTGCGCGATCCCCTCGCCCTCCGCCCCGACCAGGTTCGCGGCGGGGACGCGCACGTCGGTGAACGTGAGCTCGCCGTGCTCGGCGCCCTTGCAGCCCATCGTCTCGGGCAGCGGCGCGATCGTGAAGCCGGGGGCGTCACGCGGAACGATGATCGCCGAGACCTCCCGGTCGGCGGTCTTGGCGAGCACCAGGAAGTGCGACGCGATGTCGGAGTTCGTGATGAGCCACTTGCGGCCGTCGAGCACGTACTCGTCGCCGTCGCGCCGCGCCTGGGTCGACAGGTCCATCCCGGTGCCGTTGCCCGGCTCGGTCAGCGCGAACGCCAGCGACTTCTCCCCGACGGCGGCGCCGGGCAGGATCGCCTGCTTCTGCTCCTCGCTCCCGATCTCCGAGAGGGCGTGCGCGAAGGAGTTGTGCACGTGCACGATGGCGCGGATACCGCCCTGGATCTTCGCGAACTCGGCGAGGATCGGCAGGTACTGGGCGATCGACAACCCCGCGCCGCCGTACTCGCGGGGGATGATCAGACCGAACGCGCCGCAGGCCCGCAGCGCCGGCAGGACGACGTCGTAGGGGATCGACTCGGTGTCCTCGATCTGGTGCTCGAGGGGATCGAGCTCGTTCCAGATCGTGGTGAAGACCGACTCGCGCAGCTTGTCGTACTCGTCGGCCGGCAGACCAACGTTCACGGGATTCCTCCTCGGGTTCACAGGGACCAGCCGCCGTCGGCGGCCAGCACGGTGCCGGTGCAGAACGTCGCGTCCTCGGACAGGAAGACCGCGGCCCGCGCGATCTCGTCCACGGTCCCGAACCGGCCCAGCAGCGTGGCCTCGGCGATCGTGGCGCGGGAGCCTTCGGGGACCGCCGCAGTCATGTCCGTGTCCACGAAGCCCGGCGCCAGGACGTTGACGCGCACCCCCGTCGCGGCCAGCTCCTTGGCCAGGGAGCGCGCGAAGCCGACCAGGGCGGCCTTGGTGCTCGCGTACGCGGTGTCGCCGGGGAAGCCCACGTGGCCGACCACGGACCCGACCAGCACGATGCTGGCGTCGTTCCCCTCCTGGAGCAGCGGCACCGCCGCGCGGACGACGGCGGCCGTGCCGCGGAGATTGGTCTCGACGACCGCCCACCACGCGTCGGGATCCATCCGGGTGAGCCGCCCGCCGTCCCACACGGCCGCGTTCAGCACCAGGGAGTCGAGCCGCCCCCAGGTCGCGCGCACCTGCTCGACCGCGTCGACCGCGCTGTCGGGGTCGCCGAGGTCGAGGTGCACCGGCAGGACCCGGTCCGGATGCGCGGTCGCCAGCTTCTCGACGCCGTCGCGGCCCGATCGGTACGCGCCCGCGACCCGGACGCCCCGGTCGAGGAGATGGCGTGCGATGCCCGCCCCGATGCCCCGCGACGCCCCCGTGACCAGCGAGGTCCGGTCGGCGGCGGTCCGGTCGGCGGCGGTCCGGTCGGGACTGTCCTGGCTCATGCGGTCGGTCCCACCTTCTCCAGCCGGTGCTTCTGCACCTTCCCGGATGTCGTCCTCGGCAGCGGCTGCGTCGTGAGGCGGTAGCGCCGCGGCACCTTGAAACCCGCCAGCGTGCCCCTCAGGTACTCCCGGACGGACTCGCCGTCGAGGTGCGCGTCGGCGCGGAGCACGACGTGGGCGACCCCGACCTCACCCCACTTCTCGTCGGGCTCGCCGACGACGGCGGCCTCGACGACGTCGGGATGCGCGGCGAGCACCCGTTCGATCTCGGCCGGGTAGACGTTGAGGCCACCGGTGATGATCATGTCCTTGGCGCGGCCCGCCATGTGGACGAAGCCGTCGTCGTCGTAGCGGGCGAGGTCGCCGGTGTGCAGCCACCCGTCGGCGAGGGTCTCGGCGGTCGCCTCCGGCTTGTCGTGGTACCCGATCATGCTCGCCGGCGAGCGGCAGATGATCTGGCCGACCGTGTTCGGAGGGACGTCGACGTCGTTCTCGTCGACGATCCTGACGACCGCGGCGGAGCACGCCCTGCCCGTCGACCCGGGCCGCGCGGCGGCGTCCTTGCCGGACATGAGCAGCATCAGCGTCGGGAACTCGCTCATCCCGTAGACCTGCAGCACGTCACACGCGGGCAGCTTCGCCTTGAGGCCCTCCAGCGACGACGGCGGCACCGGCTCCCCGCCCGAGAGCACCATGCGCAGCGACGACGTGTCGTACCTGTCGAACCCGGGATGGTCCAGCACGCGCTTGAGCACCGTCGGCACCAGCAGCACCTTGGTGACGCCGTGCCTCTCGACCTGCTCGAGGAAGGCGCCCGCGTCGAACCCGGTGCTGCGCCCGAGCACCACGCGCCCACCGCGCCAGAGCGTCGCGAGGGCGCAGTCGTGGAACCCGGCGGCCCAGCACAGCGCCGGGACGACGTAGTAGACGTCGTCGGTACGCAGGTCGAAGTCCACGATCTGGTGGTAGGAGTTCCACAGCACCGTCGAGTGGGTGTGCATGGCGCCCTTGGGGAAGCCCGTGGTGCCGGAGGTGTACTGCAGCAGGAACAGGTCGTCGGCACGGACGTCTGGCAGGGCGAAGGCCGCGGCGGTCCCGGGCTCGGCCACGAGGTCCTCGTAGGCCGTGCCGATGCCCGTCGGCGCCCCCACCTCGACGATCGTCCGTCCGGTGAGCTGGTCGACGATCGGCGCGACGGCCGGGGCGAGCGCGTCCTCGACCACGATCCAGCGGGAGTCGGAGTCCTCGACGATGTACTGCATCTCCGACGGGGCCAGCAGGTAGTTGACCGGGACGAGCACGCCGCCGAGCTTGGCCAGCGCGAAGAACAGCTCGACCCACTCGAGCCGGTTGTACATGATCACCGAGACCCGGTCGCCCTTGCGGAAGCCGGCCGCGGCCAGTCCGGCGGCCAGCGCCGTCGAACGCGCGTCCAGCTCGCCGTAGGTCATGTCCCGGCCGTCGAAGGTCAGGGCCGTCGTGCCGGGGCCGGCGCCGGCGTCGGTGACGGCCTTGGTCAGGAGGTCGCGCAGGGTGTAGGCGTCCATCTCGGGTGTCCTCAGATCCGCTCGATGATCGTCGCGTTCGCCATCCCGCCCCACTCGCACATGGTCTGCAGGCCGAACCGGGCCCGGCGCTGCTCCAGCGCGCCGACGAGGGTGGTCAGGATCCGGGCGCCGCTCGCGCCGAGCGGGTGCCCGAGGGCGATGGCGCCGCCGTGGACGTTGAGCCGGTCGTGCTCGACCTTCATGTCCTGCATCCAGGCCAGCGGGACCGAGGCGAACGCCTCGTTCACCTCGAAGAGGTCGATGTCGTCGACGGTCAGGCCGGCCCGCTCGAGCACCTTCCGCGTCGCGGGCACGACCCCCATGAGCATCACGATCGGGTCGTCGCCCACCACCGCGGTCTCGTGCACCCGCGCCCTGGGCGTGAGGCCGAGCTGTTCCGCCCGCTCGGCGCTCATCATCAGCACGCCCGCGGCGCCGTCGGTCAGCGGCGAGGAGTTGCCGGGCGTGATCCTCCAGTCGATCTCGGGGAACCGCTCGGCCATGGCCTCGCTGCGGAACGACGGCCGGAGCCCGGCCAGGCCGTCGACGGTCGTCGTCGCCCGGATGGTCTCGTCGACGGTCAGGTCCGGCGCGTCGGTCACCGTCACGAGATCCGTGGCGAACGTCTCGGCTGCCGCGGCGGACCGTCTGTGGGACTCGGCCGAGTAGGCGTCGAGCTCCTCGCGCCCGAGCTGCCACCGCGCGCAGATCAGCTCCGCGGAGATGCCCTGTCCCACGAGCCCGCCCGGGAAGCGACGCTCGATGCGCTCACCGAGATGGTCCGCGCCCTGCGCGTCGGAGTGCATCGGCACCCGGGACATCGACTCGACCCCGCAGGCGATGACGACGTCGGCCGCGCCCGCCCGGATGGCGTGCGCCGCGAAGGACACGGCCTGCTGGCTGGACCCGCACTGGCGGTCGACGGTGGTGGCCGGCACCGACAGCGGGAACCCAGCCGCGAGGACCGCGGTCCGGGTCGGGTTGACGGCCTGCTCGCCGGCCTTGGTCACGCAGCCGCCGATGACGTCGTCGACGAGGGCGGGATCGAGCCCGTTGCGTTCGACCAGGGCGGCGAGCACGTCCGCGAGAAGCGCCACCGGATGGACGTGGTGGAGCGCACCGCCCTTCTTGCCCTTGCCGACGGGGGTGCGCAGCACGTCGACGATGACGGCGTCGCGTGGGGTGCTCATGCAGTCCTGCCTTTCCGGGGCGGCGGGCCCCTGCGTTGCGGACACGGGAGCGGGCGGGGTCAGCCGTTGCGGTGTGTGCCGATCGGCAGCCGTGACGGAAGCTCCGGCATCGGCGTGCCGGTGCGTCCCCCCGGCACCCCCGGGAACCGGTAGGGCAACGGTGCGCGGCCGGGCTGTACGACCACGACCTCGCCGGGATCGTCGCCCAGCGCGCACGCGACGAGCGCCGCCGCGACGTCGGCGACGCTCACCAGCGGGAACTCCAGGCGGTCGAGCTCCTCACGGGCGGCGCCGAGCATGGCGGTGTCGACCAGCCCGGGGCACACTGCGTGCAGCCCGACGCCCCTCGCGGCGAGCGTGGGCGCGTACCCGCGGACCAGCCCGATGATCGCGTGCTTGGTCATCGCGTACACCGGGTCGAACGGGACCGCGGTGAGGCCTGCCAGCGAGGCGGTGACGACGGCGTGCCCGCCCGCGGACTGCAGCAGCGGCACGAGCGCGCGCAGCCCGAACACGGCGCCGTCGACGTTGACCGACCAGGCCCGGCGATAGGACGTCAGGTCCAGGTCGAGGATTTCGGCCTCGCCGAGCGCCACACCGGCGTTGAACACCGCGGCGTCCAGCCGGAGGCCGCGGCCGGTGAGATGGTCGACGACGGCGCGCCAGGCGTCCGGGTCGCCGACGTCGAGGGGCACCGACGTGCCGCCGACCTCCTCGGCGGTGGCCTGCGCGCGGTCGCGGTCGATGTCGGCGACGACGACGTGCAGGCCGTGGCCGGCCAGCAGACGCACCACCTCACGGCCGATGTCGCCGGCCCCTCCGGTGACCACCGCCGCCGGTCGCGGCGTCACCGCGGACCGTCCGTGGTGCCGCTCGTCGGATGACACGTGCTCATGGGTCGCCTTCTGCGTGAGATCGGTCGGGACGGAGCGCTCCGGCCGGATGACCCGGCCGGAGCGCCCACGGGTGGCGGGCCGGCTAGCCGGCGCGGGTACCCGACCAGCCCCAGGTCGCCGGGCGCCACGGCGGCCAGTGGTCGTCGTCGGCGGGGACGTCGACGGCGAGGTGGTGGAAGCAGTCCTGGCACTTGGTGACCATGCGCGGGCCGATGTAGTTGGCCACCGGATAACGGGCCACCGCGGTGGATCCGCACTCCGGGCAGGTCGCGTCGACCGGCACCCGGGTGACGGAGATGCGCTCCTCGGTCGGCCGCGCGAAGAGCATCCGTTCAACGCCCATGGCGGGCTCCTTCCTGGGCGGGGAGGGCCGGCGTGACACCACGCCGGTCGATCGGTCGGGTCATGCCGTCCTCCAGTCCAGCGCGCAGGCCGTCGGCACCGTCCAGCGCCCGGCGTCGCGGGCGGCGGCGAGCTCGGCACGACGGGCCTGCGTGGCCTGTTCGTCGATGGTCGTGTCGTCGGCGAAGACCACGCCGTAGGCCTTCTCGGCGTACCGGCGGGTGTGCATCGCGTCGAGCACGTCGTCGAGCACGTCGGACACGGGACGGGCGAGCGGGTCGCCCCAGCCGCCGCCCCCACCGATGATCACGCGGATGGCCTGCCCCGGCTTCAGCACGATGCCGGACACCTTGGCGCTGGCGTACTTCGTGCCCAGACCGAAGGTCCCGCCGTCGGGCGCCGGGATCCCCTGGTCGTCGAACATCCCGAACAGCGGCTCGGCCGCACGGAGGTCGAACACGTCCAGGCTCGCCGGGTCCTTCGCGTCGAAGTCCGGGATCAACCAGCCGTAGAAGGGCATGCCGCGGCCGCCGCCCTTGGTACCGGGCGTGCCGAGCCGGGTGCGGTCACCGGTGACGGTGATCGCGGTCTCGGACAGTGCGGTGATCGTGTAGACCGCGCCGTTGCCGCCACGGTGCTGCCCCGCCCCGCCCGAGTCGGGCATGATCTCGTGCTGCACCACGACCAGCGGCGACTCCCGCTCGACGTGCTCCTGCACCGAGGTGCGGCAGTTGCCGATCGCCAAGGTGCAGAACGTCAGGCCGTCGCCCTTCCAGGTGGCTCCCCAGCCACCGCCGGCGAGCGCGAACGACGCCCACGGGTTCCCGACGTGGCCCGGCCGGTCGTCGACGCCGCCGAGGGTGAGCATGCCCAGCGTCCCGGAGTCACAACCGATCGCCTTGTCCCCCAGCGCCTTCCCCATCGCCTGGGCGACGAGGTTGACGATCCGGCCGCCGATGTCGACGTGGTTGGACACCGACGTCGGCGGCAGCGAGCAGACGGCGCTGCCGGGCGGCAGGATCGACTCGATCGGCCGCAGCGTGCCACTGTTGACCGCCGAGGTCGGGTCGACGATGAACTTGATGCCCTCGATGCAGCGGGTCGCCTCGCACCACGCGGTGCCGACGTTGCCCAGCGGCTGCCGACCCGTCCCCGAGTAGTCGACCTCGATGGAGTCGCCGCGCTTCTTCAGCGTCATCACCAGCGGGACCGACTCGTCGGTGACGCCGTCCTCGTCGATGACGTCCTCGGCGGTGTAGTCCCCGTCGGGGATCTCGCGGATACCGGCGCGCATCGCCGCCTCGGTCATCTCGACGCCGTACATGGCGCCCTTGCGGACCAGCTCGTGGTCGTACTTGCCGATGAGCTCGCGCAGCCGGCGCTCACCGATCACGAGGCACCCGTTGAGCGCCCGGACGTCGCCGAGCACCGACGCCGGGACGCGCACGTTCTCGAGCAGGTAGTTGAACGCGGCCTTGACCGGACGGTCGTTGGCGTAGAGCAGCGTGGGCGGGAACCGCAGCTGCTCCTCGAACGCGGTCTGCACGCCGTTGGCGAACCCACCGGGGATGGGACCGCCGAGGTCGACCACGTGCGAGGTCGAGTGCAGCACGAACTCGGCCCGCCCGTTGATCCGCACCGGTCGCAGGATGTTGATGTCCGAGCAGTGGATCGCGCCGCGCCACGGGTCGTTGACGAGGATGACGTCACCGTCGTCGAGGTGCTCCTCGTCCCACTCGTCCATCGTGAAGTTGCAGATGTGCTGGGAGGTGAAGGCGTGCTGCATGCAGCCCTCCCAGCTCGCGACCATCTCCCACCCGTTCTCGGTGCGCATGTGGATCGCGGCGGTGCAGTCGTTGATGTCGCGGACGATCGGCGAGAACGCCGACCGCATGAGCGCCTGGTGCATGTCGCGCGCGACCTCGATGAGGCCGTAGCGGACGGTCTCCAGGTCGATCAGGTGCTGCGCGTCGCCCTCGGCCGCGTTCCGCGCACCGGCGGACTCGATCGTGCTGGTCATGCGCTGTGCCCGTCCTTTCCGTCGGTGACGATCCGGAGGATCCCGGCCGCGTCCTGTGTTGCGGTGGAGCCGGCGTGCACGACCGTCGTGGCGTAGTCCTCCACGATCAGGGCGGGGCCCGGCACCCGCTCGCCGACCGGCAGCAGCTCCCGCCGGTAGACGGGTGCGCTCTCGTGGGTCACACCGTCGAGGCGGACCGCCGCGCGACGCAGCACCGGGTCGCCCTCCCCCGCGTGCGACACGTGCTGGGGCAGGGTGCCCCGCGGGGCCCGCCCGGTGACCTCGACGGTCGTCACGATGATCGGGAGCTCCTCGGCGCTGAAGCCGTAGCGCTGCTGGTAGAAGTCGTGCACCTGCCCGATCAGCTGCTTGACGCGCACGTCGTCGATCTCATCCGGGCCGATGTCGAGCCGGTTGTCCCAGGTCTGGCCGGAGTACATGGCGAAGATCGCGCGCTCGAAGACGATGTCCTCCTTCGCCGCCCCCTGGGTGCCGAGGCTCGACGCGACCTGCTCCTCGAGCTCGGTGAACAGCCCCTCCCAGTCGGTCCCGCCGTCGGTGGACAGCACCGTCATCGGGGACCGCGCCGTCGACACCCGCAGATCGCTCGTGAGCAGGCCGAAGGCCGAGAACTCCCCCGGCGCCTGCGGGACGACGACCTTGTCGACGCCGAGCTCGCGGGCGACCTGGTGGGCGATCATGGGACCGGCGGAGCCGAACGCCAGCAGCCCGAACTCGCGGAGGTCCAGCCCCCGATAGGTGGAGATGGAGCGGATCGACCCGGCGACGTCCGAGCAGGCGAGCCGGTAGGCACCGTCGGCCAGCTCCTCCACCGACATCCCCAGCGGGTCCGCGACGGTCTTCAGCGCGGCGCGGGCCTTCTCGACGTCCAGCGTCAGCGCGCCGCCCGCGAACAGGTCGGGCTGCAGGATTCCGAGCACGACGCACGCGTCGGTCAGAGTGGGTCGCTCCCCGCCGCGGCCGTAGCAGGCCGGCCCGGGCACCGAGCCGGCGGACTCCGGGCCCACGCGCAGCGTCCCGACCGAGTCGATGTGCACGATGCTGCCCGCGCCGGACCCGACGGACCCGACGTCGACGACCGGCATCGTCATCGTCAGCCCGAACTCGACGGCCCACGTGTCGGTCATCGGCGTCGTCGCGTCGCGGATCGCCGCGACGTCGGTGCTGGTGCCGCCCATGTCCATCGTCAGCAGGTTGCGGTCACCCGCTGCCCGGGCCAGGTCGACCGAGCCCGCGACGCCGCCCACCGGGCCCGAGACCAGCTGGAACACGGGTGCCTTCGAGGTCTCGGCGACCGAGCCGACGCCGCCGTTCATCGTCATCATCCACAGGGTGCCGCCGAAGCCGGCCTCGGCCAGCGCACCCTCCAGGCGGTTGAGGTAGGTCGTGACGATGGGCCCGACGTAGGCGTCGAGCGCGACGGTGACCGTGCGCTCGTGCTCCTTGGTGACCGGATAGATCTCCGAGGTCTGGATGTAGACCCCCGGGAGCTCCTCGCGCAGGATCCGCGCCGCCCGCTGCTCGTGGCTCTGGTTGAGGTAGGAGTTCAGGAAGCAGATGGCGACCGATTCGATCCCGGCGTCGCGGATCCGGCCCGCCACCTCGCGGACCTGGTCCTCGTCGAGCGCGACGACCTCGGCCCCGTCCCAGCCGATCCGTTCCCGGATGCCGTAGCGGTGCCGCCGCCGGGCGACGGGTCGTTCCTGGTGCGGGCGCAGCCAGGTCGGATCGTAGAAGTTCGGGCCGAACTCACGGTCCATCCGCCCGATGTCGAGCAGGTCCCGATGCCCCTCGGTCGCCAGCAGCGCGACCGAGGAACCCTGGCGGCTCAGCACCGCGTTGATGCCGGCGGTGTGGCCGTGCACGATCTCGGCGATCTCGCCGAGCGGGATGTCCAGCCCCGTGAGCGCCGCGAGGACGCCGTCCTCCAGCCGCCCCCGGGTGGTGAGGACCTTGTGGTCGCGCGTTTCGCCGGTATGGCGGTGCATCGCGATGACGTCGGTGAAGGTTCCCCCGACGTCGACCCCGACCCACCACGGCAGCGTGGCGTCAGAATTCGCCACCGGAACTCCTCTCTCTTCGCTGTGACGAGCGACGTTGCTCGACGCATGACCCGGTTCGTGGTGTCGCCGTCCTGCGGACGAGCCGAGCCGGGCCGTGGAGCCGAGTGCGGATGCAGTGGCGTTGCGGTGTGTTCCGCGGACGCCCCGGCAGCACTTCTTTCGATCACGTTCCGATCGGTACACGCTCGGCCACCGGGCCCCGCGCGTTCCTCGGCTCGTTTCCTGCCGCTGTTTCAGCAGTTCAAAAGCCGAGCAGTAAGCACGATCCGTGTGCGCCGCACGACACGACTGTACGAGTTGTGACCGATCGGTACAACCCCTGATGTGGTGCATCCGAGATCGGCTCGCACGCGGTCATCCCGCGGTCGTCGACACCACCGCGACACCGGACGCGATCGCGGCCGCCTGCTCCTCGGACGTGAAACCCCAGTCGGCCAATACCTCGCGGGTGTGCTGTCCCGGGCTGCAGGGCGGCGTCTGGATCGCGCCGGGGGTACGGCTGAACCGCGGCACCGGTGCCGGTTGCAGCATGCCGTGCTCCTCGACGTAGGTGCCGCGTGCGGCCAGGTGCGGATGCTTGGGCGCCTCGTCGAAGCCCAGCACCGGCGCGAAGCACACGTCGGTCCCCTCCAACAGCTCGCACCACTCGTCACGGGTGCGTCCGCGGAAGATCTCGGCGAGCCGGGCGTGCAGCTCCGGCCATCGGCGCCGGTCGTCCTGGGGCCACTCGGCGGCGTCGAGGCCGAGCTTGTCGAGCAGCAACGCATAGAACTGCGGCTCGATCGAGCCGATCGTGACGTGGCGGCCGTCCGATGTCTCGTAGGAGTCGTAGTACGGAGCCCCGCCGTCGAGGAAGTTGCTCTCCCGCTCCGGCCCCCAGACACCCATGTTCGTGAAGCCGACGATGCTGGCCGAGAGCGCCGCGACCCCGTCGGTCATGGCGACGTCGATCACCTGGCCCCGCCCGGACCGGTTCCGCTCCACCAGGGCGGCGGTGACGCCGAAGGCCAGCAGCATCCCCCCGCCACCGAAGTCGCCGATCAGGTTGAGCGCCGGTGCCGGAGGACTGCCACGGCGTCCCATCGCCGCCAGCGGTCCGGCGAGGGCCACGTAGTTGAGATCGTGCCCGGCCACGGATGCGAGCGGCCCGGTCTGCCCCCATCCCGTCATGCGCGCATACACGAGCCCGGGGTTGCGCGACGTCGCCGTCTCCGGTCCGATCCCGAGCCGCTCCGCGACACCGGGGCGGAACGGGTCCAGCAGCACGTCCGCCCGGTCCGTCAACCGCAGCGCGACCTCCACGCCGTCGGCGGACTTCAGGTCCAGCGCGATGGAGCGACGTCCACGCAGCAGGAGATCCCGTTCGTGCTGCTGGTGCTCACCGAGCGGCTCGCGCGGCGGCCGGTCGATCCGGACGACCTCGGCGCCGAGGTCCGCCATCAGCATCGCCGCGAACGGCCCTGGCCCGATACCTCCCAGCTCGACGACCCGGATCCCCTGCAGCGGTCCTGCGTTCATCGCTCTCCTGTCGATGTCGCGACGGGCGCCGTCGGCCACCCGCCGTGGTCACGGTCGCCCGTCAACGAGCCAGCTCGGCGGCCAGGCGGAAGGACTCCTGCACCTCCGCCTCGTCCATCCGGAAGGGGATGAGATGCAGCACCGGGACGCCGGGGTAGCCGGCGTAGCGCCGCAACTGGTCACGGCATTCGGCGACGGTGCCCGCGATCGCGAACCGGCCGATCATCTCGTCGGTGACCTCGCGTTCGGCGCGGTCCATCTCCTTCTGCCGCACGAGCTGCGCGATCGTCTCCGCCTCGGCGGCGAAACCCTCCTCCGCGTACACCGCCCGGTAGTGCGGGTACTGGGCGAGATAGACGAGGCTGCGCCGGGCCATCGCGCGCGCCCGGTCCGGGTCGGTGGACACGCAGCAGGCGAGGTAGTACCAGATCGTCAGGTCGTCGAGCGTGCGTCCACGCCGGGCCGCACCGCGTCCGAGCCGCGCGAGCGTCTGCTCCATCGTGCGTTCCGAGTGCAGCGCGCCGACCACCACACCGTCGGCGACCTCGCCGGCGAGCGTCTGCATCGCCGGTCCGACCGCGGCCAGGTGGACGGGCACCCGCACGGCGGTCTCGGCGAAGGGCAGCCGGTAGCGCGTGACGGAGAAGAGCTTGCCGGAGTAGGTGAACGGGCCGTCCTCCGGGGAGGCCAGCACGCCCCGGACGACGTCCGCGAACTCCCGGGCCCGGCGCAGCGGCCGGTCGTAGGGGACACCGAACCAGCGCTCGACGACGAACGACGCCCCCAGCCCCAGGCCCAGGCTGAACCGGCCGGGCGCCAGCTCGTCGAGCTGCGCCGCCTGCTGCGCGACCACCACCGGGTGCACCGGATAGATCTGCGAGATGGCCGAGCCGACGCCGACCGTGGACGTGCCGAGCAGTGCCGCGGTCATGGGCACGACGGGTTCCCGCCAGGCCTCGCCGAAGAACACCCGGTCGAAGCCGCCGGCCTCCAGTCGTCGCACGAGCTCGACCTGGGTGGCCAGTGGGGTGGTCGACAGGACCAGGGACGCAGCCAGCCTCGGCACCTCAGCCGCCCACCTTCCGGTCCCACAGCCCGGTCGCGGACCGGACCTCGCGGGTCACGGCGGCGCGGTCGGTCTTGCCGTTGGCCAGCTTGGGCAACGGCTCCGCGCGCACGTCCAGATAGCGCGGCACCTTCCACGACGACAACCGGTCCGAGCACCACCGCACGATCTCGTCGGGGGTCAGCCGCTGCCCCGCCCGGACGACGACGACCGCGCAGACCTCCTCGGTGTAGATCTCGTCCTCGACGGCGGTGACCAGGCATTCCTCCACCGCGGGTTGGTCCATGACCGTGAACTCGATCTCCTCGCCCGCGATGTTCTCACCACCGCGCTTGATGACGTTCTTGATCCGCCCGTGGAAGTAGGCGTTGCCGTCGGCGTCCATGGAGCACAGGTCTCCGCTGTGCACCCAGCCGTCCCGCAGCGTCGCGGCCGTGTTGGCCGGGTCGCGGTGGTACCCGAGCATGACGTCCGGGTGCCGGAAGCACAGCTCCCCGGGCTCGCCGACCCCGAGCGGCGTCCCGTCGGGGGCCACGATGCGGATCTCGGCGGAGTCCGGCATCGGCCTCCCGATGATCTTCGCCGGATGCTCCGAGGTTCCCGGCGCCTGCAACGTGCCCATCCCGGACGTCTCGGTCATCGCCCACGTCGTGCAGATGTCGACGCCGAACCGGCGACAGAAGGCCTCGTTGCGGACGTGGGAGAACATCACCCGCATCGGGTTGTCGGCGTCGTCGTCCGACGGCTCGGCGGTCATCAGGATCGACAACTGCGTCGGCATCAGCAGCGCGACGGTGCCGCCCGTGCGGCGCACCTCCGGCCAGAACGACGTCCGCGAGAACCGCGGGACGAGGACGAACGGACAGCGCGCCGCGATCGCGGGCGCGAGCATCATGTGCGTCGCCGCGGTGTGGAACAACGGCATGGCGCAGAACATCCGGTCGGCCGGGCCCATCCCGAGGCGTCGGGCGATGGCGTGGCCGGCCTGCGCGAAACCGGTGGCCGGCTGCACCACGCCCTTGGGCCGCCCGGTGCTGCCCGAGGTGTACCGGATGGACATGGCGCGCTCGCGGTGTCCGGGTTCCGGGGGACGGCTCTCGTCCCACCCTTCCAGCCGCCCCAGGTCGCCCCCCGACTCCGGGACGACGATCACCTCGGCCTCCACGTGCTCGTCCCGGTGGGCGGTCCCCGCGGCCTCCCGCACCGGGACCTCGTCGACCGGGTCGGTCACGATGTACCGAGGTGTCGCATGCCCGATCACGTACGCGGTCTCGGGCGCGGTCGAGCCGGGGATCAGCGGGACGGTGACGGCGCCGATCTTCTGCGCGGCGAGCTCGAGCAGCAGCAGCGACAACCCGTGCGGGAGCTGGTAGGCGAGCCGGTCCCCCGGCCGGACCCCCGTGGCGAGCAGGCCGTGGGCGACGCGATTGCACGACGCGTCGAACTCCGCAAAAGACCAGGTCCGAGCACCGTGCACCAGGAACGGTGCGTCGGGCGCCTCGTCCACGGCGGCCTCGAGGAAATGCCGCACGGTGGCGGACCTCCCGGACACGAGCTCGATCGGGGGCGTCGCCGGATGCGTGGGCGGCATTGCTCACCTGCCTGGTGGTCGGGGCGGGTCACAACACCTAGCACCTCGCGAGGACGACCCACAAGCCGGAGTGTACCGATCGATACATTCTTCGCACCCGGCGTTCGGCGAGCGGAGCCGTCGGTCGATTCACCCGAACGCCGCCGGGCCGCGCCCCTCCCGCACGCGGGACGGGACGCGGTCACCGACCCACACGGGACTCAGGCGCGGACAGGGGCCAGGGCCGCGGCCGAGCGGGCGTCGGGCACCTGCCGGGGCGGCCACGCCGCCGCGACGATCCCGCCTGCCACCAGCCCGCCCAGCATGACCAGACCGTGCGCGTCGTCGCGCACGACGAGGACGATCCCGATCGCCGTGACCAGCACCGCGACGGCGACGGGGACCGGGTGCGGACGCCGGAGGGCGAGCAGCGCGGTCGTCGCCGCCATCAGGAAGAACATCGCCGCGGAGTTGCCGCCGCCGGGCGAGGGGAAGACCCACGTCGTCATCACGTCGAACGCCACGGCGCCGAAGGCGAACAGGCCGAGCGCGCGGGCCGGACCCCAGATGTGGACGGCGAGCGTCCCGAGCACGGCGAGCCAGGCGAGGTTGGAGATCGTGCCGGAGAGGCCGCCGTCCTGGACGGTCACCGAGGTGAACAGCCGGTACACCTGCCCGTCCCTGATCAGGTCGGGCCGGCGGGAGAGGGCGTCGTAGATCGGGTGCCAGGCCAGCTCGACCAACGACGGCACCGCGACGACCAGCCAGAGCCCGAGCGCCGCCGCCCGCGGCCTGCGCAGCCACAGCACGGGGTTGCCCAGTGCGGGCTGCATCGCGAGCAACGTCGCCAGCAGCATCACCGCGTAGGCGAGCCCGCTGTAGGCCCCTTGCCCGGACGTGTCCATGTCGCCTCCTCGTTCCGAGATGACCATCGCCCGGGCCGACCGGACGCCCCGGTGCCGACGGTCGCGTCGTGGGCACGACATCCGTCATGGATCAGAGCTCAGTGCGGTAGCCGGATACGGGCCTACCGTGGGGAGAGGCGAACCGACAGGGAGGTCACCCGATGGACTGGGCCCCGGACTCCTGCACGTTGCCGACGGCGCAACGACCGTCGGTCGTCCGGCGCGCCGCGCGATGACGACGCGACGCCGCGGCCCGGGTGCCGGCGCCGCGGCCCGCCGCGAGAGCCTCGTCGGGTGCACGACCCCGCAGAACCGCCGGCCCGGCCCCGGGTGACGGGTGTCGCCGACACGCTGGAGCGTCGGCAGGTCCCGCTGTACGTGGGCGCGATCGCGGCGGGCGTGGTCGTCGGGCTGCTCGCGCCCGCGGCCGGCCCGGGGTTGGCGACGGCCGTCAACCCGGTGCTGGCCGCGCTGCTGTTCGTGACGTTCCTGCAGGTCCCGGCGCGGGAGCTGGCGGGCTCGCTGCGCGCGGGCCGGTTCCTCGGGGCGGTGCTGGTGGTGAACTTCGCCGTCGTCCCGCCGGTCGTGGCGCTGCTCGCGCTCCTGTTGCCCGCCGACGACGCGCTCCGCGCCGGGGTGCTGCTGGTGCTGCTCGCGCCCTGCGTCGACTACGTCGTGGTGTTCAGCCGCCTCGCCGGAGCGGCGGCCGACCGGCTGCTCGCGGCGACCCCGCTGCTGCTGCTCTCCCAGATCGTGCTGCTGCCGGTCTATCTGCGGCTCCTGCTCGGCCCGGGGTTCACCGCGACGGTCGACCTCGGCCCGTTCGTCCAGGCGTTCCTCACGCTGATCGTCGTGCCGCTCGTGCTGGCGTGGTCGGTGCAGCTGTGGGCCGCGCGGACGCGTTCGGGTGCCGCGTTCGCCGCGGGCGCCGCGACCCTCATGGTGCCGTTGATGGTGGCGACGCTGCTGGTCGTCGTCGCATCGCAGGTCCCGACGCTCGGCGGCGATCCCGCCGTCCTCGTCGCCGTGCCGGTCTACGTCGCGTTCCTGCTGGTGATGCCGGTGCTCGGGCTGGGTGTGGCGTGGCTGCTGCGCCTCGCGGTGCCGGAGGCGCGGGCCGTCGTGTTCAGCGGTGCGACCCGCAACTCGCTCGTCGTGCTGCCGCTCGCGCTGGCCCTGCCCGCGGGCGCCGGTGTCGCCGCGGCGGCCGTCGTGACCCAGACGCTCGTCGAGGTGCTCGGGATGGTCGCCTACGTCCGACTCGTCCCGCTGCTCGTGCGGGTGCCGGCCCGCGCGCCCTGATCCCCGGTGAGTGGCGATGACTCCGGGGACCGACGGTGGTGGGACCGCCGCACGAGCGGGCAGCGCGAGGAGTGGAACTGCCGGCTCGAGCTCTTCCACACGAACCCGCTCGACGTCCCCCTCGACGAGTGGGTCACCGAGCTAGCGTTCCGGCTCGCCGACGAGACGGGCACCGGCTAAGCCGCCCGCCGGGCTGCTCCCGAGTGCACGATCTGGCCGGTCCCGGTGCGCACCGTGGCGGCCGGGCGGGTGTGTCGCGGCTTACAGTCGGCACCGACGCCGGCTCGCGGCGTCCGTGAGCCGGGAGGTGGCAGATGGTCGCGCACCGTGCGTCGTCGGCCGGCCCGCCGGCCCGGCCCCTCGTCGCGGCGGCCGAGACCGGGGACCGCGAGCGGTTCGCGACGCTGGTCGCGCCGACGTTCGCGGCGGTGCGGGTCCGGCCCCTGGCCGACGGGACGTTCCACAGCGCGTTGCGCAGCGCGGTCGCCGGTGAGGTGCGGGTCTCGGTGCTGAACGGCAGCCCGTGCGTCGTGACCCGCAGCGCGGAGCTGATCCACGACGGCGATCCCGCGTTCCTCACCGTCTCCCTGCAGCGCAGCGGCCGGGCCGCGGTCGCGCAGGACGGACGGCACTGCATGCTCGGCCCCGGTGACCTGGTCAACTACGTCACCTCGCGGCCCTACGAGGTGACGTTCTGGGAGCCGTACGAGGCCGTCGTCGTCACGGTTCCGCTGGCGGCGCTCGGGTCGCACGCCGACACCCTCGCCGGCCGGACCGCGATCGCCGTCGGCACGGACCGTGGGCCCCGCGACGTCGTCGGAACGCTCCTCGACGCGCTCGCCGCCAAGATCGACGACTGCACCCCCGGCGACGCGAACAGCAGCAAGGAGTACCTGGCCGACGCGATCGTCTCGCTGGTCATCGCGGAACTGGTCGACATCGCCCCGCAGGGCGCGGGCGACGACCTCGTCGACCGCGTGCTCGCCCACTGCCTGTCGCACCTGTCCGACCCGGGGCTCACCGTCGAGTCGGTCGCCCGCGCGCTCGGGGTGTCGGTGCGGTACCTGCACAAGGTCCTCGCCCCCACGGGGATCACGCTGTCGGCGTGGATCCGCCGGCAGCGGCTGGAACGGATCGGGCGCGACCTCGCCGACGAGTCCCTGCGCGGGCGCACGGCCGCCGCGATCGCAGCCCGCTGGGGACTGCCCGACACCGGGCACCTGAGCCGTGCGCTGAAGGCCGAGTTCGGCATGACCGCGAGCGAGATCCGACGGTCGGGCCGGTGGGAACGCGGCGGTCCCCGCCCGTTGCCCGAGCGTCCGCACCTCGTCGCCGCCGAGCCGCTGCGCCATCCCGCCACCGGCTGAGCCGCCCCGTCGGGACGAACCACCGGCGGGCCCCGCGCTACACAGTCCACTGTAGACAGGAGTGACCATGACCACGAGCACGCAGAAGGTCGCGATCGTCACGGGTGCCTCGCGTGGCATCGGGGCGGGCGTCGCCGAGGGGTATCGCAAGCTCGGCTACGCCGTCGTCGCCACGTCACGCTCGATCGGCGCGTCCGACGACCCGCAGGTGCACACCGTCGCGGGCGACCTCGCCGAACCGGGCACCGCGGACCGCGTCGTCGACGCCGCGCTGGACCGCTTCGGCCGGGTCGACACGCTGGTCAACAACGCGGGCGTGTTCCTGGCCAAGCCGTTCACCGCCTACACCGACGAGGACTTCGCGGCGATGGTGGGGCTGAACCTCGCCGGCTTCTTCGGCATCACCCGCCGCGCGGTCGCGACCATGCTCGAGCAGGGCTCGGGGCACGTCGTCACGATCACGACGTCGCTGGTCGACCATCCGCTCAGCGCGGTGCCGTCGGTGCTCGCCTCGCTGACCAAGGGCGGCCTCGACGCCGCGACGCGCTCGCTGGCCATCGAGTGCGCGGGCAGGGGCGTGCGGGTCAACGCCGTCTCGCCGGGGATCATCAAGACCCCGATGCATCCCGTCGAGGCCCACGGCGCCTACGCCGGCCTGCACCCCATGGGCCGCATGGGCGAGATCGACGAGATCGTGCACGCGGTGCTCTACCTGGAGGGCGCGTCGTTCGTCACCGGCGAGACCCTGCACGTCGACGGCGGCCAGGGCGCGGGGCACTGACGCCGGTCGCGTGCCCCGGCGGTACCGGTCGGGGCCTGCTGCGCGCAGCCTGGTGGGACCGACCACCCGGAGGACCGCCGTGTACGTCCCCGCCCACTTCGCCGCCACCGACGACGACGTCCGGGCCCTGCTCGCCCGTCCGGGGGCCGCCGACCTGGTCACCGCGGGCGAGCACGGTCTCGAGGCGACACTGCTGCCGTTCGTGCACGACCCCGGGCGCGGCGGACCCGGGCCGACCGGTGATCGCGGACAGGTCGAGGCCGACGGCGATCACGTCGACCGGGCGCCGTCGGGTGACATACGGTCCTGGGGTGGCGATCGTCGAGTCGGTCAACGTCGGTGAGGTCCGGGCGATCGCGGCGAAGTCCGGACGGACGGGCATCGACAAGCAGCCCGTCGTCGGGCCCGTGCGGGTCGACGTCCCCGGGCCCGCCGGCAGCGGGCTGGCGGGCGACCACATCTGCGACGTCCGCCACCACGGAGGTCCCGAGCAGGCGGTCTACGCCTACGCGCGCGAGGACCTCGACCGCTGGGAGCCCGAGCTCGGCCCGCTGCGGGCAGGGATGTTCGGCGAGAACCTGACGGTGCGCGGCGTCGAGGTGACCGGCGCGGTCGTCGGCGAGCGGTGGCGCGTCGGCGGCACGCTGCTGCTCGAGGTGTCGGTGCCCCGCATCCCGTGCAACACCTTCGCCGTGTGGCTCGACCGCCGCGGCTGGGTCCGGCGGTTCACCCAGGAGGGCCGTCCGGGCACCTACCTGCGTGTCCTCGTGCCCGGGCCCGTCCAGGCGGGCGACGCGATCGTGGTGGAGGACCGCCCCGCGCACGGCGTCACCGTGGGAGCGACGTTCCGGGCGTTCACGACCGAGCCCGAGCGCCTCGCCGCGCTCCTGGCCGTCGAGGACCTGCAGCCCGACGTGCGGGCCCGCGCCGCCCAGCGGGCCGGCGTCCACACCGCCTGACGGCCGACGGCCCCTCCCCGCGGGTGCAGGAAGGGGCCGTCGGGACGAGCCGGGAGATCAGCGGACGTCGTACCGGTCCAGGTCCATGACCTTGGCGAACGCGGCGACGAAGTCCTGCACGAACTTCTCGCCCGCGTCGTCGCTGGCGTAGACCTCGGCGACGGCGCGCAGTTCGGAGTTCGAGCCGAACACCAGGTCGGCACGGGTGCCGGTCCACTTGACCTGGCCGGACGCGTCGCGCGCCTCGAAGGCGTCGTCGTCACCGGCCACCGACGACCACGCGGTCTCCATGTCGAGGAGGTTCGTGAAGAAGTCGTTGGTCAGCGTGCCGGGCCGGTCGGTGAGCACACCGGCGGTCGAGCCGCCCGTGTTGGCGCCCAGCACGCGCAGGCCGCCGACGAGGACGGTCATCTCCGGCGCGCTGAGGTTCAGCAGGTTGGCCCGGTCGACCAGCAGGTACTCGGCCGGCAGCGTGTGGCCCTTGCCGCGGAAGTTGCGGAAGCCGTCGGCGGTGGGCTCCAGGTGCGCGAACGACTCGACGTCGGTCTGCTCCTGGGTGGCGTCCGTGCGGCCCGGGGTGAACGGGACGGTGACGTCGTACCCGGCGTCCTTGGCCGCCTTCTCGACCGCCGCGACGCCGCCGAGGACGACGAGGTCGGCGAACGAGACCTGCTTGCCGTACGAGGACTGGATGCCCTCGAGGCCCCGGATGACCAGGGCGAGCTCGTCGGGGTCGTTGACCTCCCAGCCGCGCTGCGGCTCGAGGCGGATGCGGCCGCCGTTGGCGCCACCGCGCTTGTCCGAGATGCGGAACGACGACGCCGCCGCCCACGCCGCCTTGACCAGCTGCGACACCGACAGGCCCGAGTCGAGGATCTTCGCCTTCAGGTCCGCGACGTCGGCGTCGGACAGGGTGTAGCCGTTCGCGGCGGGCACCGGGTCCTGCCAGAGCAGCTCCTCCTGCGGCACCAGCGGGCCGAGGTAGCGCTCCTTCGGGCCCATGTCGCGGTGGGTGAGCTTGTACCAGGCGCGGGCGAACGCGTCGTAGAACTCCTGCGGGTTTTCCAGGAAACGACGCGAGATCGGCTCGTAGATCGGGTCGAAGCGCAGCGCGAGGTCGGTCGTCAGCATCGAGATCGGCCGGTTGAGCTCGCCGGTCTCCGGGTCGGGGATCTGGTTGTCGCCCGAACCGGCCTTGGCCACCCACTGGTTGGCCCCGGCGGGGCTCTGGGTCAGCTCGTACTCGTAGCCGAACAGGTTCTCGAAGAACTTGTTGCTCCACTGCGTGGGCGTCTGCGTCCAGGTGACCTCGAGGCCCGAGGTGATCACGTCGCGGCCCTTGCCCTTGCCGAAGCCCTGCTTCCAGCCCAGGCCCTGCTCCTCGATCGAGGCGCCCTCGGGCTCCGGGCCGACGTTGTTGTCGACGTCGGGGTTGGCGGCGCCGTGCGCCTTGCCCAGGGTGTGGCCACCGGCGATGAGCGCGACGGTCTCCTCGTCGTTCATCGCCATCCGGCCGAACGTCTCGCGGATGTCGCGGGCGGCGGCCAGCGGGTCCGGGTTGCCGTTGGGGCCCTCCGGGTTGACGTAGATCAGGCCCATCTGGACGGCGCCCAGCGGCTTCTCCAGCTCGCGGTCACCGCGGTAGCGCTCGTCGCCGAGCCAGGTGCGCTCCGGACCCCAGTAGACGTCCTCGTCGGGCTCCCAGACGTCGGCGCGCCCGCCGGCGAAGCCGAACGTGGTGAAGCCGGAGACCTCGAGCGCGCGGTTGCCCGCGAAGACCATCAGGTCGGCCCACGAGATCTTCTTGCCGTACTTCTTCTTCACCGGCCACAGGAGGCGACGGGCCTTGTCCAGGTTGCCGTTGTCCGGCCAGCTGTTGAGCGGCGCGAAGCGCTGCATGCCCGCACCCGCCCCGCCGCGGCCGTCGTCGACCCGGTAGGTACCGGCGCTGTGCCACGCCATGCGGATGAACAGGCCCGCGTAGCTGCCGAAGTCGGCAGGCCACCAGTCCTGCGAGGTGGTGATGACCGCGTCGACGTCGGCGGTGAGCTCGTCGAGGTCGAGGCTGTTGAACGCCTCGCGGTAGTCGAACTCGCCGCCCATCGGGTTGGCGACCTCGGAGTGCTTGCGCAGGATGCGCAGGTTCAGCTGGTTCGGCCACCAGTCACGGTTGCTGCCACCCTCGGTCGGGTGCGACAAGCGGCCGTGCGCGACCGGGCACCCACCGGCCTCCTCCTCGTTCATCTCTCCAACAACGGCGTCGGGCTTGTCAGACACGGGGTTTCCTTCCGAGATCAGAGATCGCTCACGAACTCTTGGTGGTGGAGCAGTCGGGGCACAGCCCCCAGTACACGACCTCGGCCTCGTCGATCGTGAAGCCGTGGTCGTCCGAGGCGGTGAGACAGGGCGTCGTGCCCACGGCGCAGTCGACGTCCGCGATCGAGCCGCAGGACCGGCACACGACGTGGTGATGGTTGTCCCCGACCCGCGACTCGTAACGCGCCAGCGACCCCGAGGGCTGGATGCACCGGAGCAGCCCTGATGTGGTGAGCACCCGGAGCACGTCGTAGACGGCCTGGTGGGAGACGTCCCCCAGGTCCTCGCGTACGGCCCCGATGATCGAGGCCGTGTCGGCGTGCGGATGCCGGTGCACCGCGGAGAGCACGGCCAGCCGGGGACGCGTGACCCGGAGGGAGGCCCCCCGGAGCATGCGCTCGTGGTCCGGTGTCGTCGGCACGACGGGCAGCCTGGCCTAGATTCTGGAATGAGTCAAGAATGTTGCGGTGAACTCTCTCCGAACGAGTGCCGACGCATCAGGATCACGCTGCGCGCCTTGAGGTTACGGCCCGCACCGGACCTCGCGGACGAGTGCCCCGCGACTCAGCGGATTCGCCCCAGTACCGCCGCCAGCTCGTCGGGCATCGACGCCATCGGCTGGTGCGACGACGCCAGCCGTTCCACGTGGTCGGCCGCCGCGGCCCACTGCTCCTGGACAGGGGGCGGCAGCGCCTGGTCGTTCTCGCAGACGATGTACGTCACCGGGTGTGTCCGGTCCGGCGCCGCACTGGGGGTGCTCACACTGGCGGCCGACTGGGACACCATGCGCCGCAGCTCGGCCTCGGCCCGGTCCTTCTCGACATCCGCACAGAGCGTCTGCCGGACCAGCTCGAGATCGTCGACGGCCCGCGCCGTCCCGTCCGGCTCCGCGACCAGCCACGAGGGCAGCTCGCCGCCGAACAGGTCGACCATCGACTGTCCGCGTGCGGGCCACGCCGCCGCGAGATACACGCTGTGGGCGACGTCCGGGTGGTCGGCGAGCTCGGTGAGGAGCATGCCCGCGTACGAGTGCCCGACCAGGACGACCGGCTCGCCGGCGCTCTCCACGTGCCGGCGGACGACGGCCACGTCCTCGGCGAGCCCCCCGAGCGCCGCGGGGTCGCGCCCCGCGCTCGGCAGCTGCTCGACGACGTCCACCTGGTGGCCCGCCTTCTCGAGGAGGCCTGCGACGTCGTCCCAGTACCATCCGCCGACGAACCCTCCGTGCACGAGGACGTAGCTGGTCATCGGGCAAGAGTGACGTAGGTCACCAATAGCGACAATGGGTCGATGGGCCCCATGGCGGGGCCGACCGGGCATCCGGGCCGGCGTCGGCACAGGCGTTCACGGACCCATGACGGAGGGCGCGCGATCGCCGACGCCACGGCACCCGGCGTCATGGCACCCGACGCCGGCCCGGCCGGGACTTTCGACCCGAACCCCGCTGCACCGGGCACGACCCGGACGTACGGTGATGTGTGCTCGTCCAGCCGATGGCCTCACTGACCGACCTCGCGCTGGGGCTGTTCACGCTCTACCTCGTGCCCCGGCTGCCCCGAGACGTCGACGGGGCGCGGTACTGGCGCGCCGCGTTCGTCTGGGCGGCGATCACCGCCCTGGTGGGCGCCGTCTACCACGGCTTCCTCGTCGACCTGCCCCGGATCGGCGGGATCACCTGGGCCGTCATGAGCACGATGGTCGTCGTCGTCATGTCGTTCATGCTGGCGGCGTCGGTGATCCAGGTTCTCGGCCGCAGCCGGGCCGTCGTGTTCTGGCCGCTGCGGCTGCTGGGCGTCATTGCCTACCTCGTCTTCGCCGCCACCGGCAACTCCAGCATCACGGCGATCATGATGTGCGAGAGCATCACGATGGCCTGTGTCATCGGGCTCTGGGTCTGGGCGTGGCTGCGCGGGCACCCGGCGGGCCGTCCGATGCTGGTGGCCATCGGGGTGAGCATCGCGGCCGCGATGCTGCGCCTGGTCCCGGGTGCGGCGGCGCTGGTGGCGCTGGACCCCGACTCCGCCTACCACATCGGGCAGATCGTCGGGATGGTGCTGCTGTACCGCGCCGTCGCGCAGAGCGGACCGCCGCCCGAGGCCGTCGACGGGACCGGGTCCGGACGGGCGTCCGGGCCGGACGAGCCGTCGCCCACCCCGGCCGACGGCCGCCACCGGCCGGCCCGGTGGATCAAGGTGCCGCAGGTGCGGCGACACGGCTCCTGACGCGCGGACACAGCCGGGCCGCGCCCCGCGCACCGCACTCACCGGATCAGCTGCACGACGTAGGCGGTCGCGAGCCCGACCGCGAGCAGACCGAGCACGATCCGCAGCCCGGCCTCCGGTACGTGGGGCTGCAGGCGCGCTCCCAGGTAGCCGCCCAGCAGACCACCCGTCCCACAGAGGAGCCCGACGGTCCACACCGGCGCGACCGGGCCGTCGGAGACGAGCGACAGCACGCCGTACGCGCCGACACCGGCGACGGACGTCACGAACGTGCTCGCCAGCGCCGCCGGCGCCACCTCGACGACCGGCAACCCGAGGCCGACCAGGATCGGTCCGAGCAGCGACCCACCGCCGATGCCGTAGATGCCACCCACGACGCCGACGAGCAGGCCGAGGCCGGTGATCGTCCGTCGCCGCGGCGGCGGCCGCGACACGCCCCGGCGGGGACGGCTCACGAGGAGCCACAGCCCCAACGGCAGCAGCAGGCCGGCGGCCAGGGCCCGGAAGACACCGGCCCCCGGCGCGGCGAGCACCCGGACCACGGCCCCGATGACCACCCCCGGCACCGTCCCGGTCAGGAGTTGGAGCGTGAGCGGGCCGCGGAGCCGACCGGTGCGATGGTGGCGCAGCAGCGCACCCGGCGTGGACACGACGTTGTACATGAGGTTCGTGGGTGTCACGGCCGGGCTCGGGATGCCCAGCAGGTCGAGCTGGATCGGGAGCAGGAAGACCGCCCCGGACACACCGACCGGTGTCGTCACGACCGCCACGGCGAACCCTGCCGCGAGTGCACCTGCAGCGGTCGGCCAGTCGATCACGGACGGCATCGTGCGCGTCGCGACGTCGCCCTGTCACCTCGCTGCCGTGGCCATGACCTGGCATCTTCGGACCTGCGCCCGGCGTCGCTCCGAAGATCCGTCCGATCGCGTCCGCGCACGACGCAACTCCGACTCGAGCAGGTCGCCGACCTGCTCGGGATCAGGAGCGACACCCGTGCGAGCGGCCGCTCACCACCGGCCCCGCCGCGGCGGTCACGGCCCGGGTTCCGCCGTCCTCGGGTCGGACCGGGTGAGACCGGCCTGGAGATCACGGACGATCATGCCGATCCGGCCCGACGAGAGCAGCCCCGGCCCGAGAGGGCCCGACCGGTTCTCGCCGACGGGCGGCAGGGACCGCAGCGCGGCCCGGACCTCCGCGGTCATGTGGGTGAGCTGCCAGCGGACTTCCTCGTCGACGGCGTCCGGCCGGTCGGGAGCAGCCAGGCCGACGGCGTTGGCCGCGTACGCGGCGGCGCCCAACGCGTGCGCGCCCATGTGGGCGACGGCCACCGCTTGACCGGCGGCCCGGGCGGCGGCAGCCGCCGCGGGCGCCGTCACCTCCCCGGCCGGCACACCCCCGACGAACCGACGGCGGATCTCGTCGGCGGTGTCGAGCTCTCCTCGGGCGAACGCCCGGGCGCGGGCGATGGCGGCGCGCGGACGCTCGTCGGCCGGGGCGGCAGCCTCGAACAGTCCCAGAACACGCTCGGCGCAGTCGGCGGCCCACGCGGCGACACGGCGTCGGTCGGCCTCGCTCAACGTCTGCGGAGATCGCACGAGCCGGACTCTACGTATCTCGCCGGAGACGCCGCGTCCGTCCGGTGAACCTCGCCGGCTCGGGCGTCGCGCCGCGACCCCGGAAGGCCGGCGGCGGTCCGGCAGGCCGCGTGGAGATCAGCACCCGGCACCGTTCGCCGGTGTGCGTTGCCGGGTCCTGGCCGCGCCCGACCGCTTCGAGGCTCGGGCGATCCGCCCGGTCAGCACCGATTCCGGTGACTGCCGCGCCGGCAGGGGGCGGGTTATCCGGGTGCGGGCGCCGGGGTGCGGGGTCGAGGATCGGGGCGTGCACATCGAGTTCGCGAGGCGCGAGGGCGGGGGGTCTCTGGCCACGATCGACCGGCCGGACGGGGTCCGGCTGCTGCTGACCTCCTACGACCGGGCGAACAGCGTCCCGCACGATCTCGCCCACTTCGTCACCGAACGAGACCTCGGCCTGCGGCGGGGGTTGTGGGGAAGCATCGCCGACGGGGCGCTGTTCGACAGCGTGCAGTTCATCGCCGGTAAGCGGCGGCACGACGACGCGGCCCGATCACGGGCGGTCCGCCGGGCCAACGCGGACGAGCTGGCTCTCGTCGAGGTCCTGGTCGGAGCGATGTGCCGCGGCCTACCGATGGCTGACGCCGCCGCTGCACGCGAGATCGGGCGTGCGTGGTCGAGCGTCCGCGACTCACCGTGCCCGTTTCCGCCCGACCGCAGGACCGCCGCCGTCAACGAGCTGCGACGGCTCGGGCTCCTCTTCGGACAGCTGGACGCCTCCGCCACCCTGGCGCTCGACTGGCCCACCGCGCCGGCCGCCAGGACCGGTGGGCGACGACGGCGCCGCTGACTTCCGTCCACCGGTCGGAGCCGCACGCCCGACCCCGACCGCATCCGGCAGCGGGCCCGGTAGCCGGGCCCGCCGGCCGGGCGGCGCAGACGGCGGCGTCTCGACGGGAGAGAGACCACGATCAGTCCGTGAAGCGCCCGTGACCACCCAGGTTCCCGGGACCCACGAGAACGGCCCCTGAACCGCGTTTCCGCAGTTCAGGGGCCGTACCCACAGGGTGTGGCAGGTGAAGGATTCGAACCTTCGTAGGCTAAGCCGACGGATTTACAGAACACTGGCATTGTGGCTCTGACCTGCGACGAAGCCCCGCACCCCCGCGTTGCGTCCGTGCATAGTCCGCGGGCCTGTCTTTCGCCCTCACACGCTGGGTCCTGGTGCTGATCTCCTCGCGGCGCGGGTTCCACCCCTTCCGGCCCGTCGGTCGGGGTGCAAGGCACGCTGTCCCGCCTTGTGCCCCGGCCGGCGGGCCGGTAGCCGTCTCGGCGTGCCGTGAGGAGGTCAGCACCCCGCCGCACCCGACTGATCTCGGAGCGGTGCCGGGTTCGGGCGGAGCCCGTTGCGTTAGTCCTCACCATTCAGCCTGCGTCCGGGACAGCGAGAAGCCTGCCGTCAAGAACGCTTCCCTTGGCCGGGCAGCCCGCCCGAGACTTCCGACCAGTTGCGAGGAAGTTCGCCACTCTTCATCCGCTTCCTTGGAGCCCTCCGCGGCGGCGCGGGTTCTTTGACACTCAGCGACGTCGGAGCGACCTGCCCCCACGTGCGCGTGAGCACCTGCAAGCGCTCGGCCCTCGTGAGCACGTCCTTCCAGCGCGGGTCGCCCGACTTGCTTGCCCGACGTGATCCCCGAACCAGCTCTTGGACGGCGACGAAGCTCCTCCTCCGCGCACGGTGCTGCCCCTTGCTCAGGTCGGCCGTTGGCGTGCTGGCCTCGACCTGGCCCTCGACGCGATCGAGCACGGCCAGCGCCTCGTCGATCGTGGGGAGCGGCAGCATCTCAGATCGCGGACTGCTGCCCATCTGCCGATCGTCCCATCTAGGTGCGCAAACGGGCTAGGGCACGACTTGGGCGGGCCGGTGTCCGCGCGGGCCGGAGGCAGGAGCGCGGGCGCCGGGCCGCCCGACGGGGCGGGCCCGCGCCGCCGGAGGCGGCGCCTTGATCTTCTAGAGCCAGATTCGGCAGGATAGCGCGGAAGTCCGGAGCCACAGGTCCGTCGCATCAACCGAACGCAGAGGAGGCGACGTGCGATTCTACCGACGAAGCTACGGTAGCCGCGTCTACTCCGACGATTACCCGTTTGTGGTCCTATATGAAGACGACTGGGACGATTTTCGATTCAAGACAACGTTTGGCGTCGAGGTATGGCTCGGAAAAGACGACGTCGCTTCTTTAGGTGAGGTTAAGATTCTTGACCTGAACCAGCCTCCCGAGGGTGGCAAGGTTCGCATCCCTGAGGAATTCACGACACTTGGGTCACAGTTCGTCAGCCTAGGACAGGCATACACCTACTACGAGACTGTTCAATCCTTGGGCGCCGGAGTCTACGAGTCGTTCCTCGTCGGACTCCAAGACGTAATCTATCTTTCACAACAGCGAAGTGCCGCAGAGCAGCACCGCGGGTATCAAGTTTCGCTCCTGCGTAATGGCAGCGCCGTCCGCGCCCTTCAGGATTCGCCAAAACTCTTCTTCCACGGCTCAGACTACGGCGTTCGAGAGCTCACGAATCTGAGTTTCCGCTTCGTCTCTCAAGTCGGCGGGTCGGAGTTTGAAATTGATTTTGATTTCGGTGGAAGCAAGTACCTTCCCAATCGACTGAACGCGATCATCGGCTATAATGGAGTTGGCAAGACCACACTTCTCGCCAATCTCGCTATAGTATCAAGTGCTGACCAAAGCGAACGCGACAAAGAGCTACACCGCGAGCGCCACGGCCACTTTCCAGGCAACGAGGACCTTGCCTTCGGATCGACGATCGCGATCTCCTACAGCGCATTTGATACGTTTGAGCTTCCTGGCCGCACACAGGACGAACAGGCGCGGGTGAAAAAGCGTGGCGAGCTGTTCGGATATGCTTACTGCGGCTTACGTAAGGTCGAGATCGAACCGTGGAGGCCGAGGTCAATAGAGAAGCGGGCCCACACTATTGTTCGACGTACGACTTCCCTTAAGAACAGCGACGAGATCAGCGAAGAGTTCCAGAGTGCGCTCGCTCGATCCCATAAAGACTCAGTGCGCCGCGGAATTCTTCAACTTGCACTGGACACTCTTAGCCTAGAGCCTTCGTTTAGTAAAGTTGCTCTACGGGTCTTCACGCAGAATGAATCGACAACCGACGACATACTTCGTGAGCTCGATCGCCTGAGCACCGGCCACAAAATTGTCCTTAACATTGTTGTCCAGCTCATTGCGCATCTTCAGGAGCGATCTCTGGTCCTGATCGACGAGCCGGAGTCGCACCTCCACCCCCCTCTCCTTGCTGCCCTACTAAGAAGCGTTACTGTTGCCCTACAGCAGCGTGACTCATTCGGCGTCATTGCCACGCACTCACCGGTCGTGCTGCAAGAGATTCCGCGCCAGTTCGTGCGAGTTCTCGAACGGTACGGCGAACTAACTCGTGTGAGCTTGCCCGAGAATGAGACATTCGGCGAGAATGTCGGCTTTCTGACGCGCGATGTCTTCAATCTGGATAGCTCTCAAACTGATTATCACCGAGTTCTAGACTCGCTAGCGCAAAGATTCCCCCTGGAAGAGATCGAAGACATGTTTGGTGGGCGAATGAGTTCGCAAGCTAGAGCTTACGTCGTCGGCAGAATTCAAGGCCGCAAACAGACTTGATCCCGCTGCCGAGGCCGAGTCGCGACTACAGCGCCGACTACGAGGCCATCTCTGCACGCCGAAAGTCTCCTGAGGTCCGCGCTCAGTTGACTGCGGTAGCCCCCCAGGTCAAATCTGCGTATGCGCGGTACGCGGCCAGCATCGACAACTACACGTCGGGATTGTCGACTGCACCAAAGTCAGTGAAGATTGCGCTTCGCTCAAACTTCGACCTACTCGACACAGGTGCATCGTTCGAATTCATTCGCAACCAGCTCCTCGCGGAGGCTAGTGGCAGATGTCCGCTCTGCGCTCAGGGGACACCTGCATCGCTAGATCACTTCCTTCCCAAGGAACATTTCCCCGAACTATCGGTTCTGCCCTCGAACCTGATCCCAGCTTGCGAGCGCTGCAATCGACTTAAGCAGGATAAGCGACACGTTCCGGGTGGCCCCAGATTTCTTCACGCATACTTTGATCGCCTCCCCAATGAAGAGCTTCTCGTCGCCGCAGTAGACACCCGGAATTCTGTGACGGTGCAGTTCGAGATAGTGCACAGTAAGCACGGCGTGGACAGGAAGACGCTAGCCGATGTGCGCTATCACTTCCAAGAACTTAAGCTGGGAAAGTACTATGAGAGCGAAGCTAATGTCGAGCTGTTCGACAGACTAGCCGCTATACAGATGTACTTCGACGCAGGCGGAGAGGAAGCAGTTCAGGCGTATCTCGGCACTGAGCATCGAAGTTGCCTTGCAAAGCGCGGACCGAACTATTGGCGTACCGCGTTCTATCTTGGACTGTCCCGGAGCGACTCCTTCTGTTCCGGGGCGTTCCAGCAGCTGGTCTAGCGACTTAGCCAGTCGACTCGAACTCTCAACTAAGAGAACCGAACAGTCGCGATTGTCTTATCGTCGTGCCGCTTCGCTCGCGCCATCACAAGTCCGTCAGGATCAAAATCGCGCTCCCAGGCGTGTATCTCCTCAAGAAGGTGATCCAAATCCGACTCACTATATTGAGCGACCAAGGACCAGTCACGACGAGACCAATTTAGATAGTTCGACGCTCCATCGGTCGCGAGAACAGCCCAGTCGATCGAGTCCCTATCAACTGAAACCAAGATTCCGTTTTTAGCTGCGGAGGGAAGCGTCTCAGCTATCCAGTACCCACCTTCGACATTGCGCGAACGGCGTTCAGCTCGCTGTAGCGCTGCTAGCGCAACACGATGTTTGTCATCATATCCGTAGCCAGCTCGTAGGCGATCGCGATAGCGTTCCCGCTCAGGCTGACCAACTGCGGCGAGGCGCTCGTCCGACAACATCTGCGTAGCAGTAGATCTACCATAGTAAATCGGGGTATCGCCGAGAACATATAGGTCGATAGCGTTCTTACGTACCCGCAGAACGGATACGGTACTCGACGGTGACGCTCCCGGCTTGAGGCGAAGTTCCGTGTTGGCCTTTGCGATGGCGGTAGCAACCGCATCAGACACCGTGACGTGGTCACTTTTACTAAGTGAAGCCGTGAGGAATTTCCCGAGGGTCTTCACGTATGCGACCGGGGAGACGTCGACGGGCTCGAACGCGCTGGCGCCGTCGAGTAGGACCACACCGAACGGGGCGACGATCGCGAGGTCGGCGTAGTCGGCGCTGTCTCCGCCGGGGCGCCCGCAGACGGTTACGTCCATGTCGGCCTCACCAGGCCAGCGGGCCGGTCACGATCTCGCTGCCGGTGACCGTCGTGCCGTCGAGGTCGCAGCGCACGATCATGCTGAACGACTCGGTACCGTGGCCGGCGAACAGCTCGGGCAGGTGTCGACCGAGGTAGTGCACAACGCCACCAGAGCCGGGGCTGTGGATGCCGGCGATGTGCACGACGATCCGGTCGCCGTCGTGGCGGCGGGACAGGTACCCGATGTCCGCGGCGCCGGCGGGGTCGTCGCCCATCGGGGAGCCGTGCCGCTCCCCCGTCGTCTTGTCGACGATCCACCAGCGGCCGTCCTCGCGGACCATGGCGAGTCGCGGGTCGGAGTCGAGCAGTTCGGCGCCGATCGGAGCGGACTTGGGGCCGCAGATGATGACGACGTCGCCGTCGGGGATGGTGGTCGCGTCAGGTTCGATCGTGAACGGTTCGGCGGCCAGGGCGACCGTGGCGAGTAGGGCTTCGGTGGCCTGCTGGGTCGCGAGGTCGGCGGCGTCGACGTAGGTGCGCATCCGGTCGTCGGTGCCCACCCGCAGCGGGACCCCGACGGAGACGGGACCGACGCCGAAGAACGCGCGTTCCTTGGCGGGCGCACCGGAGCGGATCTGCGTGACTCGGCCCTTGGTGATACCGAGGGCGGTCGCGATCTCGGTGTAGGTCAGGCCGGCGCTGCGGTGGGCTTCCTCGATGGCCTCGCGGCGCAGTCGGGCCAGCTCGGTCGCGCGCTGCTGGTAGATCGCCATGAGCGCGGTGGCGCGCTTGCCGCGCCGGATCGGGTCCGGGTCGCGGCGGACGTCGTCGAAGTCGTCGAGGCCGGACACGCCGCCGAGTTTAGGGGGCCTTGACAGGTTCGCGCATCCCACCCTATCTTGATGTTTATTCCCCCTATACTACTCGCGGGTCAGACCGCCCGGCGAGTTTAGGGGCCTAAACGAAGGTGATGCAGATGGCGATCAAGAGCAGGTTCACCGTCACGATGGGCGACGTCTTCCCCCACGGCGCCTACGTGGTGTCCGAGGTCGAACCGGTCCGCGACTTCGACAAGTCCAGCGCCGGGCGTCCGGTGCAGCAGACCGACAAGGAGTCGGGCCTTCCCGTCTGGTCGGTCTCGGTCCTCGACGCGGACCCTGAGGCGCGTCGGGCGGACAAGACGGTGGTCGTGAAGATCGCCGCCACGCACCAGCCGGTGCCCCCGGAGGCGGCCGCCGGTCTTCCGTTCCGGCCGGTCGAGTTCGACGGTCTCACCGTCACCCCCTACGTCGCGGAGAACGGCGGACGCCCCCGCGTGGCCTACAGCTTCCGCGCGTCTGGGATGCGCGCGCCCGGCAACCACGGTGCGAAGCCGGCGCCGCACAAGGCCAACCAGGACGCGGCCTGACCCGTGATGCCCGGTGGGGACGAGCCGGAGAAAGGCCGGCTCGTCCCCGTTCTCCCTCGATCCGCGGATGCCCTGGCAGGCAACAGATTCCGGAAGGACATCGACCCTAGATGAGCACCCACACCACCCACCAGCACCACCGGCCGGATGACCAGCCACCGGTCGCCGACCGCGTCACGGCTGCCCTCGACGAGCTGACCGCCCGGTTCTCCGCGGTCGCGTCCGAGCGGCCCGACTCCGACCTCGCGCACGCGGTCCGCGCGGATCGGTTGGCGATGGTCTGCGCCCGACGCGCTGCCTGGTGGCAGCTGTTGATGGCCCGCCGGCACCGCGCGGGCATGTCCATGCTGTTCACCCGCGCCGTCATCCACGCCGCGAACCAGGAGCAGGACCGCGCCCGGTTCTGGCGCGACGCCGCCACCGACTGGCGCGCCCGCGCCGAACGCCGCCCCACCTCCGACGCCGCCGGGGCGATGTCGAACCACCACGACCTCGGGATCGCGTCATGAGCGGCCGTGAATGGCGCGCTGCCGCAGCCTGCGCCGGGGGTGTGGACCCGGAGCTGTTCTTCCCGCTCGACCTCGACCCCACCTCCCCGGCCGTCGCCACCGCCCGACAGGTGTGCGCGGGCTGCGGGGTGCGGGCGTTGTGCTTCGACGACGTCATGGGCTGGGAGGACCCGGCCCGCCGCTGGGGCGTCGTCGCCGGGTTCACCCCCGACGAGCGCACTGTCCTCGCCACCCGCTCCGGGACCGTCGTCGTGCTCCGCCCGACCGTCCGGGGCGGTGCCGCCGCATGACCGCCAAGCCCATCCCGGTCCGCTGCGAGGTCTGCCGGGCCGTCCTGGTCGATCGACCGGACCCGCGCCGGCGCCGCTGCGCCGATCACCTCGATCAGCACCCGTTGTTCCCGCTCTCGGCCGTGCCCGGCCGTCGCCGCACCGGAGGTTCCCGATGAGCCGCAAGGACTGGACCGCTCCCGCACCGCTGGAAGTCGAACGCCCCCGGCTGCCCTGGTGGGTCATGCTCCCGAGCAAGGCACTGTTCGTCGCGGCGCCCGTGATCGTCGGCTACCTCGCCGTCCGCCTGGTCGACCTCGTCGCGCGTCGGGTCTACCGCTACCCCGTCACACTCCTCGGTCTGGCGGCCGCGCTGTGGTTCGGGCTCACCGCCTCGTGGTGGTGGGTCGCTCTCGCCGTCGGCCTGGTCGTCGTCGCTGCGGCGGGGTGGCGGTGGCAGTGGCCGGACTCGTTCGACCGGATCGCCCGCCGGCAGATCGCGTCGGAGTGGCGCCGCGCCTGGGTCTACGGGCGGGTGTGGAGGCGCACGACCCGGTTCGCCAATCTCGTCCGCAAGGCGGGCTCGACCCACTACTACCCCCGCATCCGCCGCGTCCGCGCCGACGGCTGGCGCGATCGCGTCTCAGTTCGCCTCCTCCACGGGCAGAGCCCGGACGAGTTCGTCGCCCGCGCCGAATCGCTGGCCCACTCGTTCGGCGCCATGTCGTGCCGGGTGCGTCAGGACAAGCCGCGCCGCATCCGGCTCGATCTCATCCACTCCGACCCGCTGCGCGGCCCGATCGCGCCACCGGCCCTCGTCGAACTCGCTGCGGACGTCGACCTGCGCAAGGTGCCGGTCGGCTCGATCGAGACCGGACGCCCGTGGAACGCCCGCCTGCTCGGCAACCACCTCCTCGTCGTCGGCTCCACCGGCGCCGGCAAGTCGTCGGTGATGTGGTCGCTGCTGTGGCACCTCGCCCCGGCCATTGCTGCCGGACAGGTGCAGGTGTTCGGCATCGATCCCAAGGGCGGCATGGAACTCGGGCGCGCACCGCACCTGTTCGAGCGCCTGGTCTTCGACAACGGGTCCGACGCCGTCGACCTGCTCGACCATGTCGCCGGCCTCGTCCGGACCCGTGCCGACCAGCTCCGCCGCGCCGGTTCCGCCGCCTGGTCTGCTGCGTCCGGGACGCCGTTCGTGCTCCTGGTCGTCGACGAGCTCGCCGACGTCGTCGCCTACCAGTCCGACCGCGCCCTGAAGACCCGCGCCAACAACGCGCTGCAGGTCATCACCTCCCAGGGCCGCGCGCCCGGTGTCTGTCTGCTCGGGCAGGTCCAGGACCCCCGAAAGTCCGTCCTGGACTTCCGCCACCTCTTCCCGACCAAGATCGCGCTGCGCCTCGACGAGGCCGACCAGGTCGACCTCGCGCTCGGCGACGGCGCTCGGACCCGTGGCGCTGCCGCGCACGAGATCAGCGAGGACACCCCCGGCGTCGCCTGGACGACGACCGACGGACGCAAGGCAGTCCAGCGCGGCCGCGCCTTCCATCTGACCGACTCCCACCTCACCGAGCTGAACGGGTTCCTGAGTTCTGGCCGGCCGACTCCGCTCACCCTCGCTCCGACCGGCCCCGCCGAGCCCACCGACCCGCCCGCCCTCGGGGAGGCCGCGTGACCACCACCGAGGCGCCTGCCCCTCCACTGGTGACGCTGCCCGATGGGCCGATCGACCAGTCGACGCTCTCCCGGGCGCAGAAGGCCCTCCTGGCGCTGTCCGACGACGTCGCCGCCCAGCTCGCCGAGGACCACGGCGTCTGCGTCCGACCGATCGCCCTGCGCCGCATCGAACTCTCGACCGGCCGGGTCGACGTCGTCCCCGTTCCCTGCGGGTCGACGCGCGAGGACAAATGCCGCCCGTGTGCGGAGAAGGCGCGGCGGCTGCGGATGGTCCAGTGCCGGCAGGGCTGGCACCTCGAGGACGAACCGATCGTGAAGCCAGCTGATCCGACCGACGCGCAGAAGGACCTCATGGCGGTCCGCGCTGACCTGCACGCCGCGCACGCCCTCGCTCGGGAGGCCGGGGACGACACCGAGTGCGAGAACATCGCCGACGCCGTCGCCGAGATCGACACCGAGTTGCGTGCCCTCGGGGTTCGCGGCCGACTCGCCCCGCTCGACGGCCCCGACCGGCTGCCCGTCAAGCGCTCGACCCGCCGCCGTCAGGACGCACCGAACCTCCCTCGTCGGCCGGTGGAGAACCGCACCGTGGGCACCGTCTACGGCGGGCGCTACCGGCCGTCTACGTTCCTCACGCTCACGCTCGACTCCTACGGCCGGGTCGACAAGAACGGCGCCGCGCTCGACCCCGACCGCTACGACTACCGCCGGGCCGCCCGCGATGCGATCCACTTCCCCAAGCTGCTCGATCGGTTCTGGCAGAACACCCGCCGCTGTGTCGGATGGGACGTCCAGTACTTCGGCAGCGTCGAACCACAGCGCCGCGGGGCGCCGCACTTCCACGCTGCGATCCGGGGCACGATCTCCCGCGCCGAACTCCGCATGATCGCTGCGGCGACGTATCACCAGGTGTGGTGGCCTCCCCACGACCACCAGACCTACACCGGAGACCACGTCCCCCGTTGGGACGCCCTCGCCTCCGCGTGGATCGACCCGGACACCCGGGTTCCGCTCCCGACGTGGGACGAGGCGACCGACCCCGACGCCCTCGACGCCCCGGCGCACACGGTGACCTTCGGGGAGCAGGTCCACGTGAAGGGCATCCTCGGCGGCACCGAAGAAGCCGGGCGCCACATCGGCTACCTCACGAAGTACCTCACCAAGTCCGTGGGCCAGGCCGCCGGCCTCGACGACACCGCGACCACGCGGCAGCGCGCGCACGCCCGCCGCCTGGCCGCCGAGCTGGCCGTGACGCCGTGCTCTCCGCGGTGCCCGATCTGGCTCCTGTTCGGCGTGCAGCCCAAGGGCTCCCGGTCGTCGATGGTCCCCGGCGTCTGCAAGGGCAAGGCGCACCGACCCGAACACCTCGGCATCGCCGGACGCCGCGTCCTCGTCTCCCGCAAGTGGTCCAACAAGAGCCTCGCCGACCACCGCGCGGAGCGGTCGACGTTCGTTCGGCAACTGCTCGCCCGCGCCGGGGTGCAGCCGGCGTACGCCGTGGATGACGGGCCGTTCGAGTGGGAGACCACCAAGGCCGGCGACCCCGACGTCCCACCCCGACCCGTCCTCCTGCTCCACGCGATCCACCAACGCCAACGCTGGCGCGCCGACTACGACGCCGCCGTCCTGGCCACCACCGAGCCCGACCCCGACTGTTTGGCAACCGAGAGCGAGGCAGCATGACCCGCGCCGCGAAGATCGTCCGGACCGTCGTCGAACAGCTCACCGTCGACCAGCTCTGCGACGAGCTGCAGATCGCCCGGTCGACCTTCTACCAGTGGCGGCAGGTCGGGAAGGCGCCTCGTTGCGTCCGGCTCCCGAACGGTGCGATCCGCGTCCGTCGCGACGATCTCGACGTTTGGCTCGCCGCGCTCACTGATGCCGCATGAGCGACCGGGAGATCAGCTACGACGTCCGCGTCTGGGGAGTCTCCAAGCGGCCGTGGGCGTCCGGCGCCATCACCTACCGCGTCCGCTGGGTGGTCGCCGGCCAGACCTGGCACGACAGCTTCCGCACCCGCGCCCTCGCCGACAGCTTCCGCTCGGAGCTGCTGAGCCTGTCCCGCCAGGGCGAGCCGTTCGACGTCGCCACCGGACAGCCGGTCTCGCGGCTCCGCGTCGTGATGCCCTCGCAGAGCTGGTACGACCATGCCTGCGCCTACGTCGACATGAAGTGGCCGCACGCCGCGGGCAAGAGCCGGCAAGGGATCGCCGACTCCCTCGCGACCATCACGCCGGCACTCCTGACGTCCACGAAGAGCCGGCCCTCGGTTACCTCGATGCGGGCCGCTCTTTACGGGTGGTCGTTCAACGCTCGACGCCGGGCAGCCGGGCCACCGGACGAGCATCTACGACGGGCCGAACGCTGGGTAGCGGCCAACACCCGGCCGGTCTCCGATCTAGCCGACCCCGCCGTCCTGCGGCCGGCCCTCGACGCTCTCGCCCTGCGTATGGACGGGAAGCCGGCCTCTGCCTCGACCGTCAGCCGCAAGCGCGCGATCTTCTACAACTGCGTCGAGTACGCCGTCGAGCTGGGCCATCTGACCGGCAACCCCATCGCCTCGATCAAGTGGCGCGCTCCCAAGATCACCGAGGCGGTGAACCCGCGCGTCGTCATCAATCACGGCCAGGCCCAGGCGCTGCTCGCCGCTGTTCGGCAACTGCGCTCGGGCCCGCCGCTCGTAGCGTTCTTCGCGGTCATGTACTACGCGGCCCTGCGCCCCGGTGAGGCCGTGGACCTGCGCAAGGACGCGCTGTCGCTGCCCAAGTCGGGATGGGGTGAGCTGTACCTGAGCACCTCGGCGCCCTCGGCCGGCCGATCGTGGAGCAAGACCGGGACGCGTCGCGAGCCTCGACAGCTCAAGCACCGTGGCACCGAAGAGGTTCGCATCGTGCCGTGCCCGCCGGCGTTGACGACGATCCTGCGCGACCACCTGGACGAGCACGGCACCACGCCCGACGGCCGGCTGTTCCGTGGAGTCCGCGGCGGCCCTCTCTCGGAGAGCCTGTACGGGCGCCTGTGGGCCAAGGCCCGCGTCGAAGCACTGACCGACGAGGACACCGCCTCGCCGCTCGCGCGCCGACCCTACGACCTCCGACATGCGGCCGTGTCCACATGGCTCAACGGCGGTGTCCCTGCGCCTCAGGTCGCGGCCTGGGCCGGCCACTCGGTCGACGTCCTGCTCCGCGTCTACGCCAAGTGCATCGCGGGCCAGGACGACATCGCCCGCCGTCGGATCGAGGAAGCGCTCGGCGATGGCCGTTCATGATCGCGACCGCGTAGCGACCACGAACACCCGTAAACAGGGGTCCGGAGCCGGACACACCCGGACAACAGCAAAACGGCCCCTGAACCGCGTTTCCGCAGTTCAGGGGCCGTTCTCACAGGGTGTGGCAGGTGAAGGATTCGAACCTTCGTAGGCTAAGCCGACGGATTTACAGTCCGCTCCCTTTGGCCACTCGGGCAACCTGCCGGGGTGCGCTGGGCGCGGTCAGAAGGATACGACAGCACGTGATCGGCCCCCGCACAGGGGGGCCGCAGGAGGAGGTGCTCATGGCCGACCCGTCGTTCGACGTGGTGAGCAAGGTCGACCGGCAGGAGGTCGACAACGCGCTCAACCAGGCCGCCAAGGAGCTGTCGCAGCGCTTCGACTTCCGTGGGACCGGCACCTCGATCGCCTGGTCCGGTGAGGAGGCCATCACCCTGGAGTCCGAGACCGAGGAGCGCCTCAAGGCCGCGGTCGAGGTCTTCAAGGAGAAGCTCGTCAAGCGCAACATCTCGCTGAAGGCCTTCGAGGTCGGCGAGCCGGCGGTGTCCGGGAAGACCTACAAGGTCAGCGGCAAGATCCTGCAGGGCATCGCGTCGGACAAGGCCAAGGAGATCAGCAAGGCCATCCGTGACGAGAAGTTCAAGGGCGTGCAGGCCCAGATCCAGGGCGACCAGCTGCGGGTGTCCGGCAAGAAGAAGGACGACCTGCAGGCCGTGATCGCGCTGTTGAAGGGCAAGGACTTCGGCATCGCGCTGCAGTTCACCAACTACCGCTGACGCCCGGGCCGGCCGGCGATCACGCCGGCCGGCCCGCCGGCGTCAGAAGTTGATCAGCGCGATCCCGGTGACGACGACGGCCGCCGCCGCGATCCGCGACCTCCCGAAGCCCTCGCCCAGCACGAGGCTGCCGATGATCGCGCCGAAGACGATGCTGCTCTCCCGCAGCGCGGCGACGGCGGCGGTCGCACCGCTGGTCTGCGCGTAGAGCACGAGCCCGTAGGCCACGAGGGACACGACGCCACCGAGCAGGCCGCGCGACACCGTCGACATGCCGGCGGTCGCGACGGCCCGCCTGCGCACCGCGACCGCGACCAGCGGCAGCCACGGGCCCTGCAGCAGGAACATCCAGGCCGCGTAGCCGAGCACGTCGGTCGCCGCCACGGCCTGCGCGTCGACGACCGTGTACGACGCGATGCACACCCCCGTCGCGACCGCCGCGCCGATCGCGGGCAATTGGCGGCGCGAGGGGCGCCCGCCGTCCAGCGCGAGGCTGACCAGACCCGTCGAGATCACGAGCACGCCGACGAGCTGCCACGTCGGCAGGCTCCGGCCGAGCAGGGTGACCTCCACGAGCGCGACCAGCCACGGCGCCGTCCCGCGCGCGATCGGGTACACCTGGCTGAACTCGCCGAGCTGGAAGCTCGCGAGCAGCATCAGGTTGTAGACGACGTGCAGTGCCGCCGAGGCGAGGACGTACGGCCACACCCACGCAGGCGGCGGCCCGAGGACCATCGCCGCCGCTCCCCCGACGACGGTGTACGCGAGGCCGATCAGCCCGAACCCGACGAGTCGGTCGGACACGGTGTGCGCCATCGCGTTCCATGTCGCGTGCAGGAGCGCGGCGAACAGGGTGATGGCGACGAGCGGGCCGGTGAGGGCGGGCGAAGCGGCTGCGGCCATGCGGGCTCCCGGGCGTCGGTCCCGCCGGGGCGGGCACGTCGGATCGGAGCCCTCCGGGCTTTTGTCCCATCAGGTCTCGGCGGGCCGTGCGCGAGCGGCGGACCCGTCGTGGCGCCGCTCGGTCCAGACCCGGAACGCCCTCGTTGTCGGTCGTGAGGCGGGCGGCGGCGGAACCCTGGGCGCAACCACGTGCTGGTCCGGACCGTAACACCCTGGGCCGCAGGCCGCCGGGCGCCGACACCGGGCCGCAACACCGGGTCGCCGTGCGCCGGGTGCCAGGATGCGGCATGCGCATCGGGATCGCCCACCACTTCGGCTGGGCGGTCGCGGTGGCGGCCTCGGACGACCACCGGGTCGCCGACCGCCGCCGGATCGAGCTGGTCGAGCCCGGAACGCCGGTCGCGCCGGTGCACCACGACGGCGCCGGCCTCGACGACGCCGCGCTCGCCGAGATGCTCGCCGTCGTCCGGGCATCGGCGGCCAGGGCCACGGCACGGGCGCTCGACGCGATCGCCGCGGCGCTGGACGAGCCGGTGGTCTCGCTGTCGCTGCGCGCGTGGCCGGCCGGCTTCCCGACCGACCTCGCGACCGTGCGCCGCGCGCCGTACGAGTCCCGTGCCGACTCGGTCATGTACCTGCAGGTCCTCCACGCCGCGGCACGCGATCGCGGCTGGGCGGTGCACCTGTTCGACGCGAAGGACGCGCAGCCGCGGGCGGCGGCGCTCCTCGGCGACCGCGCCCACGACGTCCTGCACGGCCCCCGGGCCACACTCGGGCCACCGTGGACGAACGACCATCGGCTGGCGCTGGCCGCCACGGTGCTGGCCGCGCACCAGGGGGATGCCGGCGACCTCCGGCCCTAGGGGCCTCGCGCAGCTGGCCCGGGTCCTCCGCCACCCCCGACGACGCGCCGCGCGGGACGCTCCCGATCCGTGCCGCGGCGGCGAGCACCAGGCCGCGGGTGGGGCCTGCACCACCCCCGTCGCGGGGGGTGGCGCCGAGCCGATTCGGGGGGCTTCACCAGCGAATCCGGACGCTCACCGGGCGACCCTTTCCTGTGTACGAGGCACGGCGCGGGAAGGGGACGTCATGACCGGGACTACTGCCCGCTGGATCGTCGCGCGGCTGGCGTTCGTGGTGGTCGCGGCGTGCATCGCGCTGTACGTCGGCAACGAGGCGATGGCGTTCGGGCACATGGTCACCCACATCCGGCACGCGCACCCGCACTCGCACTCGGCCACGCACACACCCGCTCACGACCCGGCGACGCTCGTCGCCGTCGAACAACCCGATCCCGCCGACTGTGCCGCCTCGCTCGGCACCCTGCGCACGGGCGGCGACGGTCGCGCCACGGCCTGCGTCGCACCCGCCCACGGCGCGGTGACCCCGCACCGCTCGACGACGAACGTCGCCGAGGGCCGCGCCCGCTGATCAGGGTGGGGTGTTGGGCCGGAACAGCGAGCCGGGTTCCTCCGGGTCGTCGACCGCGCCGGGCCCGCTGCGTTGCCGCGGCACCTGCGGCGGGTCGCCCGCCGGGGGCTGCGGGGTGGGCGGCGCGGGCACGGGCCGCCGCGCCGACCGACGCCGGTCGAGCACCAGCAGGACCAGCCCGGCGACGACGCACACCGCGGCGATGACCAGCCAGGCGGTGAGGCTCACCCGACACCCCGGACGGCCACCGGGCGGGCCCGGCGTGGTCGGGAGGTCGGTGTCGTCATCGTCGCAGGGTCCGTCCGAAGGACGGGGCGGTCAACCGGAACGCGCAGGTCGTGGGCCGTCCGGCCGTCGTGCGCTGCGCCGATCGGCCGCTACGTCGCGATCGGCGCCTCCCTGCGGTGGCAGGCGCGGGCGTAGGCGGCGGGCGTCATCCCGATCGCGGCGGTGAAGTCGCGGATGAAGTGCGACTGGTCGAAGTAGCCCAGCTCGGCGGCGACCTCGGCCCACGGCCGATCGTGTTCCTCGGCCAGCCGGGCGGCGGCCTCCTGCAGCCGGTAGCGGCGCAGCACCCACTTCGGGCTCACCCCGACGTAGCGGGCGAACAGCCGCTGCAGCCGTCGAGACGGGATCGCGAACCGCGTGGTGACGTCGTCGACCCGGGTGGTCGTGCGGTCGTGCAGCAGGTCGGCCACGATCCGCCCGACGAGCGCGACGTTGGGGTCGGGCTCCGGCCACCGCGCCCGCAGGAACGCCTCGACCTGCGCGACGAGCTCGTCGACCGGGCCGGTCATCGACGCGGCGAGCGCCGCCGCGGGCGGGCCCCACAGCTGCTCGGCGAGCATCCCGGAGCCGGTGAGCGCGGAGACCGGCGACCCGAGGAAGGGCAGGAACGCCCCCGGCCGGAACTTGGTCCCGAACACCCGGCCGACGCCGCGGTAGGTGTAGGTGAACCGGTCGAGCCCCACGCCCGCGACGCTCAGCACCCCGCCGTCGAGCACCAGGTTGACGCAGGGGTGCGGCAGCAGCGTGACCGACGCGCTGCGCCCCTCCGGCAGCTCCCACGTGACCAGCCAGTGCCGCTCGACGAGCGACGCCAGATCGGGCGCGGGCGGGAACCTTTCGAGTGAGAAGTCGACGTCGCGCACGCCGAGCACGCCGTACTCGGTCGTGGTCGAGACGGTCGCCGGGTCCACCGGCACAGCATGGCCCACCGCACCGACGGTTTGCTGCGGAGGCGCGGGCTCACCGGCTCGGCGTCAGCTCCGGGATCTCGAGGTGACCGAGCGGCGGGCCGATCGACCGGGCCCTCGCGACGAGGTCGGACGCCTCGCGGCCCTGCGCCACCGCGATCTGCGCGAGCCGGGCGGCGGCCCACGACGCGAAGAGGGTCAGCGAGTCGCCGGCCACCCGGCCGGACTCGGTGAACTGGGCGCAGGCGCCGTCGAGGTCGCCGCGGGTCTGCAGGGCGATGCCGAGCGCGCGGTGGGCCGTGGCCGTCCAGCCACGGTGGCCGAGCGCGCGGGCGACGTCGAGCGCCTCCCGCGCGGTCGCCTCGGCCTCGTCGGTGCGGCCCGCCGCCGACAACGCCTCGGACCGGTGCCAGCAGGCGTAGGCGACGCCCTCCGGCGAGTCGAGCTCGCGCGCAAGCCGCAGCGCGGCGTCGGTCTCCGCGAGCCCCTCCTCCGGACGGCCCAGGAACACCAGACCGTGACCGCGGGTGGAGCGCGGGGTGACCACGCGCAGCAGGTCGCCCGATCCGGCGAAGAGGTCGGCGACCCGCCCGAACAGCTCCACCCCCTCGGCGATCCGGCCGTCGAGGAACGTGGCCATCGCCCGGCCGTCGAGGATGCGGGCGACGCCCTGTCCGTCCCCGAGCTCCTGGTAGAGGACGAGGGCCTGCTCGGAACGCGCGGCCGCCCGCTCGGCACGGCCGAGGTTCATGTCGAGGATCGCGGCCGTCTCCAGGGCCAACGCCCTCGCCGCGGGATCGTCACCGGCCTCGACGAGGGCCAGCTCTGCGAGGTCGGCCGCCGCCCACGGGTCCCGCGCGCCCGACGACAGCATGGCCAGCCGTGCCCGGCGCCGGGACCGGTCGGTGGGCGCACCCGTCAGCGCGGCGCGCAGGTCGCCGGCGGCGCCGTCGATGTCGCCGTGGGCTGCTCTCGCGGCCGCCCGGTACTCGTGCAGCTCGGCCGCGACGGCACCGCGCGGCTGCAGGCGCAGCCCCGCGTCGGCGAGTGCGGCCGCCTCGCGGGTCGCGTGCGCGTCGAGGGCGGACGCGGCGGCGCGCGCATAGGCGAGGGCGGCGGCGCCGGTGTCGCCCGCCTCCCGGTGGTGCCGCGCGACGTCGGACGGGTCCGCCTCGGCCGCCTCCAGCGCGCGGGCGAGCAGCCCGTGCAGCCGGCCGCGGTCGGCGCGGTCGAGACCGGCGACGACCGTCTCGGCGACGAGGTCGTGCGCGGTGGCCCAGCCCATGTCGCCCAGGCGGAGCAGGCCGTCCGCGGCCAGGGCGGCCAACCGGTCGAGGACGTCGCGGCCGTCGGCACCCAGCGCCGCGGCGACGGTCCCCGCGGGCACCTCCCGACCTGCGATCGCCACGAGCGCGAGCAGATCGGCGTCGCGGTCGCGGTACCGGGCCGCGCGGCGGGCGATGCCACGCCGCTGCCCGGCCCTGGCCAGCTCGCCCGCCCGGCCCGCGGCGTCCGGCGCGGTCGGCCGCCAGCGCCCGCCCACCTGCACGACGTCGCCCGCGGCGGCGAGCCCGCGGAGCACCTCGACGACGGCGAACGGCGTGCCGTCGGTCCCGTCGGTCAACGCGCGGACCAGCGCGGCGTCGTCGACCAGCCGTTCCAGCGCTGCCGCGCCGAGCGGGCGCAACGTCATCACGGGCAGGCCGCGGGCATGCCGGATCCCGTCGAGGGCGTCGCCGTCGATCTCGGCGGGCCGGAACGCGAGCACCGCGGGCAGCGTCGGGACGCGGGCGAGCACGGAGCCGAGCAGGGCCAGGCTGCTCGGATCGGCCCACTGCAGGTCGTCGACGAGCAGCGGCGCGCCGGCCGCCGTCAGCAGGCGCAGCCCGCCGGCGAGCAGGAGTGCGCGCCGGGTCTCGCCGTCCAGGACCACCGGCGGGCCCTCGGGGACGGGCAGGAGCTCGGGCAGCAGCTCGGCGAGGGCGTCGCGGACGCGGGCGGGCAGCGTGTCGACGATCCCCGCGTCCAGCGACACCGCCTCGCGCAGCAACGACCGCGCGAGACCCCACGTCTCCGTGCGCTCGGCCAGGTAGGCCTGCCCGGCGACGACGGGGACCCCGAGCGTCCGCGCCAGCTCGGCGAGCAGCCGCGACTTCCCCGCACCCGCTCCCCCGGCCAGCCCCACGACGCGCCCGGCGCCGAGGGCCGCGCGCAGCCGCCCGAGCTCGTCGTCGCGCCCGACGAAGGCGGTCCGGCCCACGGGCTCCCCCGCGGGGCGCCGGCGCCCCCGCCCGCCGGGCGACGGCACGCCGACACCCTTGCGCGCCAGGCGTTCCCGCAGCGACGTCACCGCGTCCGACGGTGCCACCCCCAGCTCCGTGCCCAGCGCCCGGCCCAGCTCGTCGAGGCGGGCGAGCGCACCGGCCCGGTCCCCGACCGCGGCGAGGGCCTCGGCCAGCAGGAGCGTCGACGACTCGCGCAACGGATCGGCGGCGACCGCGTCGGCGGCGTACCGGGCCGCGTCGCCGGGAGCGCCGACGGCGAGCGCTGCGCGCGCGGCGCCCTCGCAGGCCTCGACGTGTGCGCGCCGCAGCCGGTCGCGGACGCGTTCGGCCCAGTCGGCGTAGGCGTCCTCCGGGAGCGGCTCACCCCACAGCGCGAGCGCGGCGCGGTAGCGGTCGAGCGCCTCGCCGGGCCCCGTCGTGCGGGCCGCGGCGACGTGCCCGAGGAACTCGGTGACGTCGACGGTGCAGCGGCCCAGCGCGTACCCGCCCGCCCCGGTGAGCACGACGCCCGGGTCGCCGACCGCGCGCCGGGCCCGGTTCACCAGCACGCCGAGGTTCCCGGGCGGGTCGGCCGGCAGCCGCTGCGGCCAGAGCGCGTCGGCGAGCACGTCGTGCGGGACGAGGTCGCCGTCGTGGACGGCGAGCACGCGCAACATCGTCCGGACCTTGCGGCCGCCGAACGCCGCGGGCGCCACCTCCGCGCCCTCGCGATGCACCTGGAAGCGCCCCAGCAGCTGGAACCGGACACCGGGCGTCACGGCCGACATCGTCCTCGCGTCGCGCGACCGCCATCAGCCGCCATCCGGTTGCAAGGTCGGTACGCGAGGGTCGGCGCCCGGCCACCACCGAGGCGGCCACCACCAGGGAGGACGAGATGAGCCACGAGCAGCAGGACTTCGCCGCCCCCACCGAGACCCGGGAGTTCCCCCACGGCAGGCTCGACCTGCTGCGGGTCGCGGGCGCCGACATCGGCAGGCTGACGCTGCAACCCGGCTGGCGCTGGTCGACCGACGTCCGGCCGATCGCGGGCACCGAGCTGTGCGAGGCGCCGCACTTCCAGTACCACGTCAGCGGGACGCTGCGGGTGCGCACGGCCGACGGCACCGAGTTCGACGCCGTCGCGGGCCAGGTCACGGCGCTGCCGTCGGGACACGACGCCTGGGTGGTCGGCGACGAGCCCGTCGTGGTGGTCGACTGGTGGGGAGCATCCGACTACGCACGAGGTGAGTGACATGCAGGCAGCCGAGATCTACCGACGGGCGAGCGCCGACTTCGCGGCCCGCGTCCACCTCGCCGAGGGCCGTTGGGGCGCACCGACCCCCTGCCCCGAGTGGGACACGCGCGCCCTGGTCAACCATCTGGTCAACGAGGAGCGCTGGACCCCGCCGCTGCTCGGCGGCGCGACGATCGAGGAGGTCGGCGACCGGTTCGACGGCGATCTGCTGGGCGCCGACCCGATCGCGACGTTCGACGAGGCCGCGGCGGCGGCGCTGGCCGCGGTGGAGGCCGTCGACCCCGAGCAGCCGGTGCACCTCTCGTTCGGCGACCGGCCCGCCCGCGAGTACGTCACCCAGCTCGCCGCGGACCACCTCGTACACGCCTGGGACCTGGCGCGGGCGCTGGGCGAGGACGAGAAGCTCGACGTCGGCGCCGTCGACGCGGTGCTGGCCTGGTTCGGCCCGACCCAGGGCCTCTACCGCGAGATCGGCGTCATCGGACCCGAGACGCCCGTCGGCGCCGACGCGAGCGCGCAGGACCGGCTGCTGGCGATGTTCGGGAGGACGCCATGACCCCGCACCCCGACGGCGCCGCGGCCCTCGCCGCGGTCGCGCGCTTCAACGACGCGTTCGACCGCCGCGACGTCGACGCCGTCATGGCCGCGATGACCGTCGACTGTGTGTTCGAGGACACCGCACCCCCGGACGGCACCCGGCACGTTGGGCAGGAGGACGTGCGGGCCGCGTGGGAGAAGCTGTTCTCCGGCCCGGGCACGTTCACCACGGAGGAGGTGTTCGCCGCGGGCGACCGCGTCGTCGCGCGCTGGCGGTACGAGTGGGGCGACGGCCACGTCCGTGGCGTCGACGTCTTCACCGTCCGGGACGGCCTGGTCGCGGAGAAGCTGGCGTACGTGAAGGGCTGACTCGCCCCGCCCGTCAGCTCCGGCGGGCCATCTCCTCGAGGCGCCGGATGCGGTCCTCGATCGGCGGGTGCGTCGAGAACAGCCGGGCCATCTGCTCGCCCGCGCGGAAGGGGCTGGCGATCATCAGGTGCGACTGCGAGACCAGCTGCGGGTCGGGCGGCAGCGGGGCCAGCTGGGTGCCGCGCTGGAGCTTGCGCAGCGCCGACGCCAGGGCGAGCGGGTCGCCGGTGAGCTCGGCGCCCGACGCGTCGGCCTGGTACTCGCGGCTGCGGCTCACGGCCATCTGCACGACGGCCGCGGCGATCGGCCCGAGCAGCGCGAGCAGCAGCGTCGTGAAGACGCCGGGCCGTTCCTCGTCGCCGCCGCCGAAGAGTCCCGCGAACATCGCCATGTTGGCCAGGAAGCTCACCATCGACGCGAGCGCGCCCGCGACGCAGGAGATCAGGATGTCGCGGTTGTAGACGTGGCTGAGCTCGTGGCCCAGTACCGCACGCAGCTCGCGTTCGTCGAGCAGCTCGAGCAGGCCCGTCGTCGCGCAGACGGCGGCGTGCCGGGGGCTGCGACCCGTCGCGAAGGCGTTGGGCGCGCTGGTCGGGCTGATGTAGAGCTGCGGCATCGGCTGGCGCGCGGCGCCGCTGAGCTCCCGGACGATCCGGTACATCCCCGGCGCCTCGGGCTCGGTCACGGGCCGCGCGTGCATCGCCCGCAGCGCGAGCGTGGCCGAGTTGAAGTACGCGTAGGCGTTCATGCCGAGCGCGACGAAGACCGCGACGACCAGGCCCGTGCGCCCGAACAGCGACCCGACGAGCACGACGATCGCGCTCATCGCGCCCAGCAGCAGCGCGGTCTTCAGCCCGTTCATGTGCCTGTGCACGGCCCTTGCGTCCCTTCAGCGATCCGGTTCCACTGGTTGAACGGACAAGGGCCGGCCGGCGTTCCGCGGCGCCCGGGTCAGGGGTTCACGGGGCGCAGCCCCGGCTCCGCGCGCGCGGCGTCGACCTCGGCCCGGCGGCCCGCCTCGAAGTGCTCCTGCGGCACGACGATGAACAACGCCTCGGCCTCGGCGGCCAGCGGGCCGTCGGCGGCGCCGAGCCGACCGGTGGCGCTGACCCAGAGCTTGCGCCCCTCACGCCGGTCGAGCCGCGACGTCACGTGCAGCCGGGTGCCGACCGGGATCGGCCTGCGGTACTGCGTGGTCAGCGAGGCCGTCACCGCCGGCTCCTGGAGGAAGACCTGCAGTGCGCCCATGACCTCGTCGAACACCGCCGCCACGAGGCCGCCGTGGACCAGCCCCGGCGCGCCCTGGTGCTCGGTCGTGACCTCGAAGACCGCGGTCAGCGTGAGGTCCTCGCCGGCGACGATGTCCAGGTGCAGGCCGTCGACCCCGGTGCCGCAGGCGAAGCAGTCGACGTGGTGCTCCCCGAGGTGCCGGCCGGGCGCCGGGGCGTCGGGATGCGCGACGGGGCGTGGCGTGGCAGAGGTCTCGATCGTCGAACCGGGCACCATCGGACGGTAACCCGCCGGGCAGGATGTCGGCATGAGCACCGACGCCCACGCCGAGATCCGGACCGAGGTCACCGACCGCGTCGCCGTACTGACGCTGTCCAACCCGTCCCGCCGCAACGCCCTCAACCTGGACCTCTCCCGCAAGCTGGTCGACGCGGTCCACGCCGCCGAGAGTGACCAGGGCGTCGGTGCGATCGTCGTCACGGGCGAGGCGCCCGCCTTCTGCGCGGGCGGTGACCTGGCCGAGCTCGCCGAGGCCGACCACGCGGTGCTGCGTGAGGTGTACTCGGGCTTCCTCGCCGTGGCCAACTCGCCGCTGCCGACGCTCGCCGCGGTCAACGGCGCGGCCGTCGGCGCGGGGCTCAACCTCGCGCTGGCCTGCGACGTCCGGCTGGCCGGCCCCACGGCGCGGTTCGACACCCGCTTCGCCCAGCTCGGGCTGCACCCGGGGGGCGGCTACACGTGGATGGTGCAGCGGGCGCTCGGCGCGCAGGGCGCCGCGGCGATGACCCTGTTCTGCGACGTGCTCGACGCCGCCGAGGCGGAGCGCGTCGGGCTGGTGTGGCGCCGCTACGAGTCCGACGAGGCCCTGCTCGCGGGCGCGCTCGAACTGGCCGGCCGCGCCGCCGCGGCCGACCGGGGCCTGATCACGACGACCAAGTCCACGTTGCGGGTCACCGCGGACCTCACCCACGCGCAGGCGACCGAGGTCGAGGTCCGCGCGCAGGCCGTCACCGTGAACTCGGACGATTTCCGCGAACGGCTCACGGCGCTGCGGTCCAAGATCAGCACGCGGTAGCACACCGGACACGCCTGTGACCTCCCCTCTGCGAGGGGGACATCGGGGGGGTTGGGGAGTTAATCTCGGGTGACGGAATTCCCCGAACCCGAGGACTGACCTCGACATGACGACAGGCGACATCGACGTCGGTGACATCCCGCATTCTTCCGACGTCCCAGCGCCCCAGACCCGTGACCGCGTCGTCATCCGGTTCGCCGGCGACTCGGGCGACGGGATGCAACTCACCGGTGACAGGTTCACCTCCGAGACCGCGACGTTCGGCAACGACCTGTCGACGCTGCCGAACTTCCCCGCCGAGATCCGGGCCCCTGCCGGGACCCTGCCGGGGGTGTCGTCGTTCCAGCTGCACTTCGCGAACTACGACATCGTCACCCCCGGCGACCGGCCGGACGTGCTCGTCGCGATGAACCCGGCCGCGCTCAAGGCCAACATCGGCGACCTGCCGGCCGGCGGCATCCTCATCGTCAACACCGACGAGTTCACCAAGCGCAACCTCACCAAGATCGGCTACGACGCCGATCCGCTCGAGGACGGCTCGCTGGAGCCCTACCAGGTCCACCCCGTCGCGATGGCCACGCTGACCCGCGGCGCGCTGGAGGAGACCGGGCTCTCCAAGAAGGACGCCGAGCGCGCGAAGAACATGTTCGCCCTCGGCCTGCTCTCCTGGATGTACCACCGGCCCAGCGAGGGCACCGAGCGGTTCCTGCGCGAGAAGTTCGCCAAGCGTCCCGAACTGGCCGAGGCCAACATCCTCGCATTCCGCGCCGGACACGCCTACGGGGAGACGACCGAGTCGTTCGCGGTCACCTACGAGGTCGCGCCCGCGAAGCTGCAGCCCGGCACGTACCGCCAGATCACCGGCAACACCGCGCTGGCGTACGGGATCGTCGCCGCCGGCCGGGTCACCGGCCTGCCGGTGTTCCTCGGCTCCTACCCGATCACCCCGGCGTCGGACATCCTCCACGAGCTGTCCAAGCACAAGGCCTTCAACGTCACGACGTTCCAGGCCGAGGACGAGATCGCCGGCGTCGGCGCCGCCCTGGGGGCGAGCTTCGGCGGGTCGCTCGGCGTCACCACGACGTCGGGTCCCGGGGTCGCGCTCAAGTCCGAGACGATCGGCCTGGCCGTGGCGCTCGAACTGCCGCTGCTGATCGTCGACGTGCAGCGCGGCGGTCCCTCGACGGGGCTGCCGACCAAGACCGAGCAGGCCGACCTGCTGCAGGCCATGTTCGGCCGCAACGGCGAGGCCCCGCTGCCGATCATCGCCCCGCGCAGCCCCGGCGACTGCTTCGACGCGGCGATCGAGGCGGCCCGGATCGCGGTCACCTACCGCACCCCGGTGATCCTGCTCTCCGACGGGGCGCTGGCCAACGGCTCGGAGCCGTGGAAGGTGCCCGACGCCTCCGCGCTGGGGACCGTCGACCCGAACTTCGCGACCGAGCCGAACGCCCCGGACGGGTCCGACGAGTTCTGGCCCTACCTGCGCGACGCCGACACCCTGGCCCGGCCGTGGGCCGTGCCGGGCACCCCCGGGCTCGAGCACCGCATCGGCGGCCTGGAGAAGGCCGACGGCCGCGGCTCGATCAGCTACGAGCCCGACAACCACGACCGCATGGTCCGGCTGCGCGCGGAGAAGATCGGCGGCATCCGGGTCCCCGACGCGGAGGTCGACGACCCGAGCGGCGACGCGGACGTCCTCGTCGTCGGCTGGGGCTCGACGTTCGGCCCGATCGTCGCGGGGGCCCGCCGGGTCCGCGGCATGGGCCACAAGATCGCGACGTTGCACCTGCGCAACCTCAACCCGTTCCCGGCCAACCTCGGGGAGCTGCTGCGCAGCTACCGCACGGTGCTGGTGCCCGAGATGAACCTCGGCCAGCTCGTCATGCTGCTGCGGGCGCGCTACCTCGTCGACGCGCAGTCCTACACCAAGGTGTCGGGCCTGCCGTTCAAGGCCGAGGAGCTGCAGGACGTGTTCCTCGGCTACCTCGACGGCAGCCATCCGTCGTCCGGGGAACGCGGCCCCGCCCCACAGGGAGTGGACGAATGACCGACCAGCAGATCGCGCCGGCGCTCGGCGCGCTCGTCGACCTCGGGCTGCCCGGGATCGGCGGGCTCGACAACGTGCCCACGGCCGAGCATCCCCAGTCCGCCAAGGACTTCACCTCCGACCAGGAGGTCCGGTGGTGTCCCGGCTGCGGCGACTACGCCGTGCTCGCCGCCGTCCGGTCGTTCCTGCCGACGCTGGGGATCAAGCGCGAGAACACCGTCTTCATCTCCGGCATCGGCTGCTCGAGCCGCTTCCCGTACTACCTCAACACCTACGGGATGCACTCGATCCACGGGCGGGCCCCGACGATCGCCTCGGGCCTGGCCATCACCCGGCCCGACCTGTCGGTCTGGGTCGTCACCGGCGACGGCGACGCGCTGTCCATCGGCGGCAACCACCTGATCCACGCGTTGCGCCGCAACGTCAACCTCAAGATCCTGCTGTTCAACAACCGGATCTACGGGCTGACCAAGGGCCAGTACTCGCCCACCTCGGAACAGGGCAAGGTCACCAAGTCCACGCCCATGGGCTCGATCGACCACCCCTTCAACCCGATCTCGGTGGCGCTGGGCGCGGACGCGACGTTCGTCGGCCGGGCGATCGACTCCGACCGCAAGAACCTCACCGCGGTCCTGGGCGCGGCCGCCGCGCACCGCGGCACCGCACTGGTCGAGATCCTGCAGGACTGCCCGATCTTCAACGACGGCAGCTTCGACGTCCTGCGCAAGGACGACAAGGAGAACCGCCTCATCCCGCTGACCCACGGCGAGCCCATCCGCTTCGGCCCCGCGGCCGAGGACGGGCTGGGCACGCACGCCGTGGTGGCCGACGGGCTGACGCTGAAGGTCGTCGAGGCGGCGTCGGTCGACCCGTCGCGGATCCTCGTGCACGACGCGGGCAACCACGAGCTGGCCTTCGCGCTGTCGCGGCTGTCGGACCAGGACCTCAACCACACGGTCACCGGCATCTTCCGCGACGTCAACCGCAGCACCTACGACGACGCCGCCCGCAGCCAGGTGGCCGCCGCCAAGGAGAAGGGCTCGGCCGACCTGCAGTCGCTGCTCAACGGCCGCGACACCTGGACGGTCGCAGGCTGATCCACTCCTGCCGACGTCGGGCGCGTCTCCTCGGGGGGCGCGCCCGACGTGCGTCCGGGGTGGGCCCGCGCTCCTCGTCAGGCGTCGTGCGAGGCGGCGGGGCCGCGGTCGTTGTCAGGCGTCGTCCGCGGGACGGCGCGCGTCCGCGGGCTCGGGGCCGGCTTGCTCCCGGGGCCGTCCGACGCCCAGCTCGTCGAGGGCGCCGAGCGCCGCCTCGGCGCTGCCCGGGCGACCGCCGACGGGACCGTCCCAGGCGTCGAGAGCCGCGAGGGCCGAGCCGGGCCCACCCGGCGGCTCCGGCGTCGGCGTGGGTCGCGCGGTCACCGGCCGCGCGAGGCCCCGCGAGGGCGTCGTCGGGGCGGCTGCGGTCCAGCCGTGACCGAACGTCGCCCGACGACGCACCGCGCGCCGGGCCGGCACCACGAACGCCACCCACGTGACCGCCGCACCCAGCAGGAACGCCACCAGGCACAGGAGCCAGACCTCACCGAACAGCCACGCCATCCCCGACCTCCTACCCGACGCCGATCTCGACCCGCCTGCTCGCTGCCGGGGTGGGCAACGGGTCGGCGTCGCCCACCCCGCGGGCGCTGACGCGGGAGGGGTCGACACCGCTGGCGCGCAACGCCTCCGCGACCGCCTGCGCCCGTTGCTGCGACAGCGCCAGCGCCACCTCGGCCGGGCCGGGGGTGTCGGCGGCGTGGCCGGTCAGCCGGACCCGTACGTCGGGATGCGCGACGAGCCACCGCCCGACGCCGGCCACCGTCTCCGCGGCCGCGCCGTCGAGCACCGCGCTGTCGGCCGCGAACGTCACCGGCGCAGCCGCGACCAGTGCCGCCAGCTCGGCCGCGGCTCCCGGCGGCGCGGGTGCCGGCAGCCCGTCCGGTACGCCCGGGGCCGCCTCGACCGACCGCACGCCGGCGACCCCGGCCACGATCTCGCGGGCCCGGTCGACGGCGCCCGAGGGGACCTCGGTGAGCGCGACGTCGCGGCCCGAGACCGCGACGCGGACCCCGGCGAGCCCGGCCGCGGTCAGCGCCGCCGACGCGCGGGAGCCGACGTCCTCCCCGATCCGCGGACCCGGCCACAGCAGCGCGACCCCCGCCAGCACCGCGGGAACCAACACCACCGCGGGCAACCACACCGAGAGGAACCGCCCGGAGCGCGCGGCGTGCGAGCCCATCGAGTCCCAGTCCTCCCGCCGGCCGTCCGGGTGACGGCGCTCACGCGCATCCCACCATGTCCGGGTTACGACGACATCACGCTCCGCTGTCGTCGGCGTCCTGTCGGTTCCGTTCCTCCCGCGGTTCTCGTTCGTCCACGACGGCCGGCCCCGGGCCGGGCAGGGTGGCTCGCATGAGCAGCGTTCTCGTCGTCGGAGCCGGGGTGATCGGGCTGACCGCCGCCGTCACCCTCGCCGAGGCCGGCCACGACGTCACCGTCCGCGCCGACCGGCCTCCCCTGGAGACGACATCGGTGGTCGCCGGGGCCCTGTGGGGGCCGTCGTTCCAGGAGCCGATGGCCGACACCCACGCCTGGACCGTGCACTCGCTCGGCGTCTTCCAGGAGCTCGCCACCGACCCCGCGTCCGGCGTCCGGCTGATCCCCTCGTTGTCGGTGAGCGCCGTCCCCGGCTTCGACGAGATCCCCCCGCAGGCCCGGATCATCCCCGACCTGCGCGCCGTCGACCCGGCGGCCGTCCCCGCGGGCTTCACGAGCGCCGCGCGCGCGACGCGGAGCGGCTGGGGTCCGCGCTCGTCGTGCACGACTACGGCGACGGTGGCAACGGCGTCAGCCTCTCCTGGGGTTGCGCCGCCCGCGTCCGCGAGCTGGTCGAGGGGGGTGGGCCGCACCGGCTGAGAGGCCGCCCGAGCACGCCCGGGTCCGGCCGGTGACCGGCTTCACGACGGCGCGGCACCCACCCGGATGTTCTGATGGACCGGTGAGTTCCGACGCCCCGCCCGGTCCCCGCGGCGGTGCCGTCGCCACCCGGCTCGACGGCAGGGGCATCGCCGCGGCGGTCGTCGCGAACACGCTGTGGGGGCTGCTCCCGGCGTTCTGGGCCGCCATGGCCCCCGCGGGCCCGGTGGAGATCCTCGCCCAGCGCATCGTGTGGACGACGCTGATCATGTTCGGGGTCCTGACCTTCGTGCACGGCTGGGGCGAGCTGCGCGGCCTGCGCGCCCGCACCTGGTCCGCGATCGCCACCGGCGCGCTCCTCATCACCCTGAACTGGGGCGGGTTCATCGTCGCCGTGCAGCTCGGGTGGGTGCTCGACGCCGCGCTCGGCTACTTCGTCAGCCCGCTCGTCAGTGTGCTGCTGGGGGTGTTCGTGCTGCGGGAGCGGCTGCGGCCCGCGCAGTGGGTGGCGGTCGCCGTCGGCGCGGTGGCCGTCGCCGTCGTCGCGATCGAGAACGGCCGGATCCCGTGGATCGCGATCGTGCTCTCGGTGTCGTTCGGCCTCTACGGGCTGATCAAGAAGACGGTGCCGGTCGGCGCCACCGCGGGGCTCACCGCCGAGGGCATCGTGCTGGGCCCGATCGCACTCACCGTCGCCGTGGTCCTCGTCGTCACCGGGCACGGCACCTTCGCGACGCACGGCGCGGGCCACGCGGCACTGATGGTCGCGTCCGGGTTCGCGACGGTGGCTCCGCTGCTGCTCTACGGCATCGGGGCGCGCCGCGTGCCGTTGACCGTCACCGGCCTGCTGATGTACGTGAACCCGGTCCTGCAGTTCCTCTACGCCGTCGTCGTGGCGCACGAGGACATGCCCGCCGGCCGCTGGATCGGGTTCGGCCTGGTCTGGGTGGCTCTCGCGGTGTTCAGCGTCGACATGCTGCACACCGACCGCCGCCGACGCGCCACCGCCGCCTCGCCGCCGCGTGACCAGCGGCGACCGCGGTCGCGCGCCGAAACGGCACGCCTCCGGCGCTCGTGATCAGCCCGTGCGTTCGACGACGTAGGCCGTGAGCGTGGCCAGTGCGCTGGTCGCCGCGCAGTCGGGGAGGATCGCGAGCTGCTCGCGGGAGGCCTCGGCGTAGCGCGCCAGGGTCTCGCGCGAGCGGTCGAGCCCGGGGCCCGTGCGCAGGAGGTCGAGCGCCTCCTCGACCTCGGCGTCGTCGCTGATCGGGCGCGCCAGCAGCTGCCGCAGCCGGCCGGCCCGCGGCTCCTGCAGCGCGTAGAGCATCGGCAGGGTCTGGACACCCTCGCGCAGGTCGGTGCCAGGGGTCTTGCCCGAGTCGTCGGAGGGCGACGCGATGTCGATGACGTCGTCGGAGATCTGGAAGGCGGTACCGATCGTCGCGCCGAAGCGGCGCAGCGACTCGGTCTGCTCCGGCGTGCAGCCGGAGAACATCCCGCCGTAGCGCCCGGAGGTCGCGATCAGCGAGCCCGTCTTCTCGGCGACGACGCGCAGGTAGTGCTCGACCGGGTCGTCGCCCTCGGCCGGGCCGCGGGTCTCGCGCATCTGACCCGTCACCAGCTCGGCGAACGTCTCGGCGATGATGCGCACCGCGTCGGGCCCGAGGTCGGCCACGAGCCGCGACGCGTGCGCGAACAGGAAGTCGCCGGTGAGGATGGCGACGGTGTTGTCCCAGCGCGAGTTGGCGCTCTCCGCGCCGCGGCGCATCGTGGCGGAGTCCATCACGTCGTCGTGGTAGAGCGTGGCCAGGTGCACCAGCTCCACGACGGCCGCCGCGGTGATCACGTCGTCGTTGTCCGGATTCGGGCCGACCTGCGCCGAGAGCAGCGTGAACAGCGGCCGGAACCGCTTGCCCCCGGCGTCGATCAGGTGCAGCGACGTCTCCGCGACGAAGTGGTAGTCGGCCTGCACCTCGCGGTGCAGGAGGTCTTCGACCCGCTTCAGGCCGTCGGTCGTGACGGCGGCCAGTACGGGGTCTCCGACCTCGACTCCCGCGACGATGTGCGTCTCCACCCCTTCAGCCTACGAAGTCATCCGACGAACGGGCCGCCCGAGGCCATCCCGAGCGCCAGCGACGGGACGATGCCCAGCAGCAGCGTCACAATGACACCGAGGGTGATGGCGGCCGTGGTGAAGGCTCCGGGGACGGTGACGGTGGGCCCGTCGGGCGCCGGCTCGTTGAAGTACATGAGCACGATGACCCGCAGGTAGAAGAACGCCGCCACGGCGCTGGCCACCAGCGCGATGACCACCAGCGGGGCCATCCCGTCCTGGAGGGCGGCGGAGAACACCGCGAACTTCGCCGTGAAACCGCTGGTCAACGGGATTCCTGCGAGCGCGAGCAGCAGGAACGACATCACCCCCGCGAGTAGCGGTGATCTCTTCGCCAGCCCTGCCCACTGGGACAGGTGCGTGGCCTCGCCGTCGGCGTCGCGGACCAGCGAGATGACGCCGAAGACCGCGAGCGTGGTGAACCCGTAGGCCAGCAGGTAGAACAGCGTCCCGGAGACGCCCTGCTCCGTGATCGACATCGCACCGAGCAGCAGGAAGCCCGCGTGCGCGATCGACGAGTACGCGATCATCCGCTTGACGTCGGTCTGTGTGAGACCGAGCACGGCACCGATCACCATGGAGACGATCGCCACGGCCCACAGCACGCCGCGCCACTCCCAGCGGGTGTCGCCGAACGCGACGAAGAACACGCGGGTGATCGCGCCGAACGCGGCGACCTTGGTGCAGGCGGCCATGAACGCCGTGACGGGCGTCGGGGCGCCCTGGTAGACGTCCGGCGTCCAGGTGTGGAACGGACCGACCGAGCCCTTGAACAGCAGCCCGACGACGAGCAGCGCGAGTCCGCCGAACAGCAGCGTGTCGGAGCGGTCGGTGCCGGCGGCGGCCTGCGCGATCGCGGTGAGCCGCACCGAGCCCGCGTAGCCGTAGAGCAGTGCCAGGCCGTAGAGGAAGAACGCCGACGCGAACGCGCCGAGCAGGAAGTACTTGACCGCCGCCTCCTGCGAGAGCAGCCGGCGCCTGCGCGCCAGCCCGCACATCAGGTACAGCGGCAGCGAGAGCACCTCGAGACCGATGAACATCGTCAGCAGGTCGTTGGCCGCGACGAAGGTCATCATGCCGCCGAGCGCGAACAGGGCGAACGGGAAGACCTCGGTCTGCATCGTCGGCGCGGTGCCGGGCTCGCCGTAGTCGCGGTCGTCGTCCGCGGCGCCGCCGACCCCGGCCGAGCCGCTGGTGCCCGTCCCGCCACCGGCGACGGCCGCCCTGGCCACCGACGACGCGATGAACGCCCCGCCGGGCTCCACCGAGCGGTCGGCCAGCAGCAGGATGCTGCCCAGCCCGAGAATCAGCAGCGTGCCCCACAGGAACAGCGTCGGCTGGTCGACGGCGAGCGCGTCGCCCAGCGTCGTCAGGCCGGTGGGGCTGCCGCCCGCGTAGACACCGAGGGTGATGCCCGCCGCGGCGAGCACGACGAGGCTCAGCGCGACCTGGACGGGCCAGCGCTGGTGCCGGGGCAGGAACGCCTCGACGAGCACCGCGACGCAGGCGCCGCCCAGCACGATCAGCACCGGCGCGATCGCCGCGTAGTCGATCGCCGGCGCCGAGATCGGCGCGGGCGCCTGCGCGAGAAGAACCGGGGTCACCGGGACACCCCTCCCACCGGGTCGGCGAGACCGACCTCGGACATCGTGGCGGCCGCCGTCGGGTTGATCACGTCGAGCACCGGCCCGGGCAGGAAGCCCAGCACCAGGATCAGCACGACGAGCGGCGTCAGGACCCCGATCTCCCGCTTGGACAGGTCGGGGAAGCCGGTGGCGCCGCGGTCGGCGGCGACAGCCGGGTCGATCATGGTGCCGGGGCCGTCGCCACGGCCGCCGCCGAGCGCGGCGAGCACGGCGTTGCCGCGCAGCGGGCCCTGCATCGTGCGCTGGTACATCCAGAGCACGTAGAGCGCCGCGAAGATGATGCCCACCGTCGCGAGGATCGTGTAGACGGGCTGACGCGGGAACGAGCCCAGCAGCACCAGGAACTCGCTCACGAACGAGTTGGTGCCCGGCAGCGCCAGCGACGACAGCCCGGCGAGGAGGAACACCCCGGCCAGCAGCGGCGCCACCTTGTGCACGCCGCCGTAGTCCCCGACGAGCCGCGACCCGCCGCGGGCGATGACGAGCCCGACGACGATGAACAGCATGCCCGTCGAGATGCCGTGGTTGACCATGTAGAGCACCGAGCCGCTGAACGACTGCGTCGAGAAGGCGAAGATGCCGAGCGCGATGAAGCCGAAGTGCGCGATCGAGGTGTAGGACACGAAGCGCTTCATGTCGGTCTGACCGACGGCCAGCAGCCCGCCGTAGAGGATGCCGATCACGGCCAGCGTCAGCACCAGGGGCGCGAGCTTCTGCGAGGCCAGCGGGAACAGCGGCAGGCAGTAGCGCAGGAAGCCGAACGTGCCGACCTTGTCGAGGACGCCGACGAGCAGCACACCCGCGCCGACCGGTGCCTCGGCGCCGGCGTCGGGCAGCCAGGTGTGGAACGGCACCAGCGGCGCCTTGATCGCGAACGCGACGAAGAAGCCGAGGAACAGCCAGATCTGGGTGCTCTCCGGCAGCGACGCCGCCATCTTCTGCAGCTCGACCCAGGTGAACGTGCCCTGGCCCAGCTTGTTGCCGCTGACGACGTAGAGCCCGATCACCGAGGCGAGCATGATCAACCCGCCGAGCAGCGAGTACAGGAAGAACTTCACCGCGGCGTACTGCCTGCGCGGGCCGCCGAAGCGCCCGATCAGGAAGTACATCGGGATGAGCATCGCCTCGAAGAACACGTAGAACAGGAAGACGTCGGTCGCCGCGAAGACCCCGACCAGCAGGCCCTGGGTCGCGAGGATCAGCGAGAAGAACCCGCCCTGCGTGCGCCCCTCCGGGAGCTTCTCGTTCCAGGAGAACGCGAGCACGATCGGCACGAGCACCGCGGTGATCGCCAGCATGACGAGCGCGAAGCCGTCGATGCCGAGCGCGAAGCGCGTACCGAACGCCGGGATCCACTCGACGGAGAGCTCGAGCTGGAACCGGGCGCCGTTCTGCGCCGCCGGCACCGAGTACGCGAACCACGTGATGACGACGAGCACCAGCTCGACGACCGAGACCACGACCGCGGACCACTTGGCCGTGGCCTGGTCCTTGATCGGGCCGACCAGCGCCGCGCCGACGAGCGGCACGAGCAGCAGGACGACGAGAAGCACGGAGCCCCCACTCATGCGAACCTCACCGCCAGCAGCGCCGCGATGACGAGGACGGACCCGCCGAGCATGCTCAGCGCGTAGGACCTGACGAAACCGGTCTGCAGCCTGCGCAGCCGGCCGGACGAGCCGCCGAGCGTGGCGGCCGTGCCGTTGACGATGCCGTCGACACCCTTGTTGTCCAGGAACACCAGCGCCCGGGTGAGCCAGACGCCCGGCCGCGCGATCAGTGCCTCGTTGATCGCGTTGGCGTAGAGGTCCCTACGGGCGGCCTGGACGGGCAGCGAGACGTGCACCGGACGTTCGACCGGGGTGGGCCGGCGGCCGACGAACAGGTAGGCCAGCAGCACACCGAGCGCCGAGAGCCCGAGTACCAGCCACGGGACGACGGCGTGCGGCATGCCCCCGCCGGGGGACTCCTCGAGCGGGCCGAGCGTCGGCGTGAGCCACGTCGCGAGCCGGCCGCCCTGGGTGAGCAGGAAGCCCGCGAACACCGAGCCGATGGCCAGCACGATCATCGGGCCGGTCATCGCCGGGCCCGCCTCGTGCGGGTGGTAGTCGTGGCCGTCCGGGGACTTGATGTCCTGCCAGCGCTTCTTGCCGAAGAACGTCATGATCATCAGTCGCGTCATGTAGAACGCGGTCAGACCCGCGGCGATCGCCGCGACGAGCCCGAACACCCAGCCCTGCCAGCCCGGCTGGCCGAACGCGGCCTCGATGATCGCGTCCTTGGTGTAGTAGCCGGACAGGAACGGGAAGCCGATCAGCGCGAGGTAGCCCAGCCCGAACGTCACGAACGTGATCGGCATGAACCGTGCGAGGCCGCCGTAGCGGCGCATGTCGACGTCGTCGTTCATGGCGTGCATGACCGAACCGGCGCCGAGGAACAGCCCGGCCTTGAAGAAGCCGTGCGCCAGCAGGTGCGCGATGCCCAGCGCGTAGCCGGCCGGCCCGAGCCCGACGGCCAGGATCATGTACCCGATCTGACTGACCGTGGAGTAGGCGAGCACCTTCTTGATGTCGTCGTAGGCGCAGCCGATGATCGCGCCGATCAGCAGCGTGATCACCCCGATGAGCGCCACGACCAGCCTGCCGTTCGTCGACAGGTCGTAGATCGGGTTGGCGCGGGCGATGAGGTAGACGCCCGCGGTGACCATCGTCGCCGCGTGGATGAGCGCCGAGACCGGCGTCGGGCCCTCCATCGCGTCCGGGAGCCAGGCCTGCAGCGGGAACTGGCCGGACTTACCGCAGGCACCCAGGAGCAGCAGGATCGTGATCGCCAGGACCGTGCCCGGCGGGACCTCGCCGATGCGGGCGAAGACCTCGGTGTACTGCGTCGTGCCGAGGTTCTGCCAGATCAGGAAGATCGCCAGCGCCAGCCCGACGTCGCCGACGCGGTTCATCAGGAACGCCTTCTTGGCGGCCGTCGCCGCGGAGGGGCGGTCCTGGTAGAAGCCGATCAGCAGGTAGGACGCGAGACCGACGCCCTCCCAGCCGAGGTAGAGCATCACGAAGTTGTTGCCGAGGACCAGCACGAGCATCGCCGCGACGAACAGGTTCAACTGCGCGAAGAAGCGCCGCCGGCCGGGGTCGTGGCTCATGTAGCCGGTCGAGTAGATGTGGATCAGCGCACCGACGCCGGTGATCAGCAGCACGAACGTCAGCGACAGCGGGTCGAGCCGCAGTCCGAAGTCGACGTGCAGGCCGCCGACCGACATCCACTCGTAGACCGACACCTCACGGGTGCGCTGCGCCGGGTCGAGCGAGGTGGTGTCGAGGAAGATCAGCAGGCCGACGACGAACGCCGCGACGACCGTCAGGACGCCGAGCCAGTGGCCCCAGCGGTCGGCGCGCCGTCCGGCGAGGAACAGGATCAGCGCGCCGAGGGCCGGCAGTACCACGAGCAGCCACGCGAGCGAGGCGACACCGCTCGCAGCCGCGACTTGCCCCGCTTCGGGGAGCTGGGTGGGCACGGGGAGCTCCTAGTACTTGAGCAGGTTGGCGTCGTCCACCGAGGCGGACCGGCGCGTGCGGAAGATCGACATGATGATCGCGAGCCCGACGACGACCTCGGCCGCGGCGACGACCATGACGAAGAACGCCATGACCTGGCCGTTGAGCTGGCCGTTGATCCGCGAGAACGTCACGAGCGTCAGGTTCACCGCGTTGAGCATGAGCTCGATGCACATGAACACGACGATCGCGTTGCGGCGCACCAGCACACCCACGGCGCCGATGGCGAACAACAGCGCCGAGAGCAGCAGGTAGTACGTCGGGGTCATCGGTCACCGTCCTGCGAGGGGGTACCGCCGGTGAGGGCGTGCGGGTCGGCGGGCGCCTGCTCGATCTCCTCGACGGGCGTCGACTCGATGATGTCGGAGAGCGACTCCGGGGCGACCGAACCGTCGGGGAGCAGGGCGGGCACCGCGACGGAGTTGGCCGTCGCGAACACACCGGGGCCCGGCAGCGGCGAGACGCGGGCGTGCTCGCCGCGCAGCCGGGCCAGCACCGTCGCGCGCTGGCCGCGCTTCTCGTGCGACTTCGTCTGCGCGTGCGCGAGGACCATGGCGCCGAGCGCGGCGGTGATCAGCAGCGCCGACGTCAGCTCGAACGGGAGCAGGTAGTCGGTGAAGATCAGCCGGCCCAGGCCGGGCAGGTTGTTGTTCGATCCCTGCAGGTTCGCGCCGAGGCCGGCGGGGGTGACCGAGGTCAGCGACCGGGCGACCGCCGCGACGAGCAGGAGGGCGAGTCCCAGGCCCAGCAGCAGGCCCGCGATCCGCTGTCCGCGCAGCACCTCGACGACGGAGTCGGAGCTGTCGCGGCCGACCAGCATCAGCACGAACAGGAACAGCATCATCACGGCGCCCGTGTAGACGATGATCTGCACGAACCCGAGGAACGGCGCCTGCTGGACGATGTAGAGGATGCCGAGGCTCAGCATCGTCATGACGAGGAAGAGCGCCGAGTGCACGGCGTTGCGCGCGAACACCATCCCGAGCGCGCCGCCGAGCGCGACGATGCCGAGGATCCAGAAGGCGATGGACTCGCCGAGCGTCATCGGCCCGCCGGAGTCGGCGGCCGCCTGCGCGAGCGTGGTGATCATCGGACCTGCTCCCCGACAGGGTCGTTGTCGATCTTCTCGCCGGCCGCGGAGGCGCGGGCGAGCTTCGGCCCCTGCACGTAGTAGTCCTGCTCGTCGTCACCCAGGCGCATCGGGTGCGGCGGCTGCTCCATGCCGGGCAGCAGCGGCGCAAGCAGCTGCTCCTTGGTGTAGATCAGGTCCTGCCGGTTGTCGTCGGCGAGCTCGTAGAAGTTGGTCATCGTCAGCGAGCGCGTCGGGCACGCCTCGATGCACAGCCCGCAGCCGATGCAGCGCAGGTAGTTGATCTGGTAGTCGGCGCCGTAGCGCTCACCCGGGGAGTAGCGCGCCTCCTCGGTGTTGTCCCCGCCCTCGACGAAGATCGCGTCAGCCGGGCAGGCCCAGGCGCACAGCTCGCAGCCGACGCACTTCTCGAGGCCGTCGGGATGCCGGTTGAGCTGGTGGCGGCCGTGGTAGCGCGGGGCCGCCGGCGGGAAGTCCTCCGGGTACTCCTCGGTGACGACCTTCTTGAACATCGTCGAGAAGGTGACGCCGAAGCCCTTGAAGAAGTCGACGAACTCGGACATCTACTCGTTCTCCTTCCCGTGCTCGCCGGCGGCGACCGAGGCGGGCTCGCGGCCGGCCGCGGGGGCGACGGGCCGGGTGCGCGCACGTGGTGGCGTCGGGACCGAGAGGTCCAGTGGTGGCACCGGGTAGTCGGAGCCGAGCTCGATCGGCTCCGGGTCGGAGCTCTTGCGGTCGGGCACCAGGAAGGCGACGACCAGTACGACGGCCAGCACGATCCCGCCCGCGACCAGCAGGGTCGGGACGTCGCCCGCCGGGCTCTGCCGCCACGCCCGGACCGCGAAGATCAGCAGGATCCACAGCAGGCTCAGCGGCACCAGGCACTTCCAGCCCAGGCGCATGAACTGGTCGTAGCGCATCCGGGGCAGCGTCCCGCGCAGCCAGATGAAGACGAACAGGAACGCCAGCGTCTTCACGATGAAGGCGAGGAACTGGAACCAGCCGTTGTCGAAGCCCGACCAGATGTGGCCGAGCCACGGGATCTGGCCGCCGCCGAGGAACAGCGTCGTGGCCATCGCCGAGACGGTCACCATGTTGACGTACTCGGCCAGGAAGAACAGCGCGAACTTCAGCGACGTGTACTCGGTGTGGAAGCCGCCGACCAGCTCGGACTCGGCCTCGGGGAGGTCGAACGGCGCCCGGTTGGTCTCGCCGACCATCGAGATCACGAAGACGACGAAGCTCGGGATGAGCAGCCACACGTACCAGCCGCCGCTCTGCGAGGCGACGATGTCGGCGGTCGACATCGAGCCGCTGTAGAGGATGACGGCGACGATCGACAGGCCGAGCGCGATCTCGTAGGAGATGACCTGCGCGGCCGAGCGGAGCGCTCCCAGCAGGGAGTACGGCGAGCCGGAGGCCCAGCCGCCGAGCACGATGCCGTAGACGCCGATCGACGAGCACGCCAGCACGACGAGCACGCCGACAGGGAGGTCGACCAGCTGCAGCACCGTGCGCTCGCCGAAGATCGAGACCTCACCGCCGAACGGGATCACCGAGAAGGCGATGAACGCCGGGATGCACGAGATCGCCGGGGCGATGAAGTACACCCGCTTGTCGGCGAGCGTCGGCATGATGTCTTCCTTGAAGGCCAGCTTCAGGCCGTCCGCGAGGGACTGGAGCCAGCCACCGGGCCCGACCCGGTTCGGACCGGGACGCTGCTGCATCCGGCCGACGACCTTGCGCTCCCAGTTGATCATGAAGAGCGTCAGCACGACGCCGAGCGCGAAGAGCCCGACGACCTTGATGATGATGATCCAGATCGGGTCGTCGGCCAGCAGCTGCTGGGTGGGGGTCACGCCGCACCTCCGTCAAGGTTGCCGGCGCCGGTGACGCCGACCAGGTCGCCGTGGCCCGCGCCGAGGACCGAGCGGACGCCGGGAGCGTCCACCGGGTTCGCCGGGAGCCACACCACGCCGTCGGGCAGGTCCGCGAAGGCGACGGGCAGGGTCACCGCACCGCGGGCGGTGCGAACCGTGGCGGGCGCACCCTCGGCGAGGCCGAGCCGCTCGGCCGTCGCGCCGTTGACCCGCACCACCGCGGGCCGGGCCGTGCCGGCCAGGTGTGGCTCGTCGATCGACAACGAGCCGCTGCCGACGAGCTGGCGCCACGTCGCGAGGACCGCCTGGCCGTAGCCGGGGGCGGCCGCGTCGGCCGCACCGACCGTCGGCACCGCGCCGGACGCGGCGACCGACCCGAGCCGGGCCATGTCGCCGCCCGCGGCGGCCGAGGTCTGAGTGAACAGGTCGACGTCCATCTCGACGGCCAGGGTGTCGAGCACCCGGCAGTCGGGCAGCACGCCCGTCGCGTCGAGGGTGACGCCGAACTCGCGGCGGCGGCCCTCCCAGTTGACGTAGCTGCCGGCGCGCTGCACGTCGGGCGCCACCGGGAGCACGACGTCGGCGAGCTCGGTCACCGCCGACCGCTGGATCTCCAGGCTGACGACGAAACCGACCGCCGCGACGGCCTCCAGCGCCGCCGCCGGGTCGGCCAGGTCGTGCGGGTCGACCCCGCCGACGACCAGGGCCGACAGCACGCCGTCGGCCGCGGCGGCGAGGATCTCGTCGGCGTCGCGACCGGGCTCGGCCGGGATCGTCCCGGCCGCCAGGCCCCAGGCCTGCTCGACCTCGGCGCGCGCGGCCGCGTCGGTGACCGCGCGGCCGCCGGGCAGCAGCGTCGGCACGGCTCCGGCCTCGAGCGCGCCGCGGTCGCCGGCCCGGCGCGGCACCCACGCGATCTTCGCGCCGGTGCGCGTCGCGAGCTCCGCGACCGCGGAGTAGAGGCCCGAGACCTCGGCCGCCCGCTCGCCGACGAGCACGACCGCGCCGGTCGCGCTCAGCGCGTCGACGAGCTCACCGCCGCCCGCGGCCAGCTCGCGCAGCACCGCGGCCTCGCCGCCCGGCACTGCCGGGATCAGCGTCGCCTCGGTCTTCTCGACGCCCGGGGTGCTCCACTGGCCCAGCTGGAACACGCGCTGGCCGTGCTTGCGGACGGCCTTGCGCAGCCGGAGGAAGACGACCGCCGCCTCCTCCTCCGGGTCGAGCCCGACGGTGAGCACGGCCGGAGCCGCCTCCAGGGCCGAGAAGGTCACGCCGGTCTCCGGCGTCGTCCCGACGACGGTGGCCGCCAGGAACTCCAGCTCCTCCGCGCTGTGCGGGCGGGCGCGGAAGTCGACGTCGTTGGTGTGCGCGGCGGCGCGGGCGAACTTGGCGTAGGCGTAGGCGTCCTCGACGGTCAGCCGGCCACCGGGGAGCACCCCGATCCCGCCCTCGGCCCGCGCGGCCAGCAGGCCCTCGGCCGCGACGCGCAGCGCCTCGGTCCACGACGCCTCGGCCAGCACCCCGTCGGCCCCGCGGACCAGCGGCCGGGTGATCCGCGCGGGCGAGGTGAGGTAGCGGAACGCGAAGCGGGTCTTGTCGTCGATCCACTCCTCGTTGACCTCGGGGTCGTTGCCCGCGAGCCGGCGCATGACGGTGCCCCGCCGGGAGTCGGTGCGGATCGCCGCGCCGCTGGAGTCGTGCTCGGTCACCCCCGGTGTCGACACCAGGTCGAACGGGCGGGAGCGGAACCGGTACGCGGCGCTGGTGAGCGCTCCGACCGGGCAGATCTGGATGGTGTTGCCGGAGAAGTAGGACTGGAACGGCTTGTCCGCGGCCACCCCGATCTGCTGCTGCGCGCCGCGCTCGAGCAGCTCGATGAACGGGTCGCCCGCGATCTGCTCGGAGAACCGGGTGCAGCGCTGGCACAGGACGCAGCGCTCGCGGTCGAGCAGCACCTGCGTCGAGATCGGCAGCGGCTTGGGGAACGTCCGCTTGGTCTCGACGAACCGCGAGTCGGTCCGGCCCGTCGACATCGCCTGGTTCTGCAGAGGGCACTCGCCGCCCTTGTCGCAGATCGGGCAGTCGAGCGGGTGGTTGATCAGCAGCAGCTCCATGACGCCCTGCTGGGCCTTGTCGGCCACCGGCGACGTGTGCTGGGTCTTCACCACCATGCCGTCGGCCACCGTCATGGTGCAGCTGGCCTGCGGCTTGGGCATCGGCCTGCCGCCCATCTCCACCTCGACCAGGCACTGCCGGCAGGCACCGGCCGGCTCGAGCAGCGGATGGTCGCAGAACCGCGGGACGATGATGCCGAGGCGCTCGCACGTGCGGATCAGCAGCTCGCCCTGCGGGGCGTCGACCTCGATCCCGTCGATCGTCAGCCGGACGTGGCCCTCGGGAACGGGCCTGGTCTCGCTCTTCTCGGGAGAGAGAGTCACGCGCTCGCTCCAGTCAGGTCGGCCAGCTGCTCCGGACGGGCCACCGCCGGCTGCGCGGCGATCAGGTCGAGGAACTCCTGGCGGAAGTACTTGATGGCGCTGGTGATCGGGCTCGTCGCGCCGTCACCGAGAGCGCAGAAGGAGCGGCCGAGGATGTTGTCGCAGATGTCGAGCATCGTGTCGACGTCCTCGGGCGTGCCCTCGCCGTGCACCATCCGTTCGAGGATCTGGACCAGCCAGTAGGTGCCCTCGCGGCACGGGGTGCACTTGCCGCAACTCTCGTGCTTGTAGAACTCGGTCCACTTCATGACCGCCCACGGGACCGAGACGGTCTCGTTGAAGATCTGGACGGCCGTCGTGCCGAGCATCGACCCGGCCGCGGCCGCGCCCTCGAAGTCCAGGGGGACGTCGAGGTGCTCGGCCGTGAACAGCGGGGTCGACGACCCGCCCGGCGTCCAGAACTTGAGCGGGATGCCGTCCTTCATGCCGCCCGCCAGCTCCAGCAGCTCGCGCAACGTCGTGCCCAGCGGCGCCTCGTACTGGCCGGGCCGCTCGACGTGCCCGGACAGCGAGTAGATCTTGGGGCCGGGGCTGCGCTCGGTGCCCATCGTCCGGAACCACGCGCTGCCGCCCGCGACGATGTCGGGAACCGACGCGATCGTCTCGACGTTGTTCACCACTGTGGGAGACGCGTACAGGCCCGACGTGGCCGGGAACGGCGGCTTGAGCCGCGGCTGGCCACGCCTGCCCTCCAGCGAGTCGAGGAGCGCCGTCTCCTCACCGCAGATGTAGGCGCCGGCCCCCGCGTGCACGACGATGTCCAGGTCGAACCCGCTGCCCAGGATGTCGCGGCCCAGGTAGCCCTTGGCGTAGGCCTCCTCGACGGCACGGCGCAGCCTGCGGATGCAGTGCAGTGCCTCGCCCCGCACGTAGATCGCGCAGAAGTTCGCGCGGATCGCGTAGCTGGTGATGACGCAGCCCTCGATGAGCGAGTGCGGGTCGGCCATCATCGTCGGGATGTCCTTGCACGTGCCCGGCTCGCCCTCGTCTGCGTTGATGACGAGGTACTTGGGCTTCGCGCCGGCGCCCGTCGGGCCCTGCGGGATGAACGACCACTTCATGCCCGTCGGGAAGCCGGCGCCGCCGCGTCCGCGCAGCCCCGAGTCCTTGACCAGGTTGATCAGCTGGTCCGGGTGCGCGGCCAGCGCGGTGCGCAGTGCCGTGTACCCGTCGGTCCGCTCGTAGGTGTCGATCGACCACGAGCGGTCCAGCTGCCACCGGCGGGTCAGCACCGGGGTGAGCGGGTCGGGGCGGGACTCGGTCCCGGTGGTGTCCGTGTTCTCGGTCATGACTTCTTCTCCGGGAGCGGCGGCAGTGCCGGGTGCTCGGCGGGCCGGGCCGGGGCCTGCCAGCCGCGCTCGTCGGCGAGTGCGGCGCCGCGGACGGTCTCCGGCGCGATCGACGGGCCCTCCGCGACGGCGGCCAGGTCGGGGTGGAAACCGGCCAGCTCGAGCTCGACGGTCCGCAGGTCGGTGAGCGGCGCGCCGCGCGTGGGGTGCGGCTTCTCGCCGCGACGCAGCGCGTCGACCAGCTCCTCGGCCGACTCGACCGTCTGGTTGTCGAAGTACTCGTAGTTGACCTGGATGACCGGCGCGAGGTCGCAGGCCGCGAGGCACTCGGCGTGCTCGAGGGTGATCGACCCGGGCGTGCCGGGCTCGCCCGCGGTCTCCTCGTGGCCCAGCGGCCGGTCCTCGGTGCCGAGGCGGGCCTGCAGCCGGGCGTAGATGTCGTCGCCACCCAGTGCGGCGCAGAGGGTGTTGGTGCAGACGCTCACGAGGTGCTCGCCGCACGGGGTGCGCTTGTACATCGTGTAGAACGTCGCGACCGCGGAGACCTCGGCCGTCGTCAGGTCGAGGAGCTCGGCGCAGAACCGGATGCCCTCCTGGCTGACGTGGCCCTCGACCGACTGCACCAGGTGCAGCATCGGCAGCAGCGCCGAGCGTGACTGCGGGTAGCGCGCGATGATCTCCTTCGCGCGCTGCCGGGTCACCTCGTCGTAACTCGGGGAGACGATCGGGCCGTCGGCGGCCACGGGCGTCCACGTCACCTCGACGGGCCCGGTCACCTCGCGGCTGTTCATCTCGGGGTTGCCCTCGGGCAGTGTCATCGCGGCACTCCGCTGCGTTCGGTGGCCGGTGTCACCGGTCCACACCTCCCATCACCGGGTCGATCGACGCGACCGCGGCGATGACGTCGGCGACCATGCCGCCCTCGCTCATGGCGGGCATGGTCTGCAGGTTGACGAAGCTGGGCTCACGCATGTGCACGCGCACCGGGCGGGTGCCGCCGTCGGAGACCAGGTGCACGCCGAGCTCGCCGCGGGGCGACTCGACGCACGTGTAGACCTGCCCGGCCGGGACGTGGAAGCCCTCGGTGACCAGCTTGAAGTGGTGGATCAGCGACTCCATCGACTGACCCATGATCTTGCGGACGTGCTCGAGGGTGTTGCCCATCCCGTCCGAGCCGATCGACAGCTGCGCGGGCCAGGCGATCTTGCGGTCCTCGACCATGACCGGCCCGGGCTCCAGCCGCTCCGCGGCCTGCTTGATGATCTTCAGCGACTCGTGGATCTCGTGCAGCCGGACCAGGTAACGGGAGTAGCAGTCCGCGCCCGTCTCGGTGGGCACCTCGAAGTCGTACTGGTCGTAGCCCCAGTACGGCTCGACCTTGCGCTGGTCCCAGGCCAGGCCCGCGGAGCGCAGGATCGGCCCGGTCGCGCCGAGGGCGAGGCAGCCGTCGATCGGGAGGTAGCCGACTCCCTGCAGGCGCTGCTTCCAGATCGGCTGGCCCGTCAGCAGGCGGTCGTAGTCGCCCAGCCGGGAGTGGAAGACGGCGAGGAACTCGTCGATCTTCTCCTTCCAGTCGACCGGCAGATCCTGCGCGAGCCCGCCGGGCCGGAAGTACGCGTGGTTCATCCGCAGCCCGGTCAGGTACTCCAGGAGGTGGAGCACCTCCTCGCGCTCACGGAAACCGGCCGTCATGCCGGTGAGCGCGCCGAGCTCCATGCCGCCGGTGGCCAGGCACACCAGGTGCGAGCCGATCCGATTGACCTCCATGAGCATCACGCGGATGATCTGCGCCCGCTCCGGGACCTCGACGCCGAGCAGCTTCTCGACGCCCTTGACGTACGCGGCCTCGTTGAACAGCGGCGCCAGGTAGTCGGCCCGCGTGACGAACGTGACGCCCTGCGTCCACGTCCGGTACTCGCAGTTCTTCTCGATGCCGGTGTGCAGGTAGCCGATCACCGAGCGGGCCTGCGTCACCGTCTCGCCCTCGAGCTCGAGCACGAGCCGGAGCACGCCGTGCGTCGACGGGTGCTGCGGGCCCATGTTGATGACGATGCGCTCGTCGTGCTCGCCGTCGGTGATCGTGTCCCAGTCACCACCGGTGACGGTGTAGACCGTGCCCTCGGTGGTCTCGCGTTCCGGGGCGTAGGCGTCGGTCTCGGGAGGGGTGCTCACGAGTAGGCCCGCCTCTCATCGGGCGGAGGGATCTCCGCGCCCTTGTACTCCACGGGGATCCCCCCGAGGGGGTAGTCCTTGCGTTGCGGGTGGCCGTCCCAGTCGTCGGGCATGAGGATCCGGGTCAGCGCCGGGTGGCCGTCGAAGACGATCCCGAACATGTCCCAGGTCTCGCGCTCGTGCCAGTCGGCCGTCGGGTACACCTCGACGACGCTGGGCAGGTGCGGGTTCTCCGCGCCGCCCGCCCAGTCGAGGGCGACCTCCAGCCGGATGCGGCGCCGGTAGGTCATCGACAGCAGGTGGTAGACGACGTGCAGCCGTTGCGGCACGTCGACGCCGTAGTCGACCGCCGAGACCGCCGAGCACAGCTCGTAGCGCAGCGACGGGTCGTCGCGCAGCGTCCGGCAGACCTCGAGGATGCGCTCGGCCGCGATGTAGAAGGTGATCTCGCCGCGGTCGATCGTGACCTGCTGGATCGCGCCGCGGGTGCCGCGCTCGTCGAGCGCGGCGACGAGGTCGTCGGCGACCTCGTCGAACCAGCCGCCGAAGGGGCGCTCGGCCGGGGCCGGCGCGTGGGCGGGCAGCCGGAGGCCGCCGAAGCCCGACGTGTCGCCGGTGCCGTGGACGCCGAACATGCCCCGCCGCTCGCGGCCCGCGGGCGCGGGACGGGTGCCGCCCTCGACCGCCTGGTCGCCGAGCCCCGCGAGCTCGACCTCGCTCGGCTCGGGCGCGGTGCCGCCGCTCGCGGCGTGCTGCTCGTCGGCGGCGCCGCCACGCTGGGCGGACGACTGCTCGCCGCCGGTCGGCTCCGCGCCGCCCTCGCTGTCCTTGGAGGTGCCGGCGGTGCCGCCGGGACCCGTGCGTTCCGTCATCGCAGGCTCACTTCTTCTTCGCGAACTTGATCGACGACGGGACGAGCTCGGTCTTGTGCCCGCTCGCCGCCAGCTCGGCCGCGCGCTTGGGCCCGAGCGGCTCGTCCATGATCTTCGCGTGGATCTTGAGGATCGCGTCGATCAGCATCTCCGGCCGCGGGGGGCAGCCCGGCAGGTACATGTCGACGGGCACGACGTGGTCGACGCCCTGCACGATCGCGTAGTTGTTGAACATCCCGCCCGAGGACGCGCAGACACCCATCGCCAGCACCCACCGCGGCTCGGGCATCTGGTCGTAGATCTGGCGCAGGACCGGCGCCATCTTGTTGCTGACCCGGCCCGCGACGATCATCAGGTCGGCCTGCCGCGGCGACGCCCGGAAGACCTCCATGCCGAACCGCGCGAGGTCGTAGCGCGGGGCCCCGGTGGTCATCATCTCGATCGCGCAGCACGCCAACCCGAAGGTGGCGGGCCACAGCGACGACTTGCGCGTCCAGTTCACCAACTTCTCGACGTTGGTGAGCAGGACGCCGCTGGGCAGCTTCTCCTCGAGACCCATTACTCCGCCTCAGTTCCAGTCCAGGCCGCCGCGACGCCACACGTACACGTACGCGAAGCCGACCGTGACGATGAACAGCACGATCTCCACCAGCCCGAACAGGCCGAGCAGGTCGGCACTGATCGCGAACGGGTAGAGGAAGACCATCTCGATGTCGAAGAGGATGAACAGCATCGCCGTCAGGTAGTAGGCGACCGGCATCCGGCCGCCGCCCACGACGGGCTGCGGCGAGGGCTCGATACCGCACTCGTACGCGTCGAGCTTCGCGCGGTTGTAGCGGCGCGGTCCGACGAGCGGCGCGGCGGCGACGGATCCGATGGCGAACGCACCGGCCAGCACGGCCATCAGCACCAGCGGGAGATAGGGATCGAGCATCGGGGCAACCCTCGCCGTTTCTTCGTGCGGTGACTTGTGATCAGCGTCTTCGGGATCGATACCGCCTGGTGGGGGACCATATGTCTGGTCGACCGCACCACGGCAGTCAGGACAGCCTTAGTTCAAGCTCGGTGACAACCGGGTCATCGTGGCGAGGACCCGGTCCGACAGCCCTCCTTCACTCGGGTCGTAGAGGTTGGCCATCAGCTTGAGCAGCACGGCCATCACGGTCCGGCGCGGCAGTCCGTGCCGGCGCGCCACCCGCATCACCGACGGGTTGCCGACGAGGCGGGCGACGGCGGTGCCGAGCCGGTAGTACCGGCCCAGCGCCTCGGCCAGCCGCACGGGGTACGACGCGAGCGCCGCCTCCCGGGATGCGCCCTCGCGGGCCATCCCCTGGATCGCGCAGCCCGCCGCGAGCACCGCCGACTCCATCGCGTAGGCGATGCCCTCGCCGTTCAGCGGGTTGACCGTGCCTGCCGCGTCACCCACCAGCAACATGCCGGGCCGGTACTGCGGTGTCCTGTTGAGGCCCATCGGGAGCCCCGCGCCCGCGGCCGGGCCCGTCGCGGTCTGCTCGGACAGGCCCCACTCGCCGGGCAGGCCGGCGACCCACGACGCCAGCAGCCCCCGGTAGTCGGTGCGACCGCCGGCTGCGCGTGTGGTGGACAGCACGCCGAGGCCGACGTTGGCGGTCCCGTCGCCCATCCCGAAGACCCAGCCGTAGCCGGGGAGCAGGGCGGGGTGCGCGGGATCGGCGCGGTCCCACAGCTCGAGGTGCGTCTCGAGGTACGCGTCGTCGCTGCGCGGGCTGGTGAAGTAGCGACGCACGGCCACGCCCATCGGCCGGTCGTCGCGGCGGGTGATGCCGACGCTCTGCGCGACCCTGGCGGAGACGCCGTCGCAGGACAGGGTGAGCGGCGCGCGGAAGGACACCGGCCGCCGGTCGGTCCCGGCGCGCTCGTGGCCCGCGACACCGACGACACGACCCGTCCGCTCGTCGGTGACGGCCCCGGTGACGGTGGTGTTCTCGCGCAGCCGCGCGCCCGCGCGCTGGGCGGTCCGGGCCAGCAGGTCGTCGAGGTCGGCCCGTGGCCGGACGGCGCCGAAGTCGGGGAACACCGCGGAGGTCGGCCAGTCGAGCTCGACGCCGACCCCGCCGCCGACCACGCGCAGCCCGCGGTTGTGCACCCACCCCGCGGCGCGCGAGCAGTCGACGCCCAGGTCGATGAGCTGCTTCATCCCACGCGGGGTGAGCCCGTCGCCGCAGACCTTCTCCCGCGGGAACGTCGCCTTCTCCAGCAGCAGGACGTCGAGCCCGGCGCGGGCGAGATGCGTCGCCGCCGTCGATCCCGCCGGCCCGGCACCGACGACGATGATGTCCGCATCGGCGTCGGGCCTGCCGCGGTGTGCGGCAGCGCCGGTGGTGGTGGGCGCGCGCATCAGGCTCCTTGTGAACAGTTTCACGAAGTCCGCAGCAGTCTAGGCTCCACGTCCAGCCCTGGACGCGGATGGTCTGTGATTTCGTCGGCGGACCCCGGGGTTCGGCAAGACTGCCTGCTCCCGACCCCGCCGGCCTCCCCCGGAGAGGGGGCCCGGAAGGTCATCACGGGACGGGCCCGCGGACCCCGCCCGACGCGGGTCAGGGACGGCGCGCGCGGTGCAGCGCGACGGCGCCGAGTGCCAGGTCGCGCCAGGCGACGCCCGTCCAGCCGGCCTCGCCGATGATCCGCGCCAGGTCGGCCTGCGCCGGCCAGTCGCGGATCGACTCCGCCAGATAGGTGTAGGCGTCGGGGTTCGACGAGACGCGTCGCGCGACGGCGGGCAGCACTGTCGCGAGCATCACGTCGTGGTAGGCGACGCGAAACGGGGCGAACGTCGGCGTGCCGAACTCGCAGACGACCAGCCGCCCGCCGGGCCGCGTGACACGCGCCATCTCCCGCAGCGCCGCGCGGGTGTCGACGATGTTGCGCAGCCCGAAGGAGATCGTCACCGCGTCGAACGAGGCGTCGGCGAACGGGAGGTGCAGCCCGTCGGCGGCCACCTTCGGCACGTCGCGGCGCGCGCCCGCACGCAGCATCCCCAGCGAGAAGTCCGCCGCGACGCACCAGGCGCCGGAACGGGCCAGCGACACCGTCGAGACCGCGGTGCCCGCGGCGAGGTCGAGGACCTTCTCCCCCGGGCGCGGATCCAGCGCCGCGCGGGTCAGCGAGCGCCAGCGCCGGTCCTGGCCGGCGGTGAGGACGGTGTTGGTCAGGTCGTAGCGGCGCGCGACGCCGTCGAACATCGCCGCGACGTCGTCGGGTCGCTTGTCCAGGTCCGCGCGGGTCACCCACCGAACGCTACGCGGCCGTGCCCGGCGGGCTCCCCAGGGCCGCGAGCATCGCGGCGACCGCGGTCGGCCAGCCGAACTGCTCGGCCCTGGTGCGGGCGGCCGCGCGGCCCGCCTCCGGATCGGCGACGAGCAGGCCGGCCACCGCCGACGCGAACGCGGCCGCGTCGTCGGGCGCGGCCGCCCCCGCCCGGCCCTCGACGATCTCCGGCAGTGCCGAGGACGCCGACACCACGACGCGCGTCCCGCTGGCGAGCGCCTCCAGGGCGGAGAGCCCGAACGTCTCGTGCGGGCCGGGCGCGAGCGACACGTCGGCCGACGCCAGCAGCGTCGCGAGCCGGGCCCGGTCGGGTACGAACCCCGTGAACGTCACCGGCAGCCCCGCGGCGCGCCGGGCCATCGCCGCCCGTCGCGGGCCGTCGCCGACGACGACGAGCCGGGCGTCGACGCCGTCGCGGCGCAGCGCGGCCAGGGTGTCGACGCTGCGCTCGGGGTGCTTCTCCGGGGAGAGCCTGCCGCAGTGCACGAGCAGGGCCTCGGCGCCGCCGGCCAGGTCGCGGCGCAGGGCGCCGTCGCGGCGGCGGGGGCTGAACGTCGCGAGGTCGACACCGAGCGGGACCTGCGCGACGTTCGCCGCGCCGATGCGGTCGAACTCCGCCCGGGCGAACCCCGTCGTGCACACGACGGTGTCGTACGCGGCCGCCATTCGCGCGTTGGCCGCGTCGGCGACCACGACGGCCGCGCGGGCGGGCAGCAGGAACTGGGCGAGCAGCCGGTCGAGCCGCTCGTGGGAGATGACGACGCCCGGCACCCCCCGCCGCGACGCCCACTCCCCCAGCCCGCGCAGCGTCAGCCGGTCGGAGACCTCGATCGCGTCCGGCGCGAGGAGGTCGAGCAACCCCCGGACCCGCCACGGGTCGACCGCCCGGTAGCCGCCGGTCCCCGGCAGCCGGGGCGCCGGGACCGTGATCCGGCGCACGCCCGACCCGAGCCGCTCGTCGGTCCGCCGGTGGCCGGGCACGACGAGGACGACGTCGTGGCCGTGCGCGACGTAGCCCGCGCCGAGGTGGGTCAGTGCGGTGCGCAGGCCGCCGGACCGCGGCCCGTAGAAATTGGCGAGCTGGACGATGCGCACGGGCTCACGCGGCCCGCTGTGAGCGGGAACGGTCGCCATGGCGACCATTCCCGCTCACGACCTGCGCGGCGACGACCTCGGCGTAGTGGGCCAGCAGCTCGTCGCACACCGACGACCACGTCCGGCGCAGCACCGACCGGCGTGCCGCGGCGCCGAACGCGGCACGCCGCTGCGGGTCGCACAGGCTCGCGACGGCCGCCCGCAGCTGCGCGTCGGCCGCGTCCGCGGCGGGATCGCCCGCGTCGGTGCCGGCGGGCCGGGGTGGGACGAGCAGGCCCGTCCGGCCGGGGAGGACCAGGTCGCGCGGCCCGCCCGCGTCAGGGGCGACGACGGGCAGCCCCGACGCCAGCGCCTCCTGCACGGCCTGGCAGAACGTCTCGGACGGGCCGGTGTGCACGAAGACGTCCAGCGAGGCGTAGATCGCGGCGAGGTCGTCGCCGTCGCGGAAGCCGAGGAACGCGGCGCCCGGCAGGGTCGCGCGCAGCCGCTCCTCGCTCGGCCCGGCCCCGACGACGACCAGCCGCACCCCCGGCAGTCCCGCGAGCGCGGCGAGCCGTTCGACCTGCTTCTCCGGCGCGAGCCTGCCGACGTAGCCGACGAGGACCTCCGCGTCGGGTGCCAGCTCCGCGCGCCGGGCCGGCGAACGCCGCGACGGGGTGAACCGCCGGGTGTCGACCCCGCGTGCCCATCGGTGCACCCGCGGCACGCCGCGCCGGCGCAGCGCCTCGGCCGCCCAGCTCGACGGTGCGAGCGTGCGGTCGGCCTGCGAGTGCAGCCGGCACGTCCAGCGCCACGCGGCGCGCGCGGTCAGCCCGAGCCCGTAGGACGACGCGAACCCGGCGACGTCGGTCTGGTAGACCGCGACCGTCGGGATGCCGAGGCGGCGGGCGGCGGCCAGCCCGCGCGCGCCGACGACGAACGGCGCCGCCAGGTGCACGACGTCGGGGGCGAAGGCCCGCAGCGCGGTGAGGATGCGCCTGCTCGGCACCCCGACCGGCATCGAGTTGACGACGGGCAGCTCCACGGCCGGCACCCGTACGACCGGCACGTCGCCCCAGCGATCGGGCTCACCGGTCCCGGGTGCGACGACGAGCGCTTCGTGCCCGGTCTCGCCGAGGTGCTCCAGCACCCGCAGCACCGAGTTCGTGACGCCGTTGACGACGGGCAGGAAACTCTCGGAGACGATCGCGACACGCACGCCCCGACCCTGCACCGGCCCGGTCCCCGCGGGCCGACGCCCGCGCGACACGTCGCGGAACACCCGCCCAACAGCGGGTGCCCGTCCTGGGCGCCCCGTGAGAGCGGCACCTGCGAGCTGCGCCCTTCCCGGCCGCGTAGGGGTATCCGGCCACGCAGGGGATCCCCGGCGGCGCGCGGGTTTTCCGGTCGCGCAGGGGTTTCCCGGCCGCGCGCGGACCGGCCAAACCGCGCGCGCACCGTCCTGGCCGCGCGGGGACCTCCACGGCCGCGCGGACGGGGTTGGTCGAGTGCTCCGTGTCACGTCATCCGCGCGTCGCACCCGGGACACCCTGGTCGCCGAGCCTTCACAGCCATGACGGTCCTGCCCCGCCCCGACGCCGCCGCGCACCGGATGCCCGTGCCCGCACCGGTCGAGCCCGGTCTGCTGTCCCGCGCGCTGGAGGTCGCCGGGCGGCTCGCCAACGACGCCGCCGAGGTGATCGCAGCGACGGCCGGCCGGTCGGTGGCGGGCGGCCTGCCACCCGGCGCGACGAGCAAGGCCGACCCGTTCGACTGGGTCACCGACACCGACCGCACCCTCGAGCGCCACACCCGGCGAGTGCTGGCCGCCGAGTTCCCGGGCGTGCCCGTCGTCGGCGAGGAGTACGGGCGCGACGCAGGTGCCGCGGACGCCGCCCTGCGCTGGGTCGTCGATCCCGTCGACGGCACGGCCAACTTCGTCGCCGGGTTCCCCTGGTGCGCCTACAGCCTGGCGCTGGTCGACCACGACGGCCCGGTCGTCGGTGTCGTCGCCGATCCGGGCCGGTCCCGGCTCTACGCCGCCGCGCGCGGCCGCGGGGTGCGCGCCAACGGCGTCGCCGTCCGCGTCTGCGACCGCGACGACGCCGCGGGCGGCCTGGTGTGCGCCGAGCCCCCGACCGACACCCTGCTGCGCGCCGCCCGCGCGGGGCACGCGGGGGTCCGGGTGCTCGGCTCGTCGGCCCTGGCGATCACGCAGGTCGCCGGCGGACAGGCCGTGGCCGCCGTGCTCCAGGGCTACCAGGAGTGGGATGTCGCGGGGGCGCTCGCCCTGGCGCTGGCGGCAGGCGCGGTCGTCGTCGACGTCGACGGCAGGCCGGACCCCATGCCCGCCGACGGGATGGTCGTCGCGGCGCCCGGCGTCGTCGGCCAGGTACTGGGCTGGTGGCGGGGCTGACCTAGTGTCGGTCCATCGCCACCTCCTCCGCCTCCTCGTCGTCGGGAACCTCGTCCTCCGCGTCCGGCGCCTCGCGGCCCAGGACCTCACCGTCCGGGGCCTTCCTCGCCGTCCGGGCGACGCCGTTCCTGTTCGTCCTGATCTGGTCGTCGGGGTTCGTCGTCGCCCGACTGGCCGCGCCGCACGCCGAGCCGCTCACGTTCCTGCTGGTCCGGTACGCGGGCGTCGTCGTGCTGATGCTGGCGCTGGCGGCGGTGGCCCGGGCCCCGTGGCCGTCGTGGCGGCAGGCCGGGCACATCGCCGTCGCGGGCATCGGCATCCAGGCCGGCTACCTCGGCGGGGTCTGGGTCGCGGTCGCCGAGGGCATGCCGGCGTCGGTGACGGCGCTGGTGGTGAACCTGCAGCCGGTCCTCACCGCGCTGGTCGGCTGGGTCGCCGGCGAGCGGATGGGCCCGCGCCGGGCGACGGGGCTGGTCCTGGGGTTCGTCGGGGTGGCGCTCGTCGTGTCCGAGAAGCTCACGACGTCGGGCGTCACGACGCTCACGCTCCTGCTCTCCGGTGGCGCGCTGCTCGCGATCACCGCGGGCACCCTGTACCAGAAGCGCTTCTGCCCCGAGTTCGACCTGCGCACCGGGCAGGTCGTGCAGTTCGTCGCCGCGCTCGTCGTGACCGCGCCGTTCGCGCTGGCGTTCGAGCCGATGCGGATCGACTGGACCCCCGAGGTGATCGGGGCGCTGCTGTGGTCGGTGCTCGTGCTCACCGGCGGCGGCATCTCGCTACTGTTCGTGATGCTGCGCCGCGGCGCCGCGACCCAGGTGACGACGTACTTCTACCTCGTGCCCGCGATCACCGCCGTGCTGGCGTTCGTAATGTTCGGCGAGCGCCCCGGCTGGGTCGCCGTCGCCGGGATGGCCGTGACCGTCGTCGGGGTGGCGCTGGCCGCGCGTTCTCAGACGCGCGCGACCTCGACCGGACGGCTCTCCGCCGCCTGACGCGCCTGCCGGCGACGGCGCAGCCACCACGCCCACGAGCCGAGGACCGCCCACGTCCCGGCGACCGCCCCCAGCAGGATCGGCAGCCGGTCGAGCGCGGTGCGGCCCGCGACCCGGACCAGCGACGGGTGGTCGGTCGCGTACTCGACGACGATCGTCGTGCCCGACTGCAGGCCACGCGGGTACATGACGCCGCGCTCCGGGACGACGGCCTGCCCGTCGGCAAGGGTGAACCGGACCAGGGTGCGGCTGAAGCTCGACCCGTCGAGCACGGTGGCGGTGGTGAAGGCGCGGTGCGCCGCGATGGCCCGGTCGTCGAGCATCGCACCGACGAACGCCAGCGCCGCCAGCACGGTGACCAGCACCGCGAGCCCCACGACCAGCTCCGGTTTGCGCCCGCGCAGCCAGGAGACAGCGGCGCGGCCCGAGGTCCCGATCGCCTCGATCAGCTCGCTGCCGCTGCCCGACACCCGACCGAGTGTAGGCACCGCAACCGTTGTGTCGTGGCCCGCACCTTCCGGGGCGGGCGCGCACGGTCGCCCCGAGCGGCCTACCCTCGGTGGACGTGACCGTCGCTCCATCACCGTCTCCGCTTCGCGTGCGGACCCGCACGGTGGACGACCCGGGCCGCCTGCTCGACCTGCTGCCCGACGACCGTCCCCTGTCCTGGGTCCGCGAGGGCGAGGGGCTCGTCGGCTGGGGCGAGGTCGCGCGGTTCACCGGGACGGGTTCCGGCCGGTTCGCCGAGGCCGACGCGTGGTGGCGCTCGTTCACCGCCCGGCTCGACGTGCGCGACGAGGTCGGCGTGCCCGGCACCGGGGCGGTCGCCTTCGCGAGCTTCACCTTCGCCGATCGGTCCCCCGGATCGGTGCTGGTCGTGCCGCGGGTCGTCGTCGGGCGCCGTGACGGACGCACCTGGATCACCGAGTTCGCGGGCGACGGCGTGCGTACCGCGATGCGCCAGGCCGTGCCGGTGCGGGTGGGCGGCGCCCTGCGCTACGACGACGGCGACATGACCGTCGCCGACTACCGCGGCGCCGTCGCCGAGGCGGTCCGCCGGATGCGCGCCGGCCAGCCGCAGAAGGCCGTGCTGGCCCACGACCTGCTGGCCGTCGCCGACCAGCCGCTCGACGCGCGGTTCCTGCTCGCCGGGCTCGCCCACCACTACCCGACGTGTTGGGCCTACTCCGTGGACGGTCTCGTCGGCGCCACGCCCGAGCTGCTGCTGCGCCGCGAGGGTGAGGTCGTCTCCTCGAGGGTGCTGGCCGGGACGATCTGGCCGGGCGACGACCCCGCCGGCGCCGGCACCGACATCGGCGCCGCCCTTCTCGCGTCGGCCAAGGACCAGCGCGAGCACGCGTTCGCGGTCGACTCCCTCGCCGCGACGCTGCGTCCGCACTGCCGCACGCTCGACGTCCCGTCCGAGCCGTCGATCCTGGCGTTGCACAACGTCTCGCATCTCTCCTCCGACGTGCGCGGCGTGTTGCGCGACGGCGCGTCCCTATTGACCCTCGTCGCCGACGTGCACCCCACCGCCGCGGTCGGCGGCACCCCGCGGACCGAGGCGCTGCAGGTCATCGCCGAGCTGGAGCGGATGGACCGCGGCCGCTACGCCGGTCCCGTCGGGTGGATCGACGCCGCGGGTGACGGGGAGCTCGGCATCGCGCTGCGGTGCGCGCAGCTCGACGGCAACACCGCCCGGCTGTTCGCCGGTTGCGGCATCGTCGCCGACTCCGACCCCGACTCCGAGGTCCGCGAGGCCGCGGCGAAGCTCGTCGCCGTCCGCGAGGCCCTGGAGGGCACGCTCGTCGGCGGCTGAGCCCGGCACCCGCCGCGCCGCGGCAACCTCGGTGCCGTCGACCGGCCTGGGAGCGACGGCGAGGTTGCGCCCGACAGCCGAAACGCAACCCCACTGCTCTCCCGAGGCCCGCACGCGACGCTCAGGTTGCGCCCGAGCTTCCGCGCGCAACCTCACCGCTCTCCCGAGGCCCGAACACGACGCCCAGGTTGCGCTGAAGCGGGTCGAACTCGGGCGGCCGGGGCGGTCGGCGGCACCGGCAGGCAGGTCAGAGCCCTGACAGTGCCGCGTCGATCCGGGCGCGCAGCCGGGCGTGGCCGTCGCGCAGGTCGCCACGCTCGGCGCGGACCTCGACGAGCGTCCGCCCCGCGGGGACCCCCAGCACCTCGGCGAGCTTCGCGGGATCGTCGACGGCCGTGTGGGCGACACCGACCGCCGCGCACAGCGCCGCGACGTCGACGGTGTGCGGGGTCCCGAAGACCCGCTCGAAGGACGCCGCGTGTGCGGGAGCGCCCTGTTCGAGCAGGCTGAAGATGCCACCCCCGCGGTCGTTGAGCACCACGAACGTCAGGTCGGGGGCGGGCTCGTCGGGGCCGAGCACGAGCCCGGTGGTGTCGTGCAGCAACGTCAGGTCGCCGAGGAGGGCGAAGGTCGGTCCGTCGTGGGCGAGTGCCACACCGGTGGCGGTGGAGACGGTCCCGTCGATACCCGCGACGCCGCGGTTGGACACGACGGTCAGCCCGGCCCGCGGCGCCCCGGCCAACGCCATGTCCCGCACGGGGTTCGACGAGCCCAGGACCAGCGCGGCACCGTCGGGCAGCGCCGCGGCGAGGGCGTGCGCGAGCCGCAGCCCGGTGGGCGCGTCGTCGGCGAGCGCGGCGTCGAGGGCGACGGACGCGGCCCGGTCGGCCGCCTGCCAGCGGGCGAGCCAGCCCGCGTCGGGCCGCATCGCCGGCAGCGACCCGACGGCGCGGACGGTTGCGGCGACGTCGGTCCAGGGGGCGCCGTCGCCGATCGCGTGGACGGCGACGGCGGGGTCGGCGAGCAGCCGTTGCACGGGGCGGTGCAGCGTCGGCCGACCGGCGACGACGACCTGGGCCGGCCGCAACGACGGATCACCCAGCAGCCAGGGCCCCGCGCGCAACCCCGCGCCCCAGTACCCCGACGACGGCTCGGCGACGACCGGTAGGCCCGCGAGGTCGAGCCCGGCGGGCGCTCCCGGCCCGACGACGACGACCGTCGGCGCGGCCGGGTCGAGCGGCAACGGCTCGGAGGCGGCCGGCATCCCCGGGGCGACAGCGGTCCACGGGCGGCCGCCGGCACGGCCGTCCAGGGGGTCGGGCCAGGACGTGTCGTCGTCGGGCACGAGGGGCTCGGCGAACGGGACGTCGAGGTGCACCGGGCCCGGTTCCCTGAGGGCGGCGGCCAGCGCCCGGTCGACCGCGGCGCGCCAGCGGCCCTGCTGCCCCGCCTCCGAGCGCGCGACGGCCAGCACCGCGGCGTGCCGCACGGCGTCGCCGAAGATCCCCGGCTGCACGACGGTCTGGCTGGCGCCGGTGCCGACCAGCTCGGGCGGCCGGTCGGCGGTGAGCGCGACGAGCGGCACCCCGGCGTACGACGCCTCCAGCACGGCCGGGTGCAGGTTGGCCACCGCGGTGCCCGAGGTCGTGCAGACGGGGACGGGACGGCCGGAGCGCAGCGCGAGCCCGAGCGCGAGGAACGCGGCCGTGCGTTCGTCGATTCGGACGTGGAGCCGCAGCCTGCCGGCGGCGTCGGCGTCGTGCAGCGCGATCGCGAACGGGGCGTTGCGCGACCCCGGGCAGAGCACGACGTCGCCGACGCCGCATCGCACCAGCTCGTCGACGATGACCCTGGCCTGGGCCGTCGAGGGGTTCACCCACGCGAGTCTACGAACGGACGAACCGCGGACGGCGGCGCGGCGCATATCGTCGGCTGGATCACCCCGACGGAGGCGTGCATGGGCGAGGACGGTTTCTGGGACGACGTCGAGCGGCACCTGGTCCGCTACGGGGGGCCGTTCACCCCGGCCGTGATCGAGAGCGCGGCGGGCTCGTTCGTCCGAGACTCCACGGGCCGGGCCATCCTCGACTTCACGTCGGGCCAGATGAGCGCGGTGCTCGGGCACTCGCACCCGGACGTCGTCGCCACGGTCCGCGAGTCGGTCGCGACGCTGGACCACCTCTTCAGCGGCATGCTGTCGCGCCCGGTCGTCGACCTGGCCCGCGAGCTCGCCGCGACGCTGCCCGACCCGCTGGAGCGCACGCTGCTGCTGACGACGGGCGCGGAGTCGAACGAGGCGGCGCTCAAGATGGCGAAGCTCTACACCGGCGGCTGGGAGGTCGTGAGCTTCGCGCAGTCGTGGCACGGCATGACCGGCGGCGCCGCGTCGGCGACCTACAGCGCGGGCAGGCGCGGCTACGGCCCGCCGATCCCCGGCAACCTCGCGATCCCGGCGCCCTACGCCTACCGCAGCGTGTTCGGCGACGACTGGCGCACCGAGCTCGACGTCGCCTGGGACCTGGTCGACCGGCAGTCGGCGGGCGCGCTCGCGGCGTGCCTGGTGGAGCCGATCCTGTCGTCGGGCGGGGTCGTCGAGCTGCCGCCCGGATACCTGGAGGCGTTGCGGCGCAAGTGCGACGAACGCGGGATGCTGCTCGTCCTCGACGAGGCGCAGACCGGTGTCGCCCGCACCGGCACCATGTACGCCTTCGAGCGCGACGGCGTCGTCCCCGACATCCTGACGTTGTCGAAGACGCTCGGCGCCGGGCTCCCGCTCGCCGCGACGATCACGTCCGCCGAGATCGAGGAGCGCTGCCACGAAGGCGGCTTCCTCTTCTTCACCACGCACGTCTCCGACCCGCTGCCCGCCGCCGTCGGGCTGACCGTGCTCGACGTGGTCCGCCGCGACGGGCTGGTCGCGCGGGCCGCCGAGCTGGGCACCCGGCTGCGGGCCGGGCTGCGCGAGCTGGCCGCCCGGCACGACTGCATCGGCGACGTCCGTGGCCGCGGGCTGCTGCAGGGCATCGAGCTCGTCACCGACCGCACGACGAGGGAGCCCGCCGACAAGCTGGGCCGCGCCGTCACCGCCGAGTGCCTGGCGCTCGGGCTGCACATGAACGTCGTGCAGCTGCCGGGCATGGGCGGGGTGTTCCGCATCGCGCCGCCGCTGACCGTCGCCGACTCCGAGGTCGACCTCGGGCTGGACATCCTCGACCGGGCTCTGACGAACGTCGCCACGGGGTGACGTAGTTTCGGGTCGTCATGAGCGCGACCCTGCAGGCCACCGATCTCGCCGCCGGCCACGGCGCCCGCGTCCTGTTCTCCGGGCTCGATCTCGTCGTCGCGCCCGGCGACGTGGTCGGACTCGTCGGCGCCAACGGCGCCGGCAAGTCGACGTTGCTGCGGCTGCTGGCCGGCGAGGATCGGCCCGAGGAGGGCTCGGTCGCCCTCAGCCCGCCCGACGCGACCGTCGGCCACCTGCCGCAGGAACCCGACCGGCGGCCCGGCGAGACCGTCGCCGCGTTCCTGTCCCGGCGCACCGGGGTCACTGCCGCGCAGGAGCTGATGGACGCCGCCGCGGCCGCGCTGTCCGACGGTGCCGCGGGCGCCGACGACCTGTACGCCACCGCGCTCGACCGCTGGCTCTCCCTCGGCGGCGCCGATCTCGACGAACGCGCCGGCGCGGTGAGCGCGGAGGTCGGCCTCGGCGTCGACCTCGACACCCCCATGACGGCCCTCTCGGGTGGGCAGGCCGCCCGCGCCGGTCTCGCGGCGCTGCTGCTCTCGCGCTACGACGTGCTGCTGCTCGACGAGCCCACCAACGATCTCGACCTCGACGGGCTCGAACGCCTCGAACGCTTCGTGACGGGCCTGCGCTCGCCCGCCGTGATCGTCTCCCACGACCGGGAGTTCCTGGCGCGCACGGTGACCCGCGTCGTCGAGCTCGACCTCGCCCAGCAGCAGGTCGGTGTGTACGACGGCGGCTACGACAGCTACCTCGCCGAGCGCGAGGTGGCCCGCCGGCACGCCCGCGAGGCCTACGAGGACTACGCCGACACCCTCGGCGGACTCAAGGACCGCGCCCAGATGCAGCGCAACTGGATGGCGCAGGGCGTGCGCAACGCACGTCGCAAGTCGACCGACAACGACAAGATCGGCCGCAACAAGCGCGCCGAGACCAGCGAGAAGCAGGCCGCCAAGGCCCGGCAGACGCAGCGGATGATCGAACGGCTCGACGTCGTCGAGGAGCCCCGCAAGGAGTGGGAGCTGCGCATGACGATCGCCGCGGCCCCGCGCTCGGGAACCGTCGCGGCGTACGCCGACGCGGCCGTCGTGCACCGCGGGTCGTTCACCCTCGGCCCCGTGAGCGTCCAGGTCGACTGGGCGGACCGGGTCGTCGTCACCGGGGCCAACGGCTCGGGCAAGACGACGCTGCTCGCCGCCCTGCTGGGCCGCATCCCGGTCGACTCGGGAGCCGCCGGGCTCGGGTCCGGGGTCCGGGTCGGGGAGGTCGACCAGGCGCGCGGGCTGTTCATGGGCGACGCGTCGCTGGCCCGCGCGTTCGGCGAGGCGGTCCCGGACTGGAACGACTCCGACGTCCGCACGCTGCTCGCGAAGTTCGGGCTGACCCGCGAGCACGTGCCGCGCCCGGCGTCGTCGCTGTCACCCGGCGAGCGGACCCGCGCGGCGCTGGCGCTGCTGCAGGCCCGCGAGGTCAACCTCCTGGTGCTCGACGAGCCCACCAACCACCTCGACCTGCCCGCGATCGAGCAGCTCGAACAGGCCGTCGAGAACTTCCCCGGGACCGTACTGCTGGTGACCCACGACCGCCGGATGCTCGACACCGTCCGCGCGACGCGGCGCTGGCACGTCGACGCGGGGAAGGTCGACGAAGCACAGTGAGTGGCAATCGTCGCCATGGCGACGATTGCCACTCACGAGGGTGGTCAGGACTCGGGCGTGGGTTCGGCCTGCGGGCCGATCGCGAAGCGGAGCTCCTGGCCTTCGGAGGTCTCGACCGGCTGCACGTCCAGCACCTTGTCGTCGAGGACCTCCGCGGCCGCGGGCTCCAGGAACACGGTCACCCCGTCGCCGGTGAGCACCGTGTCGCTCTCGACCGGCTGGGCCGCGAGCGACAGCTCCAGGCCCTGGTCGGGCTCGGTGGAGGCGATGCGCAGACCCCCTCCGTCGGGGAGTTCTGCGTCGGCCGTCAATGACTTGATGGCCTCTGCCGCGGTCTCGGTGATTGCCAACATTCACCCCACACTAGGCACGTGTCCGGGCGCTCGCACGCCCGCCGAGCCGCCGGTCACGTCGATTCAGCCGAACCGGTCGGGGTCCGGACCCAGTCGGGTGCCCGCGTCGAGCGAGCTCACCGTCGCCATCTCCTCGTCGGAGAGCGCGAAGTCGAAGACGTCGATGTTCTCCCGGATCCGCGACGGCGTCACCGACTTGGGGAACACGATGTTGCCCAGCTGGATGTGCCAGCGCAGCACGACCTGGGCCGCCGACTTGCCGTGCGCCTGCCCGATCGCGACCAGCCGCTCGTCGGACAGCAGCTCGCCGCCCTTGGCGATCGGCGCCCACGCCTCGGTGAGGATCCCGTGCGCCGCGTGGTATTCGCGCAGGTCGGCCTGGGTGAGCAGCGGGTGCAGCTCGATCTGGTTGACCGCGGGGACGGTGCCGGTCTCGGCGGCGAGGCGCTCGAGATGCGCAACCTGGAAGTTGGAGACGCCGATCGCGCGGGCGAGGCCGTCCTTCGCGCACCGCTCCAGGCCCTCCCAGGTCTCGACGTAGACGTCGGCCTGCGGGCGGGGCCAGTGGATCAGGTAGAGGTCGACGTGGTCGAGGCCCAGCTTCTCCAGGCTCTCGCCCAGCGCCGCGACCGCGGAGTCGCGGCCCTGCCGGTCGTTGGCCAGCTTGGTGGTGACGAAGACCTCGTCGCGCGCGAGTCCCGACTCGGCCAGGGCGCGGCCCACCTCGGCCTCGTTACCGTAGGCCTGGGCGGTGTCGATGTGCCGGTAGCCGGCGTCGAGCGCCTGGCGGACCGCCTCGACCGTCTCGCCGGGACCGACCTGGAAGACGCCGAAACCGAACTGCGGTATCGCGACGCCGTTGTTCAACGTCAGGTTGGGGACAGAGCTCATACGACCGGTCTACCCGATGCGGCGCCGCCACACCCTGTCGCCTGCGCACGATCGTCCGACGATGCGCGCGGGCCCTCTGTGGCCCTGGACCGCCGCGACCGGGGTGCCCGGCGCGCCGGGCTGACCACTCCTGGTTCGCCGGGTGCGGCCGCGCCCGGCGTGATCGCAGTCGGGGTGACCGCACCCGGCGTGGCCCGCGTTCAGGGTGGCCGCGCGCGGCCGCGTTCAGGGTCGGCCGCGGGGGAAGCGCTCGTGGTGGCCCCGCCCGGGTGATCGCCGAATGCGGGACATGCGCGACATCCTCCGCTGTGATCAGCGTTCGAGGGACATGCGCGCACCAGGATGCGCCCATGTCCCTCGCTCGACGATCACCACGGGGCCACGGCCCGTCGGGACACCTCACGCGCGGGCCGGCTCGACGACCGTCCCACCCGGCGCCACGGCCTTCGCCGGCGGCCCCGCCGCCCGGGCCGCCCACACCGCCAGCGTCGCGACGAGCAGCACCTCGGTCAGCGCCAGCCCCCGCTCGACCAGGCCCAGCGGGATGGTGTTCCACCACGAGCGGCCGGTGATCGGGCGGAGCGCGAAGCCCCACAGGATCGGCAGGAACCACCCCAGCGACGCCAGGGCCAGCACCCGCGTCCAGACCCGGGCGGCGAACGACTCCGACCTGCCGCGCTGCCCGCGCGCGACGAGCAGCCCCCCGATCGGCAGCGCGAGGAAGGCGACGAGGCTCGCGTAGCGGTGGATGTAGCCGCCGACGCTCGGTCCGACCGCCCAGTTCGTCTTCTCGAACACGACCACGGTGACCATGCCGAGGACCCACACCGCGAGCATGACCGTCGCCCCGGAGAGCGGCCGCAGGACCCGGGTGCGCGCCAGCGCCACCAGCACGGCCAGCGACCCGACGGCGAGCGCGATCACGCCGACGTCGAAAAACCAGGCGTCGGGGCCGAGGGCGTACTCGCTGATCGTGCGGCGGACGGGGTCGACGCGACCGGCGGAGACGACGTGCAGCGCCCCGACCAGCACGATCGCCAGCGCGACGCCGAGCCCGCCGACCGCGGCCAACCCCCGCGACACGGTGTCCCTGGGCACACGGCTCCCCCTCGTCGCCCTCCTGTTGAGAAGTCAACGATCGGAGACCGGCCCCGAGTTCCCCCGGTGGAGGCCGAGGGCGCGGGCCGCGAGCTGGGCGAGGTGGACGGGTTCGCGGGTCCCGGCCTGACGCAGCTGGGTCCGGCAGCTGAAGCCGTCGGCCAGCACCGCGACATCGGCGTCGGCCGCCCGGACGGCCGGCAGCAGGACGCGTTCGGCGCACGCCATCGAGACGTCGTAGTGGCCGTCCTCGAACCCGAAGTCGCCGGCGAGCCCGCAGCAGCCCGAGTCCAGCACCTCGGCGTCGATCCCCAACGCGCGCATGACCGTCCGGTCGGCGTCGACGCCCAGCTCGGCGTGCTGGTGGCAGTGCACCTGCACGAGCGCGCGGCCGCCGGGCGCGGTGACCAGTCCGGGGAGCTCGTCGGCGTGCCGGGCAAGGACCTCGGCGAACGTCCGCACCCCGTCGGCGAGCAGCGCGACGTCGGGGTCGTCGGGCAGCAGCTCGGCCGCGTCGGCGCGCAGCGCGGCCGTGCACGACGGCTCCAGCCCAACCACCGGCACACCCGCGGTGAGCCACGGACGGATCGTGCGCAGGCTGCGCGCCACCACCTTCCGCGCGGTGTCCAGCTGTCCGGTGGACTTCCAGGTCAGCCCGCAGCACACCGCCCGCGGCGGGAGCTCGACGGCGTAGCCCAGGGCTTCCAGCACCGCGACCGCGTCGGTCGCGATCGCCGGGTCGAAGTGGTCGGTGAACGTGTCCGGCCAGAGCAGCAGCCGCCCACGTCGGGCTCGTGCGGGACGGACGGCACGCAACGGGCGGCGGGCGGCGCTGCGGGTGAACGAGGTCCGGGCGATCGGCGGGATGGCGCGTCGGGGGTCGATCCCGGCGAGGCGCTTCGCCGGCGCCGCCAGCGGCCCGCGCGCCGCCGCGTTGAGGGCGTCCACCAGCCGCGCCGGCAGCCTGCCGACGATCCCCAGCCACCGCGGCAGCGCGCCCATCGAGTAGTGCGAGGCGGGTCGGCGGCGTCCGGCCCAGTGCTGGGCGAGGAACTCCGCCTTGTACGCGGCCATGTCGACGCCGACCGGGCAGTCGCGCTTGCAGCCCTTGCAGGACAGGCAGAGATCGAGCGCCTCGGCGACGTCGGGCGAGTCCCACCCACCACCGACGACCTGCCCGTTGGCCATCTCGAACAGCAGTCGCGCCCGGCCGCGGGTGGAGTGCATCTCCTCGCCGGTCGCGCGGTAGCTGGGGCACATGACCCCGCCGGATCCGGTGACGCAGCGCCCGACGCCGAGGCAGCGCCGCGTGGCGCGGGTGAAGCTGCCGCGGTCGTCGGCGAACGCGAGCTGCGGTGTGTCGGCGATGGACGGCATCCCGACGAAGACGCGCAGGTCGTCGTCGAGCTTGGCGGGGCGCACGAGGCAGCCGGGGTTCATCCGGTCGTCGGGATCCCAGACTGCCTTGAACTCCTCGAACCCCTCGATGATCGACGGCGGGTACATGCGCGGCAGCAGCTCTGCACGGGCGGTGCCGTCGCCGTGCTCGCCGGAGAGCGACCCGCCGTGCGCGACGACGAGGTCGGCCGCGGCCTCCATGAAACCCCGGAAGTTGGCGATCCCGCTGCGCGAGAGCAGATCGAAGTCGATGCGCACGTGCAGACAGCCGTCGCCGAAGTGCCCGTAGTAGACGCCGCGGCGGCCGTGGTCGGCCAGCACCCGGTCGAACTCGCGCAGGTAGGCGCCGAACCTCTCCGGCGGGACCGCCGCGTCCTCCCAGCCGGGCCACGCCTCGCCGCCGTCGGGGCTGCGGGTGAGGATGCCCGCGCCGTCCTCCCTGATGCGCCACAACGCCTTCTGCGCCGCCGGGTCGCCGACGACGACGCTCGTCGCCCCGTAGGACCGCATCGCCGCCGCCACGGCTGCCGCGGCGGCCTCGGCCTCCCGCCGCGTCGCCCCACCCGTCTCGACGTAGAGCCAGCCACCGCCCTCCGGCAGGGCCTCGGTGGCCCGCTCGAGGGGGTCGTGCGCACGCAGGGCGGCGACCAGCCCGGCGTCCATCCCCTCGATCGTCAACGGGGCGTGCTCGCGGACGACCATGACGTGGTCGGCGGCGACGTAGGCGTCGGGGAAGCCGAGGACGGCCAGTGCGCGGGCCGGCGGGGACTCGACGAGGCGCACCGTGGCCTCGGTGACGACCGCGCAGGTGCCCTCCGTCCCGACGAGCGCCTTCGCCAGGTCGAAGGCACCGGGCACGAGGCTGTCGAGGTTGTACCCCGAGACCCGGCGCGTGAGCTCCGGGACCGACGACCGGATCTCACCCGCCAGCCGGGACCCCAGGGCGCGCAGCCGGTCCGGGATGTCGCCGGTCGAGGCGGGGCCGGCGGTGAGCCGCTCGCCGCGGTAGGTCAGGACGTCGAGCGACACCGTGTTGTCGACGGTCTTGCCCCACGCGACCGAGTGCGACCCGCAGGCGTTGTTCCCGATCATGCCGCCGAGCGTGCAGCGCGAGTGCGTCGACGGGTCCGGGCCGAAGGTCAGACCGTGCGGTCGGGCGGCGTCGCGCAACGTGTCGAGCACGACCCCTGGCTGGACGCGGGCGGTCCCGGCCTCGGGGTCGATGTCGAGGACACGGTTCATGTGCGCGCGGAAGTCGAGCACGACGGCGGTGTTCACCGCCTGCCCGGCGATCGACGTGCGCGCCCCCACCGGCAGGACCGGGACGTCGTGGCGGCGGCAGACCTCGAGCGCGGCCTCGACGTCTGCGGCGTCGCGGGGGGCGACCACGCCGATCGGCACCCGCCGGTAGTTCGACGCGTCCGCCGACCACATCGCGCGGTGCGCGGCATCGAACCGGACGCCTCCGGACACGGCTGCGGCAAGGTCGGCAGCGAGGTCGGCGGCGAGGTCGGCAGCGAGGTCGGCGGCGAGGTCGGCAGCGAGGTCGGCGGTCCCGTCGGTGCGCACGTCCCCCAGTCTCTGCTCCCGACGCCGTGCCGCGCCCACCGGGCCGCCCCGACCCCGACCGCGGCGGTGCGCCGAGCCGCTCCTGCCGCCGGCGGCCACAGCGGGCGCGCGACCGGCCGGCTCCCGCCCGCGCAGCCCGTCCCGGTGCTTCGCCGAGCGGGAGCAGCCGCTCCACCCGTCGCCCGCACTTGGTAACGTCGCCCGGCGCAGGTCCAGCAGCGTGGCCCGCGGTCAGAACGCCGAGACCGAGCCCGCTGGACAGGTGCCCATGCACGACGACCTCGATCCGTCCCCGACGATCGAGGCCCTCAGCCGACCCGCGACCGCCGACCACGTCGGCCGGTTCAGGCTGGACCTCGCCACGGGCGCGTGGACATGGCCGGTGCTCCCGGCCGGCCCCGCACGTCACCTCGACCCCCGCGACGTGCTCTCCCTGTCGACGGCGGACGGCGCGGCCACGATCGCCGAGGCCGTCACGAAGGGCGCGCCCGTCTGCGGGATGTTCCGGGTCGCCGACGGCTCGGGGCCCGCGCGCAGTCTGCTGGTCCTCGTCGAGCCCGACCTCGACGGGGCGGAGGTGGTCGCGGCCGTGGGGACCGTCGTCGACCTGGGCACCGAGCGCGACGAGCTGCTCGGACGCGCCGACCAGTTGGAGACGGCGTTGCGCAGCCGCCCGGTGATCGAGCAGGCCAAGGGCATGCTGATGCAGCTGAAGGGATGCTCGGAGGACGACGCGTTCCGGCTGCTGATCACGCTCTCGCAGGCGGTCAACCGCAAGCTGCGCGACGTCGCGGTCGAGATCGTCGGTGCGCTCCCCGCGGGAACCCCGCTGCCCCGCGACATCGCCCGCGCCCTCTCGAGTGAGCTCGGAACGACCCGGCGCGACGGCGACACCGCGAGCCGCCGCGACCGGGACGGGCAGGCCTGGCACTGAACCGGCAGCGCCGGCGCGAGGTGCCGGCACCGCGGCGCGGCGTCCGCGCCCGTCCGGGCAGGACCGGTCAGGAGCCGCTGACACCGACGACCGTCCGGGACGACGTGTGTCGGCTGGGACGGCGGGGAACGCTCGACTGCGGCCCCGCTTCACCGGACCCGCTCCTGCCGGTCTACCCCGACCCCGGCGGTCGGTCACCGAGCCGCACGGCCCGGGTCGCGCGGTTGGTCAGGTCGAGTTCGTAGTCCTGGCCGACGAGGTCGGCTCCGAAGCTGTGATGCGGCCTCTCGGCGACGAGTCGGAAGCCGGCGTCGAGGTAGATCCGCCGGGCGGCGGCGAGCACGTCGTTGGTCCAGAGCCGGAGGCGCTCGTAGCCCTCGGTGCGGGCGAAGTCGACGCAGGTGGCGACGAGCCGGGTGCCGAGCCCGTGGCCGCGTGCGGCGGGGTCGACGAGCAGAAGGCGAAGGACTGCGGTCGAGTCCCGTCCGGGGACGCAGAAGACGCAGCCGACGCGGCGGCCCTCCAGCTCGGCGATCCACGCACGAGACCCCGCCGCGCCGGCGCCGAAGTCGGCGACGATCCGTGCGACGAGCGCCTCGAACGACGCGTCCCAGCCGAACTCCCGCGCGTACTGCTCGCCGTGCGCGGCGACGACCCAGCCGAGGTCACCCGGCCTGCCGAGTTCTCGGATTTCCATGACCTCCCCCTTTCACTGAAACACTCGTTTCAGTAGGGTGGACCGCGTGCCCCGGGATGCGCAAGGGTCGGCCCGCCGGGCCGAGCTGCTGGAGAAGGCGTACGCCTACGCCCTGCAGCACGGCCTCGCCGGCATGTCGCTGCGCCCGCTCGCCGAGGCGATCGAGACCAGTCCGCGCGTGCTCCTGTATCTGTTCGGCTCGAAGGACGGCCTGGTCAGGGCCCTGCTGGCGCGGGCTCGCGAGGCCGAGCTCGACGGGCTCCCGCCGGGTGAGGTCCCCGTGGCGGCCGTCTGGGAGTGGCTCGCCGCCCCGGAGCACCGCGGTCTCCTGCGGTTGTGGGTCGAGGGCTACGCCCGCTCGCTCGTCGAGCCCGACGGGCCGTGGGCGGGCTTCGCCGAGGCGACGGTGGCGGACTGGCTCGCCGTCCTGCGCCGGACCCTCACCGAACCCGCCGCGACCGCCGCACTGGCGCTCTTGCGTGGCGCGCTCCTCGACCTCCTCGCCACGGGTGACCGAGCCCGCACCACCGCCGCTGTGCAGGCCTTCGCTCCCTAGCCCCAGGTGCCACCGGACAGTGCGGACATCGGCGGCGTCGACCGGTCGCGGGCCCGAACCCGGGCGCGACGTAGGGTCCGCTGCGTGAGCGACGCCGTCTCCGAGCTGTTCGATCCCGAGGCCTGGACGGCCGTCCCGGGCTTCGACTTCACCGACATCACCTACCACCGGGCCGTGTCCACGGGCGCGGTGCGGATCGCGTTCGACCGCCCGGAGGTGCGCAACGCGTTCCGTCCGGGCACGGTCGACGAGCTGTACACCGCGCTCGACCACGCCCGGCAGAGCTCCGACGTCGGCTGCGTGCTGCTGACCGGCAACGGCCCGTCCCCGCGCGACGGCGGCCGGGCGTTCTGCTCGGGCGGCGACCAGCGGATCCGCGGCCGCAGCGGCTACCAGTACGCCTCGGGCGAGACGGCCGACACCGTCGAGCCCGGCCGGGCCGGCCGGCTGCACATCCTGGAGTGCCAGCGGCTCATCCGGTTCATGCCCAAGGTCGTCATCGCCGTCGTCAACGGCTGGGCGGCGGGCGGCGGGCACTCGCTGCACGCGGTGGCCGACCTGACGCTGGCCAGCGCGGAGCACGCCCGGTTCAAGCAGACCGACGCCGACGTCGGCTCCTTCGACGGCGGCTACGGCTCGGCGTACCTGGCCCGGCAGGTCGGGCAGAAGTTCGCCCGCGAGATCTTCTTCCTCGGGCAGGCCTACACCGCCGAGGAGATGCACGCGATGGGCGCGGTGAACCGGGTCGTCCCGCACGCCGACCTGGAGAAGGTCGCGCTGGAGTGGGCCACGCTCATCAACGGCAAGTCACCGCAGGCCCAGCGGATGCTGAAGTACGCGTTCAACCTGGCCGACGACGGGCTCGTCGGCCAGCAGCTGTTCGCCGGTGAGGCGACGCGGATGGCGTACATGACCGACGAGGCCGTCGAGGGGCGCGACGCGTTCCTGGAGAAGCGCGAGCCCGACTGGGCGCCCTATCCCTGGCACTACTGAGCGCCGTCGCGCCCACGCCCGGTCGCAACCTCATCGTCGTCGGAGCCGCTCGGCAGGACGCTCAGGTTGCGCTCGGGGCGGGGCGGGTCAGCGCAGGCGGCGGAGCGGGTCAGCAGGCGGGGGCCGTCCCGCCCGCGCGGATCGTGTCGAGGTCGGCGACGGCCTCGTCGAGCCGGTCGACCTTGACCAACGTCATCCCCGCGGGCGCCGCGGCCTTGGCCTCCGCACAGTTGGCCGACGGCACGAGGAACACCTGCGCTCCGGCGTCCTCGGCCGCGATCAGCTTGAGCGGGATGCCCGCGATCGCGCCGACGTCGCCGGTCGCGGTGATCTCGCCGGTGCCCGCGATGAACTTCCCGCCGGTCAGCTCGCCCGGGGTGAGCCGGTCGACGACGGCGAGGGAGAACATGAGCCCCGCCGACGGTCCGCCCACACCGGTGAGCGAGATGGTGATCGAGTCGTCGGGCGCCGCGGGCCGGGCTACGGGGGCGATGCCCAGCCCGCCCTGGGTGCTGCCGCTGAGCTGGATCAACGTGACGGTGACGGTCTGCTGGGCGCCCTCGCCGCGGACGATGTCGACGGGGACCTGCTGACCCGGCGCCGTCCCGGTGAGCGCGGCGCGGATGTCGGCGATCTTCGTGATCGGCTTGCCCTGCACAGAGACGATCCGGTCGCCGGGCCGCAGCACGGGGTTGACCGGGATCCCGGGGATGTCGGGGCCGACGATCACCTGCGCGGGCAGGTTGAGGAAGGTCAGCGCGGCCGAGACGGCGTCGGTCTCCGAGCTGTCGAAGTCGGCGTCGTTCTTGGCGTCGACCTCCTGCTGGGTCTGGCCCGGCGGGAAGACCGCGCTGCGCGGGACCACCTGCTGGTCGGGGTTCGCCCAGGCCCCGAGGACCTGGAACATCGTGAGCCCGTCGGTGACCGACACCGTCGTCATGTTCAGGTGCCCGGACGTCGGGTAGGTGGGCAGCCCGGAGATGTCGACGACGGGCTTGCCGTCCTGTGTGTCGAGGGTGTTGAACGTCGGGCCGGGGCCGAGGGCGACGATCGGCACCGGGACCGTCGCACCGAGCACGCAGACCGCCAGCAGGCCGGCGACGGCGAGCAGCAGCCGCACGGTGCTCGGACCGGGACGGCGAACCCGGGGCGTGGGCGGGGCGGGGGTGGCGCTCACCGGACACCTGACACGTGCGGACTCCCTGGAATGCCTGGGTGGGACGGCGCCCCCGACCGCCCGATCACCCCGGACGATACGACGCGTCCCTGAGCACGGCCGCGCGGCCCGGGTCGCACGATCAGGTCCGACGCCGCGGCCCCCTGCCGGGAGTGGCCGTCAGCGGGTCGACGGGCCAGTCGTGCTTGGGGTACCGGCCGCGCAGCTCGGCGCGGACCTGCGGGTACCCGCCCGTCCAGAACGAGGCGAGATCCGCGGTCACCGCCGCGGGCCGGCCCGCGGGCGAGAGCAGGTGCAGCAGCACGGGGAGCCGCCCGCCCGCGACGGTCGGCGTCGCCGTCCAGCCCAGCACCTCCTGCAGCCGCACGGCGAGGACGGGCTGGTCGCCCGACCAGTCCAGGGCGATGCGCGAGCCCGTCGGCACCTCGAGGCGTTCGGGGGCGAGCTCGTCGAGCCGGTGGGCGACGGCCGGGTCCAGCAGCATCCGGACGATCTGCCCGGCCTCGACCTTCCCGAGGTCGGCGCGGCGGCGGGCGCGGTCGAGCGGGCCGGTCCACCAGCGGTCGGGGTCGGCGAGCAGGGCCTCGTCGGACACGTCGGGCCACGGGTCGCCGAGCACCCGGTGCAGGGTCGCGACGCGGTCGCGCAGCGCTCGGGCGGACGCGCTCCAGTGCAGGAGGCCGAGCCCCTCGGTGCGCAGGCCGTCGAGCAGCGCCGCGCGGACCGCCGACCGGTCCGGGGCGGGCAGCGGGCGTTCGTCCAGGACGATCGCGCCCAGCCGCCGGACCCGGCGGGCGCGGACGTCGCCGTCGACCCACGCGACCTCGTCGGTGTCGGCGAGCAGGGTGGCCGCGACGCGCTCGGCGAGCTCGCGGTCGGCGGCCGCGGCGAGCCGGACCCGACCGTGCTGGACGCCGGGCGTCCGGTCGGCGGTGGCGACGGCGAGCCACTCGTGGTCGGCGAGCGGGCCCGGCGGCACCTCGACGGCCGTCCCGCCGGCCATCAGGAACACCGGCCCGCCGCCCGCACGACGACGCGCGAGCCGCTCGGGATGCGCGAGCGCGACGACCTCGGCCGCCCCGGAACGCACCCCGGAACGCCCGGCCGTCTCCCGGTCCACCAGCCGTTCGAGCCGCCGCGCCTCGGCCCGCCAGCGGCCGGCGCCGGGGGCCGAGCCCGTCCGCAGCCCGCGCAGCACGTCGTCGACGTCGCTGCCGGTCGCCAGAGTGTCGTCGTCGAGCAGCGCGACGACCTCGGCCGCGGCCCGCCTCCCGACGGCCGCGGCGCCGTCGAGCAGGGCCCGGGCGAGCCGGGGGTGCAGGCCGAGGCCGGCCATGTCGCGCCCGCGCGGGGTGATCGCGCCGCCGGCGTCGACGGCACCGAGCGAGCGCAGGACCTCGCGGCCGGCGGCGAGCGGACCGTCGGGCGGCGGGTCCCACCAGGTCAGCCCGGTCCCGTCGGGGGTACCCCACTCGGCGAGGTCGAGCGCGAGCCGGGTCAGGTCGGCCGTGCGGATCTCCGGCTCCGGGAACCACGCGAGCACCTCTCCCGCGGCCCAGCAGCGCACGGCCCGGCCGGGCGCCTCGCGACCGGCACGGCCCGCCCGCTGCTCGGCCACGGCCGCCGACACCCTCGTGGTGACCAGCCCCGCCAGGCCGCGGCGGTGGTCGACGCGTGGGACGCGGGCGAGCCCGGCGTCGACGACGGCCCGCACCCCCGGGACGGTCAGGCTCGACTCGGCGACGGCCGTCGCGAGCACGACGCGCCGCCGTGGTCCGGGGGTGAGCGCGCGGTCCTGCTCGGCGACGGGCAGGCGCCCGTGCAGGGGCACGACGTCGGCGTCGACACCGTCGAGTGCGGCGGCGGTGCGCCGGATCTCCGCCACACCGGGCAGGAACGCGAGCACGTCACCCCGGTCCAGCACCGCACGGACGGCACGGGCCACGCAGGCCTCGATCCTCTCCCCACGCGCGGGCGGCGCGTAGGAGACCTCGACCGGGAACGTGCGCGCCGCGATCTCCCGCACGGGAGCGCCGCCCAGCACCGCGGCGAGCCGGGTCGCGGCGACGGTCGCCGACGTCGCGAGCAGCCGGAGGTCGGGTCGCAGGCCGGCGCGGGCGTCGAGCAACAGCGCGAGCAGCAGGTCGGCGTCGAGATGCCGCTCGTGGCACTCGTCGAGGACGACCGTCGTCACCCCGGCGAGCTCCGGGTCGGCGGCGAGGCGGCGCAGCAGGAGGCCCGACGTCACCATCTCGACGCGGGTCCCCGCCGACACCTTGCGGTCGCCGCGCACCGCGTACCCGACGGTCCCGCCGACCCGCTCGCCCAGCAGCGAGGCCATCCGGGCCGCGGCGGCGCGGGCCGCGAGCCGGCGGGGTTCGGCGACGAGGACGCGGCCCGGTTCGGCGGCGGCCAGCGCGAGCGGGACGAGCGTCGTCTTGCCGGTGCCCGGGGGTGCGACGAGGACCGCGGTGCCGTGCGCGGCGAGCGTCGCCACGACGTCGTCGAGGTGCCTGCGCACGGGCAGGTCGGGGAGGTCTGGCAGGCGCATCACCGGGGAGTCTCCCCTGCCGGACGGGGCGGGGCCCACGGGGCGGGTCCGGCCGCATGAGACGCTGGTCCGGCCCCCTGCTCGACCGGAAAGGGAACGATGCTGCGCTCCGTTGTCGTCGACGGCTCCCCCGGGTCCGTCGCCGGGCTCGCCGCCGCGCTGGCCGCCGCACTCGACGGGACCGGTCCCGCGGTACGGCCGGTCGCCGTGCCCGGCCCCGACCCCGGCGGAGAGCTCCCGGAGGGCGCGGCCGTCGTCGTCTCGACGTCGGGCTCCACCGGCGAGCCAAAGCACGTCGTGCTCACCGCCGCGGCGCTCACGGCATCGGCGCGCGCGACGGAGGACCGGCTGGGCGGGCCCGGCCGGTGGCTGCTCGCCCTGCCCGCCGAGCACGTCGCCGGTATCCAGGTCGTGGTGCGGGCGCTGCTCGCGGGCGCCCCGCCGCAGGTGCAGGACGTGCGCGAGGGGTTTCGGCCCGAAGGCTTCGCCCGGGCGACCGAGCGGCTGCCGCACGGCGACCGGCGCTACACGAGCCTGGTCCCGACCCAGCTGCTGCGCCTCCTCGACGCCGGGGGCGCGCCGCTGGAGGCGCTGCGCGGGTACGCCGCGGTACTGGTCGGCGGCGCCGCGCTCGATCCGGCCCTGCGCGCCAGGGCCCTCGACGCGGGTGTGCACGTCGTCACGACCTACGGGATGAGCGAGACCGCGGGTGGCTGCGTCTACGACGGGGTGCCGCTCGACGGGGTGAGCGTCACCCTCGAGGACGACGGGCGCATCGTGCTGGGCGGGCCGACGGTCGCGGCCGGCTACCTCGGCGACGCGGCCGCGACGGCGGCGGCCTTCGACGGCGGCCGGTTCCGGACCGGCGACCTCGGGCGGCTCGACGACGGCAGGCTGACCGTGCTGGGCCGCGCCGACGACGTCGTCGTCACCGGCGGCGAGAAGGTCGCCCCGGCGGCGGTCGAGCGGGTGCTGGCCGCCCAGCCCGGGATCGCCGACGCCTGCGTCGTGGGGGTGCCCGACGAGCACTGGGGCGCGGTGGTGGCCGCCGCCGTCGTGCTCGGGCCCGACGAGAATCTCGACGACCTGCGCGCATCCCTGCGCGCGGCCGTGCGCACCACCCTCGGTCGCGCGGCCGTGCCCCGACGGTGGCTCGCGGTCGACGCGGTTCCGTTGCGCGGCATCGGAAAACCGGATCGTTCCGCCGTCGCACGACTGCTCAGCGCGACGAGCAGCTCGGAGCACACTCCCCCGATCCGGTGACGATCGGGGCCACACGTTCGGTGATCGTCACTCTCCGTCGGTTGACCCGCCCCCGCATCATCCGGTCTGCTTCGCGTCAGGCGGCACATCCACACCGGCCGTCACAGCAGTCACACGGCTGACACGAACAGGCTCGACCGTCGGGGGGACGCCGCATGCGAACGGGACTACGCGCCGCGCTCATGGCCTCCGTGGTGGCGGCGCTCGCCGCGGCCACGGTGACCCCTGCCGCCGCGGCCGCGGTACCCGCGAACCGGTCCTGGTCGGCCGACCTCGCGGCCGGGGACGGCAGCGGCGTGCGGACCGCGTCCGGCGCGGTGACCCTCGACAACGCCGACGCCCATCCCGCCCCGCACGACGCCGCCACCCCGCGCGGCGCCGAGGGCGGCCCCGACCTCGCCCCCACCGGCTACCTGACGCTCGACCCGAGGACGCTCGCCCGGCCCACCGACCAGGTCGACTCCACCGTCGCGGGCACGACGCCCGCGGGGAGCTCGGTCGTCGTCGACGTCCGCGGCAGGCGTGCCGACGGCGGCTGGACCGAGTGGATCCCGAGCACGCCCACGTCGGCGACCGGCAGCACCGCGCAGCTCCCCGAGACGACGACCGTCGTGCAGAGCCGGCTCGTTCTCACGGGCGGACCCGGCGCGGAGCCCGTCGTCACCGGGCTGCAGCAGGACGCCCGGCCCGTCGCCGCGACCGAGGGCGTGCCCGACCAGGCCCGGACCGAGAGCGACCCGCTCACCTACTCCGTCTTCGCCACCCGCGAGGGTCTCGTCGGCGGCACCACGTCCAACGGCCACGTCATCACCGACCGGGACCACTTCGTCGCGCTGCCGTCGCGCCGGGCGCTCTCGGCCCGCGACACCTCCGACTACTCCGTCAAGGTCTGCGCCGCCAACGGCCGGTGCGCCTTCGCGCCGGTGTGGGACGTCGGCCCGTGGAACACCCGCGACGACTACTGGAACCCCGGGAACGTCCGGCAGAACTGGGGCGACCTGCCGCAGGGCACGCCCGAGGCGCAGGCGGCCTACCGCACGGGCTACAACGGCGGCAACGACCAGTTCGGCCGCAAGGTCTCCAACCCCGCGGGCATCGACCTCGCCGACGGCGTCTTCTGGGACGACCTGGGGCTCAAGGACAATGCGACCGTCACCGTCACCTACCTGTGGACCGGGTCGGTGCGCACGTCCAAGATCGACACCGAGGCCGCCGCGGGCGCCGTCGAGGCGAAGGCCGGGTCGGTGCAGATCCGCTCGGCGCCCAGCACCGACGCGCCCGTCGTCGGCGGCGCCGCGAACGGCGCGGCCGTGCCCGTGGTGTGCACCGCGGCCGACGGCTGGCTGCAGATCGGCGACGCCCAGTTCCTGCCCGCGTCGGCGATCCCGGGAGCCGGCGTCGTGGGCGCCTGCGGGGGTACGGGTCCGGATTCCGCGACCAGTTAGGTTTTCTGCGTGGCCACACCGGCGCAATGGCTCGAGGGAGCCCGTCCGCGCACCCTCCCCACCGCGATCTCCCCCGTCCTCGTCGGAACCGGAGCCGCCATCGGCGCGGGCGTCGTGGCGCCGGGGCGAGCCCTGCTCGCGCTCGTCGTCGCCGTCAGCCTGGTCATCGCGGTGAACTTCGCCAACGACTACTCCGACGGCATCCGCGGCACCGACGACGACCGCGTCGGCCCGCTGCGGCTCGTCGGGTCGAGGGCGGCAGCTCCCGCCCAGGTCAAACGGGCCGCGTTCATCGGCTTCGGCGTCGCAGCGGTCGCCGGCCTCGCGCTCGTCGCGCTCAGCGGTCAGTGGTGGCTCATCGCCGTCGGGGCCGTCTGCATCGCGGGAGCCTGGTTCTACACCGGCGGCAAGCGGCCCTACGGGTACGCCGGGCTCGGCGAGGTCGCGGTGTTCGTGTTCTTCGGTCCGGTCGCCGTGCTGGGCACCGTCGTCACCCAGAGCGGGGCGCCGAGCCCGATCGCGATCGTCGCCACCGTCGGTGTGGGGCTTCTCACGTGCGCGGTGCTCGTCGCCAACAACCTGCGCGACATCCCGACGGACGCGATGACCGGCAAGCGCACCCTCGCCGTCGCGCTCGGCGACGCCGACACCCGCAAGCTCTACGCCGGCCTGATGCTCGTGCCGTTCGTGCTGACGATCGGGGCCGGGACCCGCAGCTGGCCGCTGCTGCTGGCCCTGCTGGCCGCCCCGGTGGCGATCGCGCCGGTGCGCCGTGTGCTGCGGGGAGCCGACGGCCGCAAGCTCATCAAGGTGCTGCAGGAGACCAGTCTGGCCCTGCTGACCTGGTCATTCCTGACGGCGGTCGGGCTCGCCCTCAGCGGGTGGTTCTGACGGGTCGGGCACCTGCGCGGGGCCGTCGTCGCCGCGCAGCCGGGCACGGACCTGCGCCCGCCGCGCCCGCGACGCCTCGACGGCGCGGTCGAGCCGCGCCCGCAGACCCCGGAACAGGAACATCGACAGCGGTAGGGCGACGATGATCCCGAGGAGAACGGACAGGAGCAGGGGCACGCCGGCGGCCACGAGGAGCGCGGCCACGACGGCCACGACAGCGATTCTCGCCACAGCGTAAAGGGCGATCGTGGTGGCGAGGCCCGGACCGTCACCCGTGGGGTCGGTGTCGGGAGGCGTGGGCCCTGGCGTGGACATGACGCGAGCGTACGTCGACCCGTCCCGAGCCGTGCACACCCACGTCTACCTGCGACGACGCGGTTCGGGAACTTTTGCGGGACAGTCGTACGTTGGCGAAGCGGCTGCTTGACTCGGCCGGAGTCTTCCGTCCGATTCGTCCTTTAAGAGCCCTTTACCTTCCGACAACCGTTCGAGTACCCGGTATCCCAGGTGTCACGATGGCCCGGTAATCGACGAATGTGGGAGGCCCCAATGTCCACCCCGACCCAGAACCAGAGCGAGCGGCTCCTCACCCCCGGTGAGGTCGCCACCCTGTTCCGCGTCGACCCGAAGACCGTGACCCGGTGGGCGTCCGCCGGTCGCATCGGCTCGATCCGCACCCCCGGTGGCCACCGCCGCTTTCGCGAGTCCGAGGTCCGCGGCATGCTCGCCGACCTCACGAGCGAGGCGACCGTTCCGCACCAGCACTGAGGCCGTCCGACCGGCCGTGCGAGGCGATGCCCACGCGGCGTCGCCTCGCACGGCCGGTCGCCGGTTTCGGGCTCCCGCCAGGGACCCGGTGCGCGGTCCTCGGTTTCACCGACGCTTCGCCCGCGCTCCGCTAGTCTCGTGAGCGGAGGTGGTAGTGGTGGTGGTCTTTCTCGTCGCGTTCCTCGGCGCCGCTGTGATCGCGCTGCTGATGTGGCGGGCGATGAACACCGAGCGGACCTCCGAGCGCACCGGGGTGCCGGGTCCGTCGCGGTCCGCGCCCGTGCGGCCCAGCGGTCGACGGGCCACCGGCCCCGACGACGATCCCGACTTCCTGCGCAAGCTCGACGAGGCCGTCAAGCGGCGCGAGGACCCGCCGACCGACCAGCAGGCCTGAGCCCTCCCCCGGATCCCCGGGGACCGGGAGTCACCCGGACGCCCCCTACGACGGGAACCCGTCCGCGACCGACGCCGCGAGCTCCAGCAGTGCCATCCGCGTGTGCGGTTCGAGCCGGTCCAGGTCGATCTCGGCACCCTCCTCGAGGTGCCCGTCGAACGGGATCCGCACGACGGCCCGGCAGCGCAGCGCGAAGTGCTCGGCCACCCGGTCCAGATCCACCCCACCCGACGAGCGGTGCACGCAGTTGATGACGGCCACCGCGTTGGACACCAGGTCGGTGTGGCCGTGCGCGTCGAGCCAGTCCATCGTCGCCGACGCGGAGCGCGCGCCGTCGATCGAACCCGACGACACGATGATCAGCTGGTCGGCCATCCCCAGCACGCCGTACATCGCGGAGTGCATCAGTCCGGTGCCGCAGTCGGTCAGGACGATGTTGTAGAAGTGCTCGAGCAGGTTGACCGTGCGCCGGTAGTCGTCCTCGCTGAACGCCTCCGACACGGCCGGGTCCTGCTCGCTGGCGAGCACCTCGAGCCGCGACGGGCCCTGTGAGGTGTAGGCCCGGACGTCGGTGTAGCGGCGCACGCGCTGGGCGTCGCGCAGCAGGTGGCGGACGGTGGCCGTCGTCTCCAGCGGGATCTTCTGGCTCAGCGTTCCGCGGTCGGGGTTGGCGTCGACGGCCACGACCCGGTCACCCCGCAGCGAGGCGAACGTCGCGCCGAGCGTCGCGGTCACCGTCGTCTTGCCGACGCCGCCCTTCAGGCTCAGCATCGCGATCTTGTAACAGCCCAGCAGCGGCTGGTTGACCCGCACGGTCAGCTCACGCCTGCGGATGTCGGTCGGGCTCTCGCCGGGGTTGATCAGCTTGCCGGACAGCACGTAGACGGCGCGCCGCCAGCCGGACTGCGGGGGCCGCTTGCTCGGGCGCAGCAGCCGTGCCGAGGTCAGGTCGGCGCTCCCACCCACGTCGACCTGCCCGATCCGCGCGCGCTGGGCCTCCTGCGCGGCCACGGCAGCGGGATCGGTCCAGCCCGCGGGGCGGCGCGGCGCCTGCTTGGGTGGCCGTGGCCACGACGGCGGCGGCGGGGGCGGCGGCCACGACTGCTCGACGCGCGAGCCACCGGGCTGGTCGGCCGCGCCCTGCCCGTCCCGTCCGGGCGGCTCCGTGGCCGCGCCGTCGGGGCCCGGCCCGGACGTCCGAGGAGCCGGGGCCGGATGCTCGGCCGCCGCCCGGTCCGGCGTGCGGGGGTCCGCCGCTCGCGGGTCCGCGGCCGGGCCGTACGCCGCCGCGCGGTCCGCGCCGGAGCGGCCGGGGGCCGGCCGGTCCGGCGCCGGCGGCACGGCCTCCGGGTCCACGGCCGGACGGGCCGGGGCCTGCGGGTCCGGACCCTGCGGCGCGGGCACGCCCGCCTCGGTCGCCGACCGGGCGACCGCGCCGCCACGGGGTGGTGTGAGCAGGTGCCGACGGGCAGGTCCGTCGGGCATGTCGTCGCGCACGGGCGGTCCGCCGCGCGACGGGGTGACCGGGGTGTTCTCCCGGGGCGGCGGCACCGAGCCGGTCCCGCGCGCCGGCGTCGCGGGGCCCCGCGCGGGAGCGCTCCCCCGGGCAGGCGTCGTCGGGGCTCCGGTCCCGGCCGCGGCGACCGCCGCGTCGGGGGCCGCGGCGCCGGCCACGTCACGGGTGGCAGGCGGTGGTGTCGGGGCACCGTTCGGTGCCCCGTCGGGAGTGGGGCCGGCGTCCGGAACGCGCGCACCTCCACGGGGCGGTGTCGCCGTGGAGCTCGGCCGGGCACCGGCGGCATCCGTGCGGATGGTGCTGCCGTTCGGCGGCGTCGGAGCGCCCTGCGACGCCGCAGCCGCGGCCGGCCCGGGTCGGGTGCCGCCGCCGTCGGCGGATCGCGTGGGTGCGTCGGTGGCCCACGCGGCGGCTGCCCGGACCGCCGCCGAGGACGGCGTGGCGGTTCGCCCGGGACGGGCGGTGGCGTCGGCGGGCGCGTCCGGGCCGCGGCGGGCGGCCTCGCGACCGGGCCGGTCGGAGCCGGGCGCGACGCCGTCCTGCGCCGCCGCGATCGTCGGCGGGATGGGCTGTCCGCCCGTGTCGGGCGCGGTGCCGGATCGGCCATCGCCCGGACGAGCGGCACCGTCACGCGCGCCGTCGAGGGCCGCGGCGCGTTCGTCGGCCTCGCGGCGGGCGACCTGGGCGGCGCGGGCGGCCGCCTCGACGCGGTCTGCTCCTGCCTCACGGCGGGCCTCGGCGCCGTCGCCCCGGCGGGCGTCGGTGCCGACACCGGCCGACCAGCCCGAGGACGCCGCCGGCGGGCGCATCGACGCGGGCGGGCGCCGGGTTGCGGCGGCCCGGGCCGCCTCGGCCGCGCGACGGGCCGCGGTGACGCGGGCGGCGGCGGCGTCGCGGTCGGTGCCGCCGTGTGTCGGCGCGGCGCGCAGGTGCGGCACCGAGCGGTCGCCACCCGTCCCCTGGTCACCGGGCGTCCGGCCACCGGTCGCCTGGCCACCGGGGCCCGTGGTCGGCGCGGTACCGAGGTCGGCGTCGGCCGCCGGTTCGGACGTGCCCGGCGCCGACGTCCGGGGCGGGGACGGGTAGAACTCGCCCGCGTCGGGTCCCCGCGGGGCGGCCGGGGTGCGGGACGCCGTGTCGGCCGGACCGTCGACGGCCGGTATCCCGTGGCCGGGGGTCATGGGATCGATCTCGGACTCGAGGTCCTCGGCGGGCAGCTCGGGGATCGAGGCCCCCCAGACCGCTCCGGCGCCGCGGACGGGCTCCTCGTGCTCGACGGCCCGTGCGGCGGGGCGCTCGGGCTGCTCGACGGGCGCCGCCGCGGCGGTCTCCCGCGCGGGCGGGCGGGCCGCGTCCCGGCGGCGGTACAGCGGTTCGGCCTCGGTCGGCGCGGGCGCGGTGACGCCGGGTCGGAGCTCTGCCGGCTCCGCCGCCGGCGGCGTCGGTGCCGTGGCGGTCGTCTCCCGCGCGGACGTCGTCTCCGGCACGGACCTCGTCGGCATGCGCGATGCCTCGGCGGCAGGCGGTGCCTGACGATCGTCGGCCGGTTCGTCCTCGTCGGCAGGCGGCGACGGCCGACCGGCGTCACCGGTCGACTTCCCCCAGCGTTCCTGGACGTAGCGGCCCACGGAACCGTCCGGGTACTCCGACGCTGCCTTACTCACGTGCACCCACGGTAGTCGCGCGTGCGTCGCTGGTCGAGGTGAACTCCGCGAGGGCGGCGCCGCCACCGGTCGGCGTCGCGACCCGCCGGCTACGCCGTGCTCACCGTCAGCCGAGCCCGGCGTACGAGTGCAGCCCCGCGACGACCATGTTGATGAAGAAGAGGTTGAACACGATCGTGGCGAACCCGAGGACGTTGATCCACGGTGCGCCGGTCGTGCGCCAGCCCGACGTCGCGCGGGCGTGCAGGTACGCCGCGTAGACGACCCACGCGACGAACGCCACGGTCTCCTTGGGGTCCCAGCCCCAGAACCGGCCCCAGGCCGACTCGGCCCAGATGGCGCCCGCGATGACCGCGAACGTGTAGATCGGGAACCCGACGACGGTGACGCGGTAGGCCAGTCGGTCGAGCGCGTCGATCGGGGGGAGCTTGGCGGCGAGCTTCCCCGCCCTCCCGAACTTCACGAGGAGGTAGAGGATGCTCGCGACGCCGGCGACCATGAGCAGCCCCGAGGCGATGGTGACGGTGGTCACGTGGATGGCCAGCCAGTACGACTGCAACGCCGGCACGACGGGCGCTGCCTGGGCGTAGAGGACCGTCCCGCCGAGGAACATCAGGATGAAGACGGGCGGCAGCACGAAGGCGCCGACGGGCCGCAGCGACGGCGACTTCTTCAGCACGACGAGCCAGCAGACGACGGCCGCGAAGCAGATCGCCGAGACGAACTCGTACATGTTGCCCAGCGGCCAGCGCTCGGTGGCCAGCCCACGCAGGACGATCGCCCCGAGGTGCACGAGCAGCCCGACGATCGTGACCGCGACGGCCATCCGGCCGCACGTGTCGCCGCGGCTGCGGCGCTTCGGCGTCGACGGACCGTCGGCGCCCGCGGGGTCGTTGTCGGTGTCCTCGACCGCGTCGACGGCGGAGGCCTCGGCCCCTGCCCCGACCAGCGCCTTCGCACGTACCGGCCGCGTCGATCCGACGTACTCGAACGCGTGGAGGAACATCGCCAGCACGTAGACGGCGACCGCACCGAGGTAGAAGCGGTCGCTGTAGGCCGCCAGAACCGGATCGATGGGCATCAGGTCTCTCCCCTGTCGGTGGAGTCGGAGGTGTCCGTGGGCCGGCGGTCGGTCGGGACCGTGCCGGCAGCGGGGTCGGGAGCGTCCGGGTCGGCAGCGTCCGGCTCAGGAACTTCCGGGGCGGGGCCGTCCGGGTCGGGGACGGCCGCGTCGCGAGCGGCCGGGCCGGTGGCATCGGTGACCGGAGCGTCGGGGTCGGGCGCGTCGGAATCGGGCCCGTCGGTGTCCGGCCCGCCCGAGTCCGGCCCGCCCGAGTCCGGCCCGCCTGAGTCCGGCCCGCCTGAGTCCGGCGCGGTGCCGAGCAGCTCGGCGCGCAGCCGCTCGAACTCCTCGCCGTAGCCCGCCTGGTCGGTGCGGGCCAGCCCGCCGAGCCTGACCTCGGTGCGCCCGTCGCCGGCAGGCACCAGCCGCACCCAGAACCGGCGCCGCTTCACCGCGAGCGAGGTCCCGAGGCCGAGCAGCAGCAGGATGGCGAAGATCAGCACCGACTCCTGGCCGGGGTCGTGGCTGACCTGCAGCGACACCCAGGAGGTGACACTGTCGAACCGGACCTGCGTGCCGTCGTCGAGCGTGACCGACTGGCCGGGGGTGAGGTTGGCCCGTGCGACCTGCTTGAGCGCGCCGGAGTCCACCTTCGACTGATCGACGGTGAAGATCGACTGGCCGCGGCCGTCGTCGAGCCCGAGGTCGCCGCGCATGACGTCGATCGCGACCTCGGGGTTGCGCAGGTCGGGGTAGATCGAGGTGACGACGTCGCCGCCCGAGCTGGTCGGCGCGAACAGGCCGGTGACCGCCAGTCCGCTGTCCTGCCGCTGCGTCGGGTCGGTCACGCCCGGGCGCTCGAACTTGGTCGCGCCCTCGGACAGGAACGTCGTCTGGTCGACGGGCCGCCACTGGATGACGCCCGTCCGCTGCTGGCCGTCGGGCCAGGTGACGGTGAACTGCGGCGCGTAGCCGTGGCCGAGCAGGTAGACACGCGCGCCGTCGAGCCGCAGCGGGTGGTTGACCTGCAGCTCGTAGGGCTTCCAGTGCGACGCGTCGCCCGCCTCGACGTCCTCGGCGGTCTGGTAGCCGATCTGCGCGCGGTAGGTGTCGGGCTGGCCGTTGGGCAGGTAGTCGGCGGTGAAGTCGTTCACCTGCACGCAGAACGGCGCGAGCTCCGTCCCGTCGACGCGCAGCCCCGCGCGGAACGAGTCGTAGCCCAGGATCGAGGAGTTGCAGAACTGGTTCCCGCCCGTCAGGACGATGACCTGGCCCTCGTAGCCGAAGAGCTTGCCGAGCGCGATGCCGACGAGCAGTCCGACGAGGCTGAGGTGGAAGACCAGGTTGCCGGCCTCCCGCAGGTGCCCCTTCTCGGCCGAGACGGTGCGCACGCCGCCGGTCTCGTCGCGTTCGACGGTGCGCCAGGCCGTGAGCCGGTTGCCGCCGAGCAGGGTCCGGACGCGCGCGAGGACCGCGTCGGTGTCCTCGTCGACGGTCACCGCGGCGTGGTGCGGCAGCCGGCCGAGGTTGCGCGGGGTGGCGACGGGAGCCGCCCGCAGCGTCCGCAGGAAGTCGAGGTTGCGCGGCAGCAGGCAGCCGACGAGCGAGATCATCAGCAGCAGGTAGATGGCCGCGAACCACGGCGTCGAGAAGACGTCGAAGAAGCCGAGCCGGTCGAGCGTCGGCGCGATCGCCGGGTAGTCGGTCTTGTACTGCTCGACGAGCTGCTGGTTGAGCGAGTTCTGCGGCAGCAGGGCACCGGGCAGCGCGGCCAGCGCCAGCAGGAACAGCAGGATCAGCGCCGTCCGCATGCTGGTGAGGCCGCGCCAGGTGTTGCGCAGGAACGCGAGCACCCGGCGGATCGGCGACTGCCCGGGCGGCGGTGGGGCACCCTCGGCGACGACGGGGCTCTTCGGCGGAGCGGTGGGCGGGGAGGTCATGTCACAACGCCGGGGTGAATCCGGCGACGGCGGTCTGCAGGCCGACGAGCAGCCCGTTCCACACCCCGCTCAGCAACAGGGCACCCACGACGACGAGCAGCACGCCGCCCGCGATCTGGATGTGCCGGGTGTGCGCGCGCAACCAGCCCAGCGCCCGCACCGCCCGCGACGCCCCGAGGGCGATCAGCACGAAGGGCAGGCCGAGCCCGGCGCAGTAGGCCAGCGTCAGCACGACGCCGCGCAGCGAGCCCCCGCCCGTCCCGGCCGCGACGGCGACGACCCCGGCCAGCGTCGGGCCGATGCACGGCACCCAGCCGAGGCCGAAGACCGCCCCGAGCAGCGGCGCACCCCAGATGCCGGCGCGCGGCACCCAGTGCACGCGGCGCTCGCGCTGCAGGAACGGCACCAGGCCGACGAACGCCAGCCCCATCACGATCAGCACGATCCCGCCGATGCGCTGCAGCACGTCCATGTTGCGCACGAGCGCGTCGGACAGCCAGACGACACCGACGAGGATCGCCCCGAACACCACGGTGAAGCCGGCGACGAACAGCGCCGCGGCCCCGGCGACGCGGAACCGGCCGCGCCGGGCGCCCGCGTCGGCCACGGTGACCGCGGGGGTGTCCGCGCCGACCAGCCCGGCGAGATACGCGAGATAGCCCGGGACCAGCGGGACGACGCACGGCGAGGCGAAGCTGACCGCGCCCGCGAGCACGGCGACCACCGCTGCGACCAGCAGCGGTCCCGATATCGCGAGGGTGGTCGACGCGTCCATCACCGATCAGGGTAGGTCTGCGGGTGCGGCGGCCCCGCACCGGGTTCTACAGCGTGTAGTGCGTCGCGCACCGGGCTCGTCGCTCACGGCGCCGGTTCCTCCGCGACGCGCTGGACCTGGGAGATCAGGTCGCTGGGCCGGATCGTCGTCAGGTAGACCGCGGCGACGCGGTGCTGGCGGTCGAGCACGATCGTCGACGGCACCGTGTTGCGCGGGTAGCCCGACAGCGCGGCGAGCACCCGGCCCGGCGGGTCGAAGATCGACTCGTACGTCAGGCCGCGGTCCTTGACGAAGTCCGTGGCCGCCGCGCGGTCGTCGCGCACGTCGATGCCGAGCAGCGCGACACCCTGCGCCTGCGTCTGGTCGAGCACGAACTCCAGGTCGGACGCCTCCGCCCGGCACGGGCCGCACCACGAACCCCAGATGTTGACGACGAGCACCTTGCCCGCGTAGTCCTCCGTGCCGACGTCGGTGCCGGGCCGCAGCAGGCTGTCCCCGGTCAGCGCCGGCAGCTTCGCGCGTGAGGACGGCGGGTCGTAGAGGATCGTCGTCTTCCCCCCGGGGGCGACGAACTGGAACTCCTGCCCGGTCTCGACGGCGTCCTTGCCCGTCGTCGCGCAGGCGGCGACCAGCAGCACCGCGGCGAGCGCGGCGAGCGCCGGGAGCAGCCGTCTCATGCCCCGGTCACCCTCGGGTCGCCGGCGCCCGCGGGTTCGCGGTAGCGCAGGCCGGTGAGCTCCTGGTCGGTGAACTCCAGCGTCGTCAACGAGGCGAGGGCGCACTGCCGACGCCGCGGGTCGTGCCAGAGCCGCTGCCCGAGCAGGTAGCGGCGCAGCGTCCAGATGGGCAGCTGGTGGGACACGCACACGGCCTCGTGGCCCGTGGCGAGCTCGCGGGCGCGGTGCGCGGCGGCCAGCATCCGATGGGCGATCCGCAGGTACGGCTCACCCCACGACGGCGTGAACGGGTCGCGCATCAACGGCCAGTTCGCGGGCCGCCTGAGCGCACCGTCGCCGACCCCGAAGCGGGTGCCTTCGAACCTGTTGTCCGCCTCGACGAGCCGGTCCTCGGTGACGATGTCGACCCCGTGCGCGGCGGCGATCGGCGTCGCCGTCTCCTGCGCTCGCTGCAGCGGTGACGCCACGACGGCCACGACGTCGTTGTCCACCAACGACTTCGCGACGGTCTCGGCCTGCGCCCTGCCGCGCTCGGAGAGGTGGAAGCCGGGCAGCCTGCCGTAGAGGATGCCATCGGGGTTGTGCACCTCGCCGTGGCGCAGCAGGTGCACGAGCGTCCGGGTGCTCACGAGGCGGGGGTCGCCGCCGCGGCGGCCGCGGCGGCCGCGGGCAGGGCGTCGGCCACCACGGAGAACGCGTCGTCGTCCAGGGCCGCGGAGACGAACCAGGCCTCGAATGCGCTCGGTGGGGCGTAGACACCGCGGTCGAGCAGCGCGTGGAAGAACGCCGGGAAGCGGAACGTCTCGGCGGCGCGCGCGCCCGCGTAGTCGACGACCTCGTCGGCGGTGAAGAACACCGACAGCAGGTTGCCCGCGTACTGCACGCGATGTGCGACGCCGGCGCCGGTGAGGGCGTCGCCGATCAGCCCGCCGAGCCTGCGCGAGTTCGCGTCCAGCGCCGCGTACACCGAGGCGTCGGCCGCCCGCAGCGTCGCCAGACCCGCGGCGACGGCCACGGGGTTCCCCGACAGCGTCCCCGCCTGGTAGACCGGCCCGGCCGGGGCCAGGTACGACATGTGCTCGCGCGAGCCCCCGAACGCCGCCGCCGGCAGCCCGCCCGACATCACCTTGCCGAACGTGTAGAGGTCGCCCGCGACACCGTCGAGGCCGTACCAGCCCGCGGCGCTGACCCGGAAGCCCGTCATGACCTCGTCCATGACGAGCATGGCGCCGTGCTCGCGGGTGATCTCGCGCAGCCCGGCGTTGAAGCCCGGAACCGGCGCGACCGCACCCATGTTGCCCGCCGCGGCCTCGGTGATGACGCACGCGATCTCGGGCCCGCGGGCGGCGAACACCGCCCGGACGGCCTCGATGTCGTTGTAGGGCAGGACGATCGTGTCGGCCGCCGACGCCCCCGTCACGCCGGGGCTGGTCGGCAGGCCGAACGTCGCGACACCCGAGCCCGCCTCGGCGAGCAGCGCGTCGACGTGGCCGTGGTAGCACCCCGCGAACTTCACGACGACGCTGCGCCCGGTGATCCCGCGGGCCAGCCGGATTGCGCTCATCGTGGCCTCGGTGCCGGAGTTGACCAGCCGGACCTGCTCGACGGGCGCGACGCGGCCCAGGATCTCCTCGGCGAGCTCGACCTCGCCCGGCGTCGGCGCGCCGAACGACAGCCCGTGCGTGGCGGCGGCCTGCACGGCCTCGACGACCGCCGGGTGCGCGTGCCCCAGGACCATCGGGCCCCACGAGCAGACGAGGTCGACGTAGCGGGCGCCGTCGGCGTCGGTCAGCCACGGCCCCTGCGCGGAGACCATGAACCGCGGCGTGCCGCCCACCGCGCTGAACGCGCGCACCGGCGAGTTGACCCCACCGGGGATGGCCGCTCCCGCCCGCTCGAACAGCCGGGACGAGACCTCCGGGACCTTGGACACGACGCGCGTCGACGGCGAGCTCACGGCCTCCAGTCTGGCAGCCGCCCTGGTGAGGTGACGGTGGGGTCCGGTGGTGACGTGGCGCTCAGCGCCGCCCGCGTCCGCCGGGACGGACGGAACGCCGGTTCAGCGCCGCCTGGAGCGGAACCAGGTCGAGGCCCCGCCCGCGTACAGCAGGATGACGCCGACGATCGCGAGCACGAGGGGGCCCACCCCGATCGCGAGACCGAGCGGGTCGACGGCCAGGTCGACCGTCACGCCGCGCTGGCCTGCCAACGCGAACAGCGACGCGACGCCTCCCGCGATCAGCAGCGTGTAGAGCACGACGAACACCGTCACCGCGACCCGGCCGCCGTTGCGGCCCATGAACGCCGCGATCGACAGCGCGATGTGCAGGACGGCGAACGCGATCAGGACGACGCCCGCGATCAGGGCGATCTGGGTGAGGTTGATGTTGGCCTGCTGCAGTTTGGCGAGGTCGTCGGTCGAGATCCGGGACGTGAGCTGGTTGCTGGCGAGCGCGATGACGACCCCGTACGCGAGGTAGGGCAGGGCGCTGATGACCAGCAGGATCATGCCGACCCACACACCGGCCGGGCGGGCGACGGGCGCCGCCGCACCCCCGCTCGGTCCGCTGCCACCGTCGGCGTAGGGGTTGTAGACGTTGTAGGCGGGCGCGCCCCCGTACTGGTTGGCCCCGTACTGGTTGGCCCCGTACTGGTTGGCCCCGTACTGGTTGGCCCCGTAGGGGTCGGGCTGCTGCCCGTACTGCGGCTGGCCGTACTGCTCTTGGCCGTACTGCGGCTGTTCGTACTGCTGGCCGTACTGGGGCTGGCCGTACTGGGGCTGGCCGGAAGGGGCGCCGTACTGCTCGCCGCCGTAGGTCGGGCCCGGCGCGGAACGGTCGTCGTCGGCACGCCCGTGCCGACCGCCCTGCTGCTCGTACCCCTGCTGCTCGTACCCCTGCTGTCCGTACCCCTGCTGCCCGTACTGCTGGGCCCCGTACTGCTGGGCTCCGTACTGCTGCTGCGGGGGCTGCTCCTGCTGCGGCTGCGGGTACGCGCTGCCCTCGTACGGGTTCGCCGCGGCCGCCGGGGGCTGCCACTGCGGGGTGCTCCCCGCCTCGTGCGCACCCTGGTCCGACGCCGGAGCGCCGGTGTCCCCGCCGCCGTCCGGCTGCTCGCGCTGACGCTGGTAGCTGCCCGGGAGGTAGCCCGTCGGCTTGTCCTCCCCGCGGTCCGAGGGACCCGACGGTGTGCTCACGGCGCCCACCGTAGGGCGGCCTGCGAACGGCTGTCCACGAACCGGACGCCCGGGACGTCGCCCGGGCGTCGCGGACCATGGGCGTCGATCCGGCAGGATCGACGTCTCCGCACGTCAGCGGCGGTGATGGATGTCCTCCGACATGCGTACGACCGCATAGAAGAACTCCAGTGTCACCCTGAAGAGGATGAGGTAGAAAAGCGCGACCACAGCGCCGACGACGATCGCCACGATGCCGGCGACAGCGCTGTTGAGGAACCCGCTGACGATCGCCGCCAGCCAGCCGAGCGCGATCACGACGATGCCGATGATGTAGAGCACCTTCACCACGACGGGCGTCGCGAAGTAGTTGAACTCGACGTCGAACAGCGCGCCGAGGAAGTTCTTGCCCGGGGGCATCTGGCCGCTCGGGCCACCCCCGACGCCGCCGGGCCCGCCGTATCCGGGCGGCGGAGCGCCGTACCCGGGCGGCGGACCGGCGGGGGCGCCGGCGGGCGGGCCGTAGCCGGGTGGAGGCTGCTGGGCCTGCCAGCCGGCGTTGTACTCGGTGGGCTGGTCCTGCCAGCCGCCCCCGGGCTGCTGCTGCCCGCCCTGGTTCTCGGACGATCCTGGGTCCTGGCTCATCTCGCTCCCATCGCGGAGGGTGCCGGTCGGGGCGAATCATGCCGGGAAATCGTGACGGCGGTCTCGTTCTGCACCCTGATCGTGTCGTGGCGCGTCGCTCGCCCCCCTCGCCGACGAGACCGCCCCGGCACCGTCGAGAGGTGCCGGGGCGGCGGGCGGAGCGTGCCGGGGATCAGCCGGACTTGATGACGATCGTCTTGGCCCACTTGTCGTGCAGCGCGTGCCGCAGGGGCTGGTCGGTGATCACGAAGATACCGTCGACCAGCGTGAAGATGCCGACCGCCAGCGAGATGATCGTGTAGCTGCCGATGTCGAGGAACGCGAGCAGGCCGGTCAGCGCGAAGACGCCGGGGTAGATCGCCGAACGCTTGAGCAGCGTGGCGTTGTCCGGCTTGCTGCCGTCGGGGGCGACGACGCGGGTCTTCATGACCATCTTCCCGACGGTCTGACCGTTACGTGAGTGCATCAGGTAGTCGTAGGCCGCGTAGAGCAGGCCCGACAGCACACCCGCGATGACGACGATGATCACTGCGCCGCCGTAGCCGTACGAGCCGATGCTCGCGCTGGAGATGGCGCTCGAGATCGCGATGGAGACCGCGATGCTCATGATGATGCCGGCCGCGATCCCGTAGATGATGTTGTCGATGATGCGGCCCACGAGCCGCTCCCACCACTCCGGGATCGGGCCCGGTGCGCCCGGCGGGACGGGCTTGGGCGCCATTCCGTAGCCGGGCTGGCCGTACGGCTGCTGCCCGTAACCGGGCTGGCCATAGGGCTGCTGGCCGTAACCCGGCTGGCCGTAGGGCTGCTGCGGGTAGCCCTGTTGCTGGTAGGGCTGCTGCTGGTAACCGGGCGGCGGGTAGCCGGGCTGCTGCTGCCCGTAGCCGGGCGGCGGCGGATAGCCACCCTGCTGGGGAGCCCCCTGACCAGGGGGCGGACCGTAGCCCGGCGCGGGCTGACCCTGCCACTGAGGGTCGGAGGGTGACGTCATGCGCCGAAAGGTATGCAGGCGTCCGATGCGTGTCCAGATGCCTGCACGAACCGTGACGTCGAGCGTTAACGTTCACCCAGTCGAGCGGCGATTTCGACGGCCCAGTACGTCACGACGACGTCGGCGCCCGCTCGCCGGATCCCGGTGACCGTCTCGACGACGGCCCGCTCCCGGTCGATCCAGCCGTTGGCCGCGGCCGCCTCGATCATCGCGTACTCGCCCGACACCTGGTAGGCGGCGACGGGCACGTCGGCGACGTCGGCGACCGACCGCAGCACGTCGAGGTAGGCCATGGCTGGCTTGACCATCACCATGTCGGCGCCCTCCTCGAGGTCGAGCGCGAGCTCACGCAGCGCCTCGCGGAGGTTGGCGTTGTCCTGTTGGTAGGTCTTGCGATCGCCCTGCAGTTGGGACTCGACCGCGTCGCGGAACGGCCCGTAGAACGCCGAGGCGTACTTCGCGGTGTAGGCGAGGATTCCGGTGTCCTCGTGGCCGGCACCGTCGAGCGCCTCGCGCAGCACCCCGACCTGGCCGTCCATCATCCCGCTGGGCCCGAGCAGGTCGGCGCCCGCTGCCGCCTGGGCGACACCCATCTCCGCGTAGACGGCGAGCGTCGCGTCGTTGTCGACCCGCCCGCGCTCGTCGAGGACCCCGCAGTGGCCGTGGTCGGTGAACTCGTCGAGACAGGTGTCGGCGATCAGCACGGTGGCGTCGCCGATCTCGGCCTTGACGTCGCGCAGCGCCACGTTGAGCACGCCGTTCGGGTCGACGCCGCCGGTGCCGCGCGCGTCGCGGACCTCCGGGACGCCGAAGAGCATCAGGCCCCCGATCCCCGCCTCCACCGCCTCGACGGCCGCCTTGCGCAGCGACTCCCGCGTGTGCTGGACGACGCCGGGCATCGAGCTGATCGGGATCGGCTCGGTGGCGCCCTCCCGGACGAACATCGGCAGCACCATGTGGCGCGGGGCGAGGTCGGTCTCGGCGACGAGCCGGCGCATCGCGGGGGTGGTGCGGAGCCGGCGGGGGCGCTGCGCGGGGAAGGCCATGACCCGAGCCTACGACCGTGGGGAACCCACCCCGCCGACGCCCGCCGACGCCCCTCGAATGCCGCGACCCGCTCCCGCGCGGACGAGATCCGCGCGCAACCTCAGTGCTGCAGAATGCGCGCGGAGCAGCGCTGTGGTTGCGCGCGGATGTGTGGGCGGGCCCGCAGGAGCGCCGGCACGGAGCAGCGACTCGGGCAGGAGCGGGAGCACCGGCAGGGAGCAGCGACTCCCGCAGGAGCAGGAACGTCGGGAGGGCCGGGACGCCGACGGGCGGCGACCCCGCGAGGGAGCCGCCGCCCGTCGAGGACGTAAGCGGGTCAGCGCCTGCGCGCCTTGGCCTTCTTCGGCGGCGGCAGGGCGCCCTCGGCGCGCAGCTTGGCGGCGTGCGCGGCCAGGGCGTCGACGAGCGTCGGCACCCGGGCCTCCTCGGGCTGCACGTCGACACGCAGCCCGAACTCGCGCGCGGTCTCGGCGGTGGCCGGGCCGATGCAGGCGACGATCGTGCGGGCGTGCGGCTTGCCCGCGATGCCCACCAGGTTGCGGACGGTCGACGACGAGGTGAAGCACACCGCGTCGAAGCCGCCAGTCTTGATGGCCTCGCGGATCGGCGCGGGCGGCGGGGCGGCCCGGACGGTCCGGTAGGCGGTCACGTCGTCGATCTCCCAGCCGCGGTCGCGCAGACCGGCGGCGAGGGTCTCGGTGGCGATGTCGGCCCGCGGGAGCAGCACCCGGTCGACCGGGTCGAGGATGTCGTCGTAGGGCGGGAAGATCTCCAGCAGGCCCTCGGAGGTGGACTGCTGCGCCTCGTCGATGTCCGGCACGATCTCCGGGACGATGCCGAAGGCGCGCACCTTCTCCGCCGTCGCGGCGCCGACGCAGGCGATCTTCACGCCGGAGAACGCACGGGCGTCGAGGCCGAACTCGGCGAACTTCTCCCAGACCGCACGCACCGCGTTGGTCGAGGTGAAGACGACCCACTGGTAGCGGCCGTCGACCAGGCCCTTGACCGCGCGTTCCATCTGCGTGGGCGACCGGGGCGGCTCCACCGCGATGGTGGGCACCTCCTCCGGGATCGCGCCGTGCACGCGCAGCCGGTCGCTCATCGCGCCCGCCTGGTCCTTGGTGCGCGGGACGAGCACGCGCCAGCCGTAGAGCGCGCGCGACTCCCACCAGGACAGCTCGGCGCGCTGGGCGACGTCGCGCCCGACCGAGAGCACGAGCGGGCCCTCGAGGTCGGCGCCGTCGGCGGCCAGCCCGGCGAGGGTCGAGTCGACGGTCTTCTGCGTGTTGCGGGTGCCGCCCGCCGTGATCGCGACCGGGGTCTCGGCGGCGACGCCCTGGTCGGTCAGCGCGACGGCGACCTCGCCCAGGTGCGCGGCGGTCGCGTGCAGCACGAGGGTGCCGGGCACCGACGCGATGCGCGCCCAGTCGACGCCCGCGCGGACGTCGGCCTCGACGTGGCCCGAGCCGAGCGGTACGCCGGCGTACGCGGGGACCGCGGTGCCCGCGGGCACCCCGGGGACGACGTCGAACGGCACGCCCGCCTTGGCGACGGCCTGCGCCTCCGCGATGACGGCGTCGGTGGTCAGCGGGTCGCCGCTCACCAGGCGCGTGACCGCGCGGCCCGCGGTGGCCTCGGCGACCAGCTCGGCCGCGACGTCGGCAGGCTGCCCGACGGCGGGGCGCAGCTCGGCGCCCTCGGCCACGAGCGCGGTGATCTCCTCCGCCACGTCGGGGTCCATGACGACCAGCGGCGCCGCGGCGAGCGCGGCACGCGCGCGCACGGTGAGCAGCCCGGGGTCGCCCGGGCCACTGCCCACGAAGGCGATCCGGCCGGGCGTTGGTGTTGCCTTGTTCATTCGGAACTCCCGATCCAGCGGTTCTCCTGGCGCCCGGCCGTTCCCGGCAACGTGTCGGCGCCCATGTCGAGAAGCTCCGCGGCCAGTGCCGCGCCGAGCTTCTCGGCGTCGTCGATGTCTCCTGTGACGGAGGCGCGCAGCAGCGCTCCGTCCGCGGTGCCGACCACCGCGCGCAGCGACAGCCGGTCCACCACCCGTCCCGCGTCGTCGAGGTCGGACACGACGTCGGCGAGCGCGCCGATCGGCGCGGTGCAGCCAGCCTCCAGGGATGCGAGGACGGCGCGCTCGGCGGTGACGGCCGCGCGGGCCGCCGGATCGTCGAGCAGCGCGGTGAGCGCGAGCGCGAGCCCGTGCTCGGTGCTGCCGGGCACACCGGCCCGGCACTCCACGGCCAGCGCGCCCTGGGCGGGCGCGGGCAGCATCTGCACGGGTTCGAGCAGCTCGGTGGCCTCGCCGATGCGCCCGAGACGGCGCAGCCCGGCCGCGGCGACGATCACGCCGTCGAGCTCGCCCGAGGTGACCTTGCCGATCCGGGTGTCGACGTTGCCGCGGATGGGCACGACCTCCAGCCCCAGGCCGAGTGCCTGCAGCTGCGCGGTGCGCCGCGCCGAGCCGGTGCCGACGCGCGATCCCGCCGGCAGCTCGCCGAGGACCTTCCCGTCGCGCGCCACGAGCGCGTCGCGCGGGTCCTCCCGGCCGGGGACGGCCACGAGCGTGAGCCGGGGGTCGGGCGCGGTCGGCAGGTCCTTGTACGAGTGGATGGCGACGTCGACCTCACCGGAGGCGACGGCATCGCGCACCGCGGAGACGAAGACGCCGACGCCCAGCTCGGCGACGGGCGCGCCGGAGCGGTCGCCCACCGTCGAGACCGGGACGAGCTCGACGGTGTGGCCCGCCGCCCGCAGCCGGTCGGCGATCTGCCCGGACTGCGCCATCGCGAGCGCGCTCGGCCGGGTGCCGATGCGCAGCACGGGGGTCATGTGGCCGCCTCCCCGTCGCCCGCGTCGCGGAACTCGACGCCCAGCGCGGCGGCGACGTCGTCGCCGGGGCGGGCGGTGGTCCCGGACAGGCCGGGGGTCGCGACGGCCGCGGTGGTCTGCGGGTCGAGCTCGAAGAGCATCCGCAGCGCCTGGGCGTAGGTGTCGCCGTCGGGGCCCTCGGCGAGACGTTTGACCTGCACCGTCGGGGTGTGCAGCAGTTTGTCGACGACGCGGCGCACAGTCCGCGCGAACTCCGCGCGCACGGCGGGCTCCACGTGCGGCAGCCGCGAGTCCAGCCGCAGCAGCTCGGCGTCGACGACCTCGGACGCGCGGCGGCGCAGCGCCGTCACGGTCGGCGTGACCTCCGCGGACCGCTGCGCGGCGAGGTAGGCCTGCGCCTCGTCGGCGACGATCGAGCGGGCCGCGGCGACGGCGTCGACGCCGGTGACGTCGATCCGGTCGGTGAGCCTGCGCTGCAACGTCTCCAGATCGACGACGGCGACCCCGGGGACACCGGCGACCGCCGGGTCGACGTCGCGCGGCAGACCCAGGTCGCACACGACGAGCGGGCGGTCGGCGCCCGCCCGGGCCGCGGCGACGTCGGCCGCCCCGACGACGGTCCCGATGGAGCCGGTGCACGTGACGAGCACGTCGGCGTCGGCGAGCTCGGCACGCAGCGCCTCGAGCGCGCCGGCCCTCGCGGGGGTGCCCGCCTCCAGGGTCTTCCCGGCCAGCCGCTCGGCGCGTTCCGGCGACCGGTTGAGCACGACGATCTCGGCGGCGCCCGCGCGGCGCAGGTGGGCGGCGGCCAGCGCACCCATCGCGCCGGCACCGACGACGACCGCCTTGACCCCGAGCAGGTCGCCGGGCTCGCGGTCCAGGTCGCGGGCGGCGTCGGCCAGCGCCTCGGAGACGACGGACGCGCCGGCGTCGTCGATCCCGGTGCTCGCGTGCACCCGCTTGCCGACGCGCAGCGCCTGCTGCGAGAGCTCGTGCAGCACGCGCCCGACGGTGCCGGCCTCGTCGGCCACCGCGTAGGCGGAGCGGAGCTGGCCCAGGATCTGCGACTCGCCCACGACCATCGAGTCGAGGCCCGACGACACCGCGAACAGGTGCTGTACCGCCGACGCCGCGTAGTGGACGTAGAGATGGTCGGTCAGCTCGGCGAGCGGGAGGCCCGAGTGCCGGGCCAGCACGCCGGAGACGTCGGTCAGCCCGCCGTGGAACGCGTCGACGACCGCGTAGGCCTCGATCCGGTTGCACGTGGCGAGCAGCACGACCTCGCTGACGTGCTCGGCACGCAGCATCTCGTCGAGCAGCTTGGGTACGTCGTCGGCCCCGACCGTCGCCCGCTCGAGGAGCGCGACGGGCGCGGTCCGGTGGGACATACCCACGACCAGCACACTCACCGCTACGACACCGCCGTTCCGTTGACGGCCTCGTGACCCCCGGTGGGCCCGCTGCCGTTGGTGGGCAGGGCGGCGACGGGCGCGGCCGAGCCCTCGAGCACCCCCGCGGCCTCGGCCTCGCGGCGCCGGGCGACGTGGAAGGCCAGGACCTGCAGCTCGACGGCCAGGTCGACCTTGCGCACCTCGACCTGCGGCGGGACCTGCAGGACCACCGGGGCGAAGTTCAGGATGCACCGCACACCGGCCGCGACCAGCTGGTCGCACACCGACTGTGCGGCGGGGCCGGGCGTGGCGACCAGACCGATCGTCACCCCCCGCTCCCCGCACACCCGCGGGATGTCGCGGACGTGCTCCACCAGGATTCCGTTGATGTGGATACCCACGAGATCGGGATCGATGTCGAAGAGGGCGGTGACGGGGAACCCGCGGCCGCCGAAGCCGCCGTAGCCCGCCAGCGCGTGCCCGAGGTTGCCGATCCCGACGACCGCGACGGCCTGCTGCTCGTCGAGACCGAGGGTGCGCTCGATCTGGTGGTGCAGCGAGCGCACCTCGTAGCCGACGCCGCGGATGCCGTACGACCCGATGTAGGACAGGTCCTTGCGCAGCTTCGCGGAGTTGACCCCGCTGACGGTGGCCAGTTCCTCGCTCGAGACGGTGTCCGCGCCCTGCTCGGCGAGCTCGCCGAGCATGCGCAGGTACACCGCGAGCCGGGCGACGGTGGCTTCGGGGATCGCGCGCGTGACCGGGGCGGCAGTGCCGGTCCGACCGGCCCTGCCGTCGATGCTGCCCGTGCCGTTCGCGCCGGTCCCGGGGCGACCGGCGTGCGGCGGCAACGTCACGCTGGCGTCTCCTCGAGTTCGCCCGGCCGCATGCTTCCGCGACCGGTTCCGGCTCGCCGCACCCTGCAGGAGGACGCCCGGGGAACCGGGGCCTGCGGGCGGCGATGCCGACACGGTAGCCGCTTGTGAAGGCCCGCACAAAGTTGCGATCTTGGTCCGCGACGTGCTCCTCCACGCGCGGCGCGCCCGCGACCGGTGGGCGTGCCGAACGTGCCGCTCACCGCCGTGTGACAGCGGTGCTCCACGCCGGGCGTGACGGGCCTCGCACCCCGCTCACGCGCGACTCCCGCCGGCCGCGAGGGCGGCCGGCGGGAGCCGGAGGGCAGTGCGCGAACGTCAGCTCGCCGGCATCAGGACCTTGTCGATGACGAAGACGGTGGCGTTCTTCGTCGGGATGTTGCCGCAGAGGACGGTGGCCGTCTCGCCCTTGCCGTCGGTGATCGTCGGCGCGGTCGGCGTGCCCCCGATCTTGAGGGTGCCGCCGGCGAGCTGGGTGGTCCGGCCGGCGGCGACGAGCGACTCGGCGTCGTAGCGCGTGCCGACGACGTGGTACTGCAGCAGCGCGCCCAGCTTGTTGGGGTCGGCCAGCAGCGCGTTGAACGCGGTGTCCCCGAGCTGCTGCTGCACGGCCTGGAACGCGGGGTCGGCCGGGGCGAAGACGGTGACGCCCTGCTGGGCGTTGAGCGTGTCCGCGAGGCCCGGCACCGCGCCGATGGCCTTGGTCAGCGTGGTGAGCAGCGGGTTGCTCGACGCCGCGGTCGCGACGGGCTGCGCGCCCATGTCGCTGAGCGAGCCGGGGGCGTCGCCCTGCGGCAGCTGCGAGCAGGCCGGGCCGAAGACGTCGGCCTGAGTGGTGACGCCGTCGTCCGGCGTGGTCGCCGGGGCGCTGGGCGCCGCGGGGGCCACGGCCGACGACGATGCGGCCTGGGTGGACGGGGCCTCGTTGTTGGAGCAGGCGGCGACGGCGACGGTCAGGGCTGTCATGACACCGACCGCGGCGATCCTGGAGAGCGTGCGCACGGGTTCCTCCTCGAGCGGGACCGGGCCGTCCGGCCTCGTGTCATGGCGTTCGATTTCGCGTCAAAGGTGGTTCATTCTGGTTGGTAACGAATCGGCAACGCCGACGCGGCGCCCGGCTCACCGCACCGTGAAGATCGTCGCGGGCCAGCCCGTCGCACCGTCGGGGACCGGGTCCGCCCGCTGCTCGACCTGGGTCTGCCCCTCCCCGTCGGTGGCCCTGCACTGCACCGTGTGACTGCCGGGGCCCAGGTCGAACGTCGTCCGCCACATCCGCCATGTCGCGCCCGAGACGTCGGCCGCGAGCGCCGCCTGCTGCCAGGGCCCGCCGTCCATGCGCACCTCGACCTTCGACACCCCGCGCGGCTGCGACCACGCGATGCCGGCGACCGTCACCTGCCCCGCGGGCACCGTCGCGAAGCCGCCGGGGAGATCGATGCGCGCCTCCGTCTTGATCGGCGCCTCCTGGGCCCAGCCGTTGTCGACCCAGTAGCCCTGCTGCGCGGCGAACGTCGTCAGCTCCATGTCGGTGATCCACTTGGTGGCCGACACGTACCCGTAGAGACCCGGCACGACCATCCGCACCGGGAAGCCGTGCTCGGGCGGCAGCGCCTCACCGTTCATGCCGACGACGAGCATCGCGTCACGGTCGGGCTCCATCACGACGTCGGTCGGGGTGCCGCAGGTCCAGCCGTCGCTGCTGGTGCAGAAGATCTGGTCGGCGCCGGCCTGCACGCCGAGCTCGGTCAGCAGGTCACGCAGCGGCGTCCCGACGAACGTCGCCGTCGAGATCAGCGAGCCACCGACCTCGTTGGACACGCACGTCATCGTGACGGTCTTCTCGATCATCGGCCGCGACATCAGGTCGTCGAAGCTCAGCGTGCGCTCCGTCCCGACCATGCCGTGGATCCGCAGGCTCCAGTCCGACGCCTGCAGCGCGGGCACCCGCAGCGCCGTGTCGATCCGGTAGAAGTCGCTGTTCGCCGTGACGAACGGGGTCGTGCCCAGCTCGGCCGCGAAGTCGGCGCCCGGGGGGATCGCCGGGGCGCGCCGCACGACGTCCAGACCGGCCAGCCGGGCCGTCACGTCCGCCCTGGACTGCCCGACGCCGCGCCCGAGCGCGACGCCGCCGGCACCGGCCAGGAGCGCGCCGATCCCGACGGCCGCCGAGGTGCCCACGAGCATCCCGCGCCGGGAGACGGCCGGACCGCCGCCCTTCCCCGTGCCGGACGGCCGGGTCCCCGGCGTGCCGGTGGCCGGCGTCCCGAGGCGGCCGTCGCCGGAACTGCCCTCCGCGGCGCCGCCGTGCCGGCGGCCGTCCTCCCGGGTGCCACTCGTCTCGGCCGCCGCGGCGCCTGCCTTGTCCGTGCCGGTCGTCTCCGAGGCGGTCCGGTCCGTCGCGGCCCTGTCCGTGCCGGTCGTCTCCGAGGCGGTCCGGTCCGTCGCGGCCCGGTCCGTCGCGGCCCTGTCCGTCGCGGCCCTGTCCGTGGCAGAGCTCTCGGTGGCGGCCCGCTCGGCGGCGACCTCCAGCGCCAGCCGGTGCAGCCGCCGGAACACCGGCACGCCGACGGCGATCGAGGCCGCTGGGGCGATGACGTCGAGCGGTGCGAACGTCGGCGCCACCGCGACGGCGGCCAGGCCGAGCAGCCCGAGCACGCTGATCGTCACCACACCCGGGCGCGGGACCCGCCGCGAGGCGAACCCGGCCAGCGCGGACACGACCAGCATCACGACGGCGATCCCCACGAGCAGGACCGTCTTGTCGTGCGTGCCGAACGCCGACTTGGCGAACTCGACCAGTGGCTGCGGCGAGAGCCGGATGACCTCGTCGCCGACGGCGACATAAGGGGAGGAACCCGGCGAGACGAACCCCGCCACCAGGTGACCCGCGCCGACGGCCGCCGCGACGGACAGCACGCCGATGCCGGCGGCGAGTGCGCCGGGGATCGTCGGAGGCGTCGCCGTGCTGCCGGACGGGCGTCGCGCTGCCGTGGTCGTCATGGGAGATCCTTCGGACGGGGGCCGCCCGCGGTTCGGAACGGCCCGATCCGGAGCAGGCCCGCGCGGCTCCCGGTCAGCGTGCGAGGGCCGCGCGCAGCTCCTGCTCGTCGACCTTCCACGTGCCGTGCTCGGCACCGTCGACCAGCACGACCGGGATCCGGTCGCCGTACTCCGCGCGCAGCTCCGGGTCGGAGTCGACGTCGACCGCCGACCAGCTGACACCCAGGTCGCCGCAGACCCGCGCGACCTCCGCCTCGGCCCGCTCGCACGCCGAGCAGTTGACCCGCGTCAGCACCGTCACCCGGGCGTCCGTCATCACTGCACCTCTCGTACACACGTCTCACTACGGAACGGACTCACGTCCGGCTCAGAGTGTGCGCCTGGCGACCTTGCCGGTCGGCGTCCGGGGCAGGGCGGCCACGAACTCGACGACCGCCGGCACCTTGAACCGGGCCAGTCGGGCGCGGCAGTGGTCGCGGACGGCGTCGACGGTGAGCTCCGCCCCCTCCGCCGCGACGACGACCGCCTTGACGGCCTCGCCCGCCCGGTCGTCGGGCACACCGACGACCGCAGCCTCCACGACGCCGTCGAGCTCGGCGAGCACCCGCTCGACCTCGCGCGGGTAGACGTTGAAGCCGTTGACGATCACCAGGTCCGACGACCGGTCCACCAGGTGCAGGTCGCCGTCGGCGTCGAGGTAGCCCACGTCGGCGGTGCGGAACCAGCCCTCGGCGCCGGGGCCGCCCTCGCCGTCGGGCCAGTACCCGGAGAACAGGTGCGGGCCGCGGGTCGCGACGAGGCCGGTGTCGCCGTCGTCGCTCCCGTCCTCCAGCTCCACGTCCTCGTCGGCATCGGCCGGGCGGGCGTCGACGGGGACCCCCTGCGCGTCGACCAGCCGGATCTCGACGCCGGGCAGCGGCCGCCCGACCGAGCCCGGCTTGGCCACGCCACCGACGAGGGTGCTGGTCAGGACGGGGCCGCACTCGCTGAGCCCGTAGCCCTCGAAGAGGTCGAGGCCGGTGGCGTCCCGGAAGGCGGCGAGCCATTCACGTGGCAGCGGCGCCCCGCCCGACGTGCACAACCGCACGCCGGCGAACGCGGCGCGCAGCGTCTCGGCGGGCAGGTCGAGCAGCGCCCGGTACATCGAGGGCACCCCGGCGACGACGCTGACCCGGTGCTCCGGGATCAGCTGCGCCGACCGCTCCGGGTCGAAGCGGTCGGTCAGCACGACGGTCGCGCCGGCCCAGCACACCTGCAGCAGCCCGGCCGCCAGCCCGAACACGTGGAACAGCGGCAGGGAGAGCAGCACCCGGTCGACGGCCGTGACCGGCGCCGGCCGCAGGGCCGCCTGCTGGGCCCGGTTGGCCAGCAGCGCGCGGTGCGAGAGCCGCACGCCGCGCGGCGTCCCGGTGGTCCCGGAGGTGTAGACGAGCAACGCGATCGCCTCGCCGCCGCGCGCCTCGCCGACACCCGCGCCCACGCCGTCCGCGACACGCTCAGGACCGCTGCCGCTCACCGATCGTTCGCGACCGCTGCGCGCACCTCCCGTCGACGACACGTCGGGCGGCGCGAGGAACGTCGCCACCGAGCCGCCGTTGATCGACTCGGGGATGCGGCCGTCCGGGTCGCCGACGACCACTCTGGGTGAACAGCTCGACACCACGGCGCCGAGCTCTCGCGGGACCGAACGGGGCGCGACGGGCACCGCGACCGCGTCCGCCCGCAGCGCCCCGAACAAGGCCACGCACAGGGCGGCGCCGTTGTCGAGGCCGACGATCACCCGGTCCCCGGGCGCGACGCCGGCCGCCCGCAGCCGCGCCGCCTCGTCGTCGACGGCGGCGTCGAACTCGGCCCAGGTCAGCGTGAGCGCGGCCGAGACGTCGACGATCGCAGGGGCGTCGGGTGCCCGCTGCGCCGCGCGCCGGACGAGATCGGCGAGATGGGTCGGGACGTCGGCGCCGACCGTGCCGGGCGCCTCGTCCGGTCGGCTCTGCACGGCGGTTCTCCCTCGGTCGCGCGACGGTCGGAACAAGCCCTGGCGAGTGTGGCAGAAGCCGGCGAGGAGGCTCGCCCGGAACGGCCCAACCGGCGCCACCCAGAGTGACGACGACCACTCGACGGCGCCAGAACCGTTCACCGTAAGTAGTCGTCCACTCACCGGATACCGCCGAGGACGACCGGCGGTGCGCCCTTGGGGGCCCCTCGATCGGTCGTATGCTCCGCCGCTACAAACGACCCAACGGCGGACCGGACGGTTCGACGCGAGAACTCACCCGAGGGAGTGGCATGCAGCCTGTCACCAGCGCACCGCCGGCGTCGCCGCCGTGCTCTGCCTGGGGGGCCGCCGCGGCCGGTGAGGCACGCCGCGAGCCATGACCCGCTCGATACGACCGCCGCGGCTCGTCCGCGAGGACCCCGCCCGCCGCGAGGCGGACCCGGGCCCCGTGACACCCCGGCCGCGGCCGACGGAGCCGGCTCCGGCCGGGTGCCCCGACACCCGGCCCTCCGGCGGCCCGGCCCCGATGCCGGTGCAGCGGCCCGGAGCGGGGCCCGCGCCGCAGGGGGCCGACCCGGGACGCCCCGCCGCCGGCGCCCCACCCGCATCAGCCCGGCCTCCCGTGCCGGCACCCCACCCGGCCACGCAGCGGGAGGAACCGAACGTGACGGCAGCCGCCGAGCTCCCCGTGCCGGAGCCCGAGGAGGACGGCGAGGGTTCCTGGGCACTCGTCAAGGCCGCCCAGGCGGGTGACATGGCCGCGTTCGGTCGGCTGTACCAGCGGTACCAGGACGTCGTCTTCCGATACATCGTCTATCGGATGGGCGACCGTGGCACCGCCGAGGACCTCACGCACGAGACGTTCGTCCGGGCCTTGCGCCGCATCGGCACCGTCACCTACCAGGGCCGCGACATCGGGGCCTGGTTCGTCACGATCGCCCGCAACCTGGTGCTCGACCAGGTCAAGTCGAGCCGCTACCGCCTCGAGTCGACGACGGACAACATCGTCGAGCTCGCGCCGCCGACCACGAGCGGCCCGGAGTCACAGGTCCTGGAGAGCGCGCAGCGCGATGCGCTGCTGCGATGCATCGACATGCTGAACCCGGATCAGAAGGAATGCATCACGCTGCGGTTCCTGCACTGCCTCTCGGTGGCGGAGACGGCCGAGAAGATGGACCGCAACGAGGGCGCGGTCAAGGCACTGCAGCACCGGGCCGTCAAGCGGCTCGCGCAGCTCATGCCCGACGGCTTCAAGCCGGACGGCCCCACGTGAGCCCCCGGAACGCGGGGCGGCGCCATATCGCCCCGGCGCCGCGAGTTGTTACGCGAGCGGCGAGTGACATCCCCGATGCGGTGAACGGTCTGAACGACGTAACCACCTGCCCTTTCCGTCGTTGGGCTCTACAACGTCGGGAGAGCGCAGCGATGTGCGACAGCGCAGGGATGCAGTGAGGACGGCCAACATGCCCGCCGGACAGGGCAAGGACCCCAAGCGGTACGCCGCGTGGGAGGAGCCGGGGTCACCCCTCGGCCCGCCCGCGGAGGACGAGCTCGAGCACGAGATGGCACTGGCCGCCGCGCTCGACCGCAACCTGAGCTCGCTGTCGCCCAGCGCCGACGAGTCGGCACGGATGCACGCCCGCATGGAGGCGATGCTCGCCGGCCTCGCCGGAGGGGGCCCCGCCGGCCCGCGGGCCGGTGCGTTCCCCGAGGCGCTGTTCGCGGAGACCTCCGTCCCCGGGACGGCGTTCCCGGAGCGCGACACCGAACGCACGATGCGGATCGAGCCGGTCCGCGACGTGGCCGCGCCCACGGCGCGCGCCGCGGCCGCACAGCCGGCGGCCGGGTCGGCGGACCCCACCGCCGACGGGCCCGCCCACACCGCCGACGTCCCCGCCCACGGGGAGCCGGCCGCTGCCGGGGCCGCCGCTGCTGGGACCGCCACTGCCGGGACCGATGGCGCCGAGACGGTCGTCGCTCGCACCGACGCCGTCCGCTCAGGCGGAGCGGCCCACGCTCCCGGTGTCGCCCGCTCCCGCAAGGCCCGCCACGTGCTGCCCCGCGGCTACCGCGACCGTCCGGACGATGTCCCCGGGTCCCGACGTCCCGAGCGCCCGTCCGGCAGGCGCCGCATCACCGTCGTGGCCGCGGCCGCGCTGCTCGTCATGATCGCGCTCACCGGCGGCGGCATGCTCGCCAGCCGCGACGCGCTCCCCGGCGACTCGCTCTACGGCGTCAAGCGCGCCGCGGAGTCGTTCGGCTCTGTGTTCACCTTCGGGTCCGACGCCAAGGCCCGCCGTCAGCTCGAGCTGGCCTCGGCCCGGCTCAGCGAGATCGAGCAGCTCGCGGCGCGCGGCGGCGGCGACCCCGTCGTCCTCGCCTCCGCGATCGACGACTTCGACAGCGCGACCACCGAGGGCAGCAGGCTCGTCCTCGACGGGGCCGAGGGCTCCGGCGGCGCCGGGATGAGCGACCTGTCCACCTGGGCGGGCCAGGCGTCGACGCGGTGGAGCGCGCTGCGCTCGTCACTGCCCGACCCGGCCGACGCCGACAGGTCGATCACGCTGCTGCACCGCATCGCCGACCGCTCGGCCGCGCTGCAGAGCCGGATGAACTGCTCCGAGGTCTCCGACGGCTCCGACGACCTCGGGCCCATCCCGGCGACCGGCGCGTGCGCCCCGCGCAGCACCGGGCCGTCGAGCGGGCCGACCGCGGGCGACAGGGGGACGTCCCAGTCCGCGAGGGCCGGGGCGTCGACCCAGCCGGACAACGGCTCCGAGGAAGCCACCGCGAGCGCCACCCCCGAGTCCGCGACGACGACCAACGGCGGTGTCCTGCCCGGCCTCGGCACCGACGGTCTCCCGCTGCCCAACCCGGCGACGGGCACGGGCTCCGGGGCGGGCGACAGCAGCCCGCCGACGACCACGACGTCGGCGCCGTCGCAGAAGGGGCTCCTGCCGCCCATCACGCTGCCCCCGCTGCTGCCGGGCCAGTCCGGCATCACCCTGGGCGGCTGAGCCTCCACCGCACGCCGCTCCCTCGCGCCGCCGAGGCCGTCGCGTCACCGCGACGGCCTCGCGGCGTTCCCGGCCACGGCCACCCGTCGCGACCGGTCGACGACGCTACGCTGAAGCCTGCCCGTCACACGCGATCCGGAGGCGCCCGAGTGGTTGGACAGCCTGACGCCGAACCCGGCGACGGTCGTCCCGAGGTGGCCGGCATCGCCGAGTCGCACGACGTGCTCGATCGCGTCACCGCGCTCGACCCGGCCCGGCGGGCGGGCGAGGCGTCGGCAGCCGCTGCCGTCGCGGCAGGCACCGACGCCACCGCGGAGGCTCCCGCCACCGACCTCACCGCGGCGGCGTTCTTCGACGTCGACAACACGATGATGGTCGGCGCGTCGATCTTCCACTTCGCCCGCGGCCTCGCCGCCCGCAAGTTCTTCACGACGTCGGACCTGCTCGGGTTCGCCTGGCAGCAGGTGAAGTTCCGGGTCGGGGGCCGGGAGACCGACGTCAGCGGCCACCGTGACACCGCCCTGTCGTTCGTCGCCGGCCGTCCGGTGGCCGAGGTCGTCGCGCTCGGCGAGGAGATCTACGACGAGCTCATGGCCGACCGCATCTGGGCGGGCACGCGCGCGCTCGCCCAGATGCACCTCGACGCCGGCCAGCGCGTCTGGCTCGTCACGGCGACGCCCGTCGAGCTGGCGCTGATCATCGCCCGCAGGCTGGGCCTCACCGGTGCGCTCGGCACCGTCGCGGAGAGCGTCGACGGCCACTACACGGGTCGCCTCGTCGGCGAGATCCTGCACGGCACGGCCAAGGCGCACGCGATCCGCGCGCTCGCCGTCGCCGAGGGGTTGGACCTGCGCCGATGCAGCGCGTACAGCGACTCGGTCAACGACGTGCCGATGCTGTCCGCCGTGGGCACCGCGGTCGCCGTCAACCCCGACTCCGAGCTGCGCGACACCGCCAAGGAACGCGGCTGGCAGATCCGCGACTTCCGGACCGGCCGCAAGGCGGCGAAGATCGGCGTGCCGTCGGTGCTGGGCGCGGGTGTCGTCGCGGGCGCGATCGCGGCGGGCGTGGCGCACCGCCGACGCTGAGCGTCCCCGCGGGACGTCGACCGCTCCGGCCGCGGCGGGGTCGGCGTGCCCGCGCCGTCAGCCGAGGAAGGCGTTGCGTCGCTGCGACAGCAGCCGGTACAGGGTGTGCTGGATGCTCTCCCGGACCTGGTCGGTCAGGTTGAACACGAGCATCGGGTCGTCGGCGTCGGCCGGCTCGTGGGCGTCGGTGCGGATCGGCTCGCCGAACTCGATGTACCACTTCGACGGCAGCGGCACGGCGCCCAGCGGTCCGAGCAGCGGGAACGTCGGCGTCACCGGGAAGTACGGCGCGCCGAACAGCCGTGCGAGCGGCTTGATGTCGCCGATCTTCGGATAGATCTCCTCGGCCCCGACGATCGAGCACGGGATGATCGGGACACCGGTGCGCAACGCGGCCGAGACGAACCCGCCGCGACCGAAACGCTGCAGCTTGTAGCGGTCCTTGAACGGCTTGCCGATGCCCTTGAAGCCCTCCGGCCACACGCCGACGAGCTCACCGGAGGACATCAGCCGCTCCGCGTCGGGGTTGCACGCCAGGGTCGCGCCCTGCTTGCGGGTCAGCGCACCGAGGACGGGCAGCCGGAACACCAGGTCGGCGCCCAGCATCCGCAGGTGCCGGCGCGCGGGGTGCTCGTCGTGCAGCGCGACCGCCGTCATCAGCGCGTCGAGCGGCAACGTGCCCGAGTGGTTGGCGACGACGAGCGCGCCGCCCACGTCGGGCACGTGGTGCATCCCGATCGTCTCGACGCGGAACCACGACCGGTACAGCGGCCGCAACGCCGGGATGATCACGTTGTCGGTGAGGTCGGGATCGAAGCCGAACTCGTCGACCTGGTAGTCGCCGTCGACACGCCTGCGCACGAAGGCGGCGAGCCGCTCGATCGACTCCTCGAGGACGCTCGGTCCGGTCGGCTCGGCGGCCTCCGGGCCGGGAGCCTCTGGCGACGCGGGCCCCGCCTCGGAACGCTCTCCCCGTGTCCGCCTGGCGCTCTCGGCGCGCAGCGGGATGACCCGGGCGCCCGACCCGTCCGGCGGCTGCTCGGAGGTCTCCACGGGGTCCCCGTCCTCGGGACGCCGCGTCCCGCGGCGGGTCGTCGCCGTCTCGCGCTCGCCGCTCTTCGCCACGCCACCCGCCCCCGCAGTCGTGCCCGTCGTCGTGCCCTTCGTCCGGTCCGCGTCGCCGGCCCCCGACCCGGTGGTGTCCGGCGTCGACCCGGCTCCGCCCCGTGCGGGCGTGCGCGGGCTCCGGGCCGAACCGTTCCGCTCACCGCCGTCCCCGGCCCGCGTGCGATGTCTGCCCGTGCCGGACGTCACCGGCGCCGCGGTGTCGGGGCGGCGGCCGTTGCGGCCGCCGGGACCGTCGTCGCGGCCCGTCGCCGACCGGGCGGCGCCGGGCCCGCGGACCGCCGTCGCGTCGCCGGCACGCGGGCGTCCCTCGACGCGTCC
>NZ_BPRG01000141.1:110542-151484 GCF_036984265.1 Pseudonocardia sp. D17 | reverse complement strand
CACCCGTGCCGCGGCCAGCGCCCCGCGTTCGACCGTGTCGACCCATCCGTCGCCGACGATCGGGTGCAGTGCGCGGCCGCGGACGTAGTCGTCGAAGGCCTGTGCGGTCGTCCAGCGTGGGGTGAACCCGAACTCCGTCCGCATCCTGCTGGTGTCCACGACTCGCCCGAAGTTCAGGAAGCGCATCTGCTCCGGGGAGAAGTCGACGATGCGCGCCGACCGGAACAGCTTGCCCACCGGTCCCACCGCGGGCGACGGCACCGGCAGCGGCAGCCGACCCGCACGCCGGATGGCCTGCGAGAGCAGCAGCACCCCGTCGGCGGCGACGTTGAACACGCCCGGCAGCTGCTCGGTGGCGGCTCGCTGCAGGACGGTCAGCGCGTCCTCCTCGTGGAGGAGCTGGACGCGCGCGTCGTACCCCAGGACGGTCGGGATGACCGGCAGGGCGAAGTACCGGGTCAGGACGGTGTCGATCCGCGGGCCGATGAAGTTCGCGAACCGCAGGACCGTGACGCCGACGTCGGGACGGCGGCGGGCGAACCCGCGCAGGTAGCCCTCGATCTCGGCGGCGTCCTTGCCGTAGCCGCCCGAGGACATCTCCTTGGGCGTCATGGCCTCGTCGAACAACGCGGGGTCGCGGGAACTGGAGCCGTAGACGGCCGTCGTCGACTTGAGGACGACACGGGTCACCGACGCCGCCTTCTGGCACGCCGCGAGCAGCTGCATCGTCCCGATGACGTTCATCTCCTTCATCGCCGTCCGGCCGCCGGACCGGGCGGGACCGGCCGAGACCGACGCGTGCACGACGGTGTCGACAGAGGCGTTGGAGATGACCTTGGCGATCAACGGGTTGCGGATGTCCGCGCGGACGAACTCGGCGCGGCCCATGCGGCGCAACAGATCCCGGGGCGGCGGGACCGTGTCCACGCCCAGCACCCGGTCGATCGAGGAGTCGGCGGCGAGGCGGGCGGCCAGATGCCCACCCAGGAACCCGCTCACACCGGTGACCAGGACGACGGAAGGAGCCACGGGGCCTCACAGAAGGGCGTCGGAGAGCCCCGATGCTAGCCCTCCCGGCCGAGCTCGGGGGCCGGTGCAGGAAAAGGCTGTGTGACGTCCGGGGCCGCAGGATCGGCGCGGCGGCGCGCCGTGGTCGTGGCCGGGTGCGGACGGTCGTGCGGCGGACCGGGGGCCGGTCGCCCGGGTGCGGGCGACCGGCCGGCGGTCACTTGCCGAGCTTGCGACGCTGGACGCGGGTCTTGCGCAGCAGCTTGCGGTGCTTCTTCTTCGACATACGCTTGCGGCGCTTCTTGATGACCGAGCCCATACGGGTTCCTTCCATGATGTGACGTGCGGGGTGCACAGCGCGGCGCGGGTCCGCGAGGCGCGGCGTACCGGAGCACGCCGACATCGTGACGGTCCGGACGAAACCGGGGCCGACGACGCTGATCGGCCATGCTACCTGCCGCCCACGGGCCGCCCCCTGCCCGGGCGCGGCCCCGGGACTCAGCCCGCGTCGAAGTACGCGCTGCGCAGGTACTCCTCGACGGCCCTCTTGGGCACGCGGAACGACCTGCCCACCCGTGCGGCCGGGAGCTCCCCGCCGTGCACGAGCCGGTACACGGTCATCTTCGACACGCGCATCATGGCAGCGACCTCGGCGACGGTCAGGAACTGCACCTGGGCCAGGTTGAGCTGCTCGGGCTGCTCGGACGGCATCCGAACACCGCCTTCCGCTCTCGCACCGTCCGTGGAGGGGACGATGTTCACCCGTGAGGATAGCGGTGCCGTTGTGACTGGCCCGACAGGGATGCCACCCGGGCGTGGGCCCGCGGCGGCACGTCAGGGTGCCCCCCGTCCGCCGATCGGGTCAACGTGCCTGCACCGAGCGTCCCAGCTCCACCGAACGGTCGCGGGCGGCCTCGATCGCGGCGATGAGCGCGGCCCGCACACCGTGGCGTTCGAGCTCGCGGATCGCGGCGATCGTCGTCCCCGCGGGCGAGGTCACGGCCTCGCGCAGCAGCACCGGGTGGTCGTCGGACTCACGCATCATCGACGCCGCCCCGTAGGCGGACTGCACGATGAGATCCGCCGCGACCGCACGCGGCAGCCCGAGCAGGATGCCGGCGTCGATCATCGCCTCGACCAGGAAGAAGAAGTAGGCGGGCCCCGATCCCGACAGCGCCGTGACGGCGTCCTGCTGCGACTCGGGCACCTGCACGACGCGGCCCACCGCGGCCAGCATGTCGACGACGGTCCCGACGTGCTCGGCGGTCGCGTGCGCGCCGGGCGACACCGCGCTCATCGCCTCGCCGACCAGCATCGGGGTGTTGGGCATGACGCGCACGACCGGTGTCCCGTCGGGCAGACCGCCCTCGAACAGGGCCGTCGGCAGACCGGCGCACAGCGAGACCACGAGCGTCCCCGGCCGGATGGCACCCTTGAGCTCACCGAGGACCGGCGCGATGTCCTGTGGCTTCACCGCCACGACGACGACGTCGGCCGCCGCCGCGGCCCCTGCCACGTCGGCAGACGCGATGCCCAGCCGCTCCGTCAGCTCGGCGGCGCGCTCGGCGTGGCGCTCGGTGAACACCAGCTCCGACGCCGGTCGGCCGCTCGCCAGCAGTCCGGAGAGCAACGCCTCGCCGATCTTCCCGGCCCCGAGCACAGCGATCCGTGTCATGGCCGGAACGGTAGCCGGGCCCCGCCCGGGCCCGCCGCCGGATTCCCGTACCGCCGCCCACCCGAGCCCGCCGTACCCGAGCCCGCCGCCCCACCCGAGCGCAACCTCACTGCTCCGCCGCGCCCGGAACGGGACCATCGGATTGCGCCCGGCTCTTCGCGCGCAACCTCACCGCTCTCCCGGGCCGCCGCGACGACCGTCAGGTTGCGCCCGGTTCGTCGGCCGCACCCTCAGCGCTCCGCACGCCCATGGCACGGCCCTCGGGACTGCGCGCCGTCCGTCGGCCGCAACCTCACCGCTCCCCCGCGCCCGCGACGCGACGCTCAGGTTGCGCCCGGGCTCGTCGGGCGCAAATGCACTCCCCCGGGCCGCCGCCGGCACCACACCGCGGACAGGCGCGGCCGGCCCCGGGTCAGCGTGGGAGCGGGGCCAGGGCGAGCTGGCGGGCCTGGCAGATCAGCCGGCCGGACTCGTCGACGACGGAGGCGTCCTCGTCGAACCAGGTGCCCGCGACGGTGTGCGACGTCGACGCGCACCGCAGCCATCCCGGCGACGGCCGGCCGCGCAGCAACGCCGTGAGCTGCACGGTCGGCGCCCAGCCGACGGTGCCGCCGAGGTTGAACACGGTCGGCGGCAGGATGTCCCCGGCGAGCAGGGCGAACAGGACGTCGGGTTCCTCGCCGCGGGGCCGCACCCAGCCGCGCATCGTGGCGTCGCCGGTCTCGCCCTTGGCGAAGGGCATGTCGGCGGGGTCGAAGCGCATCTCGCACGCCTTGGCCAGCGTCCGGCCGGGACCGCGGTGGTCGCGGCTCGGGTCGGCGGCCGTGGCGGTCGGCAGCGCGGGCATGTCGGGCAGGCCCGCGGTCCAACGCGGCGGGTCGTCGGGCAGCCGGCCCGTCGTCACCGACGCCGCCAGCATCGGGCGGCCGTCCTGCAGCAGCCGGGCGTGGCACACCGAGGCGGTCCGGCCGAGTTTGACGACGTCGGTGTGGATCTCGACGGGCCCCGGGTCCGGGGCCCGCAGGAAGTCCGCGGCGACGACGAGCGGCTCGGCGGGCGGGCCGTCGGCACCGCCCTCGGCACGGGCCTCGTCGACCCGGTGCAGGACGGTCCGCGTCAGCAGGGCCAGCATGAGCCCGCCGTGCACCTTGCCGCCCGCCGCGTTCCACAGCGTGCCCAGCACGGCCCGGTAGAGGTCCCGGCCGGCGGGCTCGACCACGAGCGCGTCGGAGAACGGTCGCGTCCCGGTCTCGGCAGCCGCGGTCATCGCCTGCCCGCCAGTGCGCGCAGGAAGAAGGCCACGTTGGCGGGCCGCTCCGCGAGTCGTCGCATGAGATAGCCGTACCACTGCGTCCCGTACGGCACGTACACGCGCACGGTGTGACCTTCGTCCACCAGGCGGCGCTGCTCGTCGGGCCGCACGCCGTACAGCAGCTGGAACTCGGCCGTCGCGGGGTCGCGGCCGGTCGCGCGCAGCCGGTCGGTCAGGACGCGGACCAGCACGGGGTCGTGCGTCGCGAACATGGGGTAGCCGGCGCCGTCGAGCAGGGTGCCGGCGCACCGGGCGAAGCTCGCCCGCACCGAGTCCGCGGTCCGGTAGGCGACCGACTCGGGCTCGGCGTAGGCGCCCTTGCACAGCCGCACCCGCGACCCCGGGCCGGCGAGGGTCCCGCAATCGGCCTCGGTCCGCCGCAGCTGGGCCTGCAGGACCGCGCCGACCCACGGCCACGTCTCCCGCAGCTTCGCGACGACGCGCAGTGTCGAGTCGGTCGTCGTGTGGTCCTCGGCGTCGACCGTGACGGTGGTCCCGGCGTCGGCCGCGACCGCGCAGATCGCGGCGGCGTGCTCGTACGCGACGGCCTCCCCACCGGCGCCCAGGCCCTGCCCCAGCGCGCTGAGCTTGACGCTGACCTCGACCCGGTCGGCCAGCCCGGCGGCGGCGACGGCCTCGAGGACCTCGCGGTAGGCATCGACGGCACGGCCCGCCTCCGCCGCGTCGGTGACGTCCTCACCGAGGTGGTCGAGGCTGACGGCGCAGCCGGCGTCGACGAGGGTCCGCGCGACGCGCAGCGCGTCGGCCGTCGTCTCGCCGGCGACGAACCGGTCGACGACGGCGCGGGTGGGGGGCGCCGCGGCGATCGTCGAACGCAGCCGATCGCTGCGGGCGGCGGCGAGGATCGCCGAGCGCAACGGGTTCACGCCGTCACCGTAGGCCCGGTGCCCGACGGCGTGCCGCAGCGCCGGGCGGGTGTCAGCCGCCCGTGGGGGCCGGCCGGGCGGCGGCCCGGTCCGGACGTCGTGCCGTCGGCTGCAGGTGCAGCCGGGCGAAGAGCAGGGACTCCGCGAGCATCGCGACGCGGTCGTGCCGGGTGCGGCAGCGCCGGGTGCTCACCTCGACGACGACCGTCCCGCCCGCCTCGGCGAACCCGCCCGTCACGAGCCGTTCGCACACCTCGGCGCAGGGCTGCCCGCCGCGGCCGGGCACGAGGTGCTCGTCGCGGGCCGCGCCGCTGCCGTCGGCGAGGTGCAGGTGGACCAGGCCTGCGCCCATCCGGTCGAGCAGCGCGAGCGCGTCGGCGCCCGCCGCGGCCGTGTGCGAGAGGTCGAGCGTGTAGTGGGCGTGGCCGGTGTCGGTCGGGTCGAACCCGGGGGCGTACGGCACGGTGCGCAGGCCCCCGCGCACCACCGGGTACATGTTCTCGACGGCCAGCCGCACCCCGCTGGTCTCGCCCGCGCGGGCGACCTCGTCGGCGAACTGCTCGGCGTAGCGGCGCTGCCACCGGAACGGCGGGTGCACGACGACGGTGCGCGCCCCCAGCTCCTGCGCCGCGGCGACGGAGCGGCGGAGCCGGACGAACGGGTCGGCGTCCCAGACCCGCTGGCTGACGGCGAGGCAGGGGGCGTGCACCGCGGTCACGCCCGCACCGTGCCGGTCGACGAGCCGCCGCACGGCCGTGACGTCCTGGCTGACCCGGTCGGACCACACCATGAGCTCGATACCGTCGTAACCCAGCGTCGCCGCGATCTCGAAGGCCGCCGCGGCGGGCTCCGGGTAGACCGACGCCGACGAGAGCGCGACCGGCGGACCCTGCACCTCGATCACACCTGTTGCCGGGCCAGCACGAGGATCGCCGGGGACACGGTCAGCAGCAGGCCGACGAGGACCGCGAAGATCGTCGTCTTCAGGTCGTCGTCGCGCAGCATGGCGCGCACGGCCAGCACGAGGCCGACGGTGACCAGGACCGCCGCGGCCAGCGCCACGACGGGCAGGTGCATCCACAGGAACGCGAACCCGACCCAGAGGCCGGCGCCGACGACCGCGCCGCCGATCCACTGGGCGATGACCGCCGCCCAGGTCTGCGGGGCGGCCTCGACGGGTTCGTCGTCGAGCTCCTCGTCCTCGGCGTCGCCGGCGTCCAGGCCCGCGGGCCGGTCCCGCCCCGGCCGCCGCGGCGTCCGCATGGCCGAGGTGGGCTGCTCGGGCGCCCGCAGGGCCGTCGTGGCCTGCGGCGGGTCGTCCTCGTCGGCGGACGCGTCGACGGCCGCGCGGCGACCACCGGCCGGGAGCGCCGTCGTCAGGCCGTCGAGCCCGTCGTCGTGGTCGCTGTCGTCGAGGTCGTCGGGGTCGAACGCGGCGGCCTGGGTCGGCGGACCCCCGTCGGCGCGGGTGTCGTCGATCGGCGGGGCGCCCAGCACCGTCGGCGGTCCGCCGTCGTCCGCGCCGCGGCGGGCGGGGGAACCGGGTCCCGTGCGGGGGGCGTCGATGGGGCCGGTGTCCTCGTCGCGGCGGCCGGGCCGGCGGCGGTCGGGGTCACGGCGGTCCGGGTCACGGCGGTCCGGGTCACGGCGGTCCGGGTCACGGCGGTCCGGGCGGTCCACGCGCGGCATCTGCTGCGTCGCACGGTCGGGGACCCAGGGCGTGCGCTGCTCGTCGGGACGGCGCGCGGCGGGGGCGTAGGCGTCCACCCCGGCCGTGCGGGGCGGCGGGGTCGGGCGGGCGGGCGGCGCACCGGCGGGGCCGCTCTGGGGAGCGCGGCCGGGCTCGGGGCCCCATGCCTCGGGAGCGGTCGGGGGAGGCGCCGGGGCGGCAGGCGGGGCGAGCGAGGCGGGCCGGACCTCGGGGACGGTCGGGGGAGCCGGCGGGGTGAGCGACGCGGGCCGGACCTCGGGGACGGTCGCGGCGCCCGCGATCGGCGGCCGGCGCACCGGTGGCCGCTCGGGAGCGGCGCGCTCGGCCGCCCGGGCGGGACGGTCGATGCCCTGCGCTCCCCGGTAGCCGGCGAGCCGCGCGGCGCCGGGCGACGGCGGGGCGCCGGACCGGCCGGCCGGCGGTGCGACGGTGTCGGTCGGGTAGCGCTCGGCGGCAGGGGTGCGCGGGGCGCCGCGCTCGTCGGGAGCGGCGCCGTCACCCGGGTCGTCCGCCTCGCGACGACGGCGTCGCCTGCCGGTCGTGGAGCCTGCGTTCTCCGCGAGCAGCTCCGCGACCGTGCGCTGACGCGGGTGATCGGTGTCTGAGCTCATCCGGTACACCGTGCCCCGAACGGCGTCAAGCCTCCAAGCTCTCGTGGCGAGTCGTGCGCCGAACGGTCTGTCTGAGCCGATCCATCGAGCGTGTCGAGCCTCCGCAGGATGACCCCCTCACGCAGCGCCCACGGACATATCTGGAGGGTGTCGATCTTCAGCGCCCGCATCGCGGCCTCGGCGACGATCGCCCCCGCCGCCAGCTGACGCGACCGGCCGGGGCTCACGCCCTCCAGCTCCGCGATGTCCTCGCTCGACATCCGGCTGACGAACGAGACGAGCTGACGCAGCGCCGCGTGGGTCAGCTCCCGGTGGGCGCGGGGCCCCGCCGAGTAGGGCACGGCACCGGTGAGCCGCGCGAGCGAGCGGAACGTCTTCGACGTGCCGACGGCGAGGTCCGGCGCACCGGCGCCGAGGAAGCGGTCGGCGACGGCCGCGAGATCGGCGTCGATCTTCTCCCGCAGGACGGCGATCTCCGCGCGGGTGGGCGGGTCGGCCTCGAAGAAGTCGCGCGTGAGCCGCCCCGCACCCAACGGCAGCGACGCCGCCGTCGACGGGTGCTCGTCGCGACCCGACGCGAGCTCCAGCGACCCGCCACCGATGTCGAGCACGGTCAGCCGCCCCGCCGACCAGCCGAACCACCGCCGGACCGCGAGGAACGTGTAGCGGGCCTCGTCCTCGCCGGGGAGCACCTCGAGCGCGACGCCCGTCTGCTCACGGACCCGCGCGAGCACCGCCGCCGAGTTCGTGGCGTCGCGCAGTGCCGACGTCGCGAACGCGAGCAGGTCGTCGCAGCTCGCGTCGGTGGCCGCAGCGCGGGCCTGCTCGACGACGCGGACGAGCGCGTCGGCACCCGGCCCGCCCAGCGAGCCGTCCGGCTCCAGGTGCTCGGCGAGGCGGAGCGCGTTCTTCTCCGACGTCATCGGCGTCGGGTGGCCGCCGCGGTGCGCGTCGACCACGAGCAGATGGACGGTGTTGGAACCGACGTCGAGCACTCCCAGTCGCACGCGAGCAGGCTAAGGCTCGAGACCCGCCGGGAACCGGATCGTGACCGGTCTCCCGTGTGAGGTCACCCGACAGTGGACCGACCGGGACGAATCAGGCATCGAACTTGTACCCGAGGCCGCGGACGGTGATGAGGTGCCGCGGCACCGACGGATCGACCTCCACCTTCGACCGCAGCCGCTTCACGTGGACGTCGAGGGTCTTGGTGTCGCCGACGTAGTCCGCGCCCCACACCCGGTCGATCAGCTGGCCGCGCGTCAGCACCCGGCCGACGTTGCGCAGCAGGTACTCGAGCAGGTCGAACTCCTTGAGCGGGAGCGGGACGTCCGCCCCGCCGACGCTGACGACGTGCCGGTCGACGTCCATCCGGACCGGCCCGGCCTCCAGGACACCGCCGCCGCCCTCGGCCTCGGCGCCGCCCTCGCCGCCGCGGCGCAGCACCGCGCGGATCCGGGCGATGAGCTCACGGGCCGAGTACGGCTTCGTGACGTAGTCGTCGGCGCCCAGCTCCAGGCCGACGACCTTGTCGATCTCGCTGTCGCGCGCGGTCACCATGATCACGGGCACGGCGGAACGGGAACGCAGCGAGCGGCAGACGTCGGTGCCGCTCATGCCGGGCAGCATCAGGTCGAGCAGGACGATGTCGGCGCCGTTGCGGTCGAACTCCTCGAGCGCGGACTGCCCCGTCGTCGCGACGGCGGCGGTGAACCCCTCCTTGCGGAGCAGGAAGGCCAGCGGGTCGGCGAAGGACTCCTCGTCCTCCACGATGAGCACCCTGGTCATGTCATCCTCCAGCTCTCCCGGCGAGTTCCGCCGGGTCGGGCAGGTCGGTGGTCGCGGCGGTCGGGACTGCCGTCGGTCCGGCGCTGTCCCGCGGGGAGCCGCTCGAGCCCGCGGGTGCGGGCAGCCGCATGGTGAAGGTGGAACCCGTGCCGGGCCTCGACCACAGCGAGACCCCGCCGCCGTGGTTGGCCAGCACGTGCTTGACGATCGCCAGGCCGAGGCCGGTGCCGCCCGTCGCACGCGAGCGGGCCGGGTCGACCCGGAAGAACCGCTCGAAGACGCGCTGCTGGTGTTCGGGGGCGATACCGATGCCGCGGTCGGTCACCGCGATCTCGACGACGCCACCGGCGAGCCGGCGCGACACCGAGACCGACGCGTGCGGCGGCGAGTAGGCGATCGCGTTCTCGACCAGGTTGGACAGGGCCGTGACGAGCAGCGTCCGGTCGCCGTCGACCTGCAGACCCGAGTCGTCGTCGACGACGATCTCGATGTCCGACGACTCCGCCGACAGCCGACAGCGAGCCAGCGCCTCGCGCACGACGTCGTCGACGTCGACCTCGGCGAGCTCGGGCAGTCGCTCGGCCCCGGTGAGCCGCGACAGCGCGATCAGCTCGGTGACGAGGTTCCCGAGCCGGGTGGACTCGTTGAGGATCTTGGTGCTGAACCGGCGGACCTCGACGGGGTCGTCCGCCGCGTCGAGCACGGCCTCGGCCAGCAGCGCGACGGCGCCGACGGGCGTCTTCAGCTCGTGGCTGACGTTGGCGACGAAGTCTCGCCGGGTGCTCTCCAGACGGACGGCCTCCGAGGTGTCGGCGGCCTCGACCAGGGTGAACCCGTCGGCGAGCGGCCGGATCGTCGCGAGCACGGCCTCCGGGCGGCGGCCGCGGTGATCGAGCGGGGAGAGGTCGACGGCCTGCACCGTCCCGTCACGCAGCACCCGCTCGCAGACCACCCACGCCCGGGGATCGACCCGGCCCTCGGCGACGACGCCCAACGTCACGGCCTGGGCGTTCGACATCACGACGTCGCCGTGCCGGGACAGCACCGCGAGCCCCGTCCCGCTCGACGTGAAGGCGCGGCGGAGCAGCTCGGCCAACGTCGGCCCCGCATCCGGCTGCGGAGCCGGCGCGGGGGCGACGGACCGGCGGCCCCACCAGAAGCCGCCGGCCACACCGAGCAGGAGGGCCGCGGCAGCCGGCAGCGCGTACGCCAGCGCAGTCACGGCCGCATCGTATGCAGGAAGAACACTGTCAGGGCCAGCCCGAAGGGCCCGTCGTGACCCTCCCGACCCTCCACGGCGCGACATTTCCGCCGCCGTTCACCGGCCGTTCACCCTTCCGCGGGTCGAACGTCCGGGTGACGCCGCGGGGCTCAGCGCCCCTGGTTGGCGACGGCCGCGATCGCGTCCTCGGCCGCGGCGGCGTCGAGGTAGGTACCGCCGGGGTTGGTCGGGCGCAGGTCGTCGTCGAGGTCGTAGCGCAGCGGGATGCCCGTCGGGATGTTGAGCCCGACGATGTCGTCGTCGGAGATCCCGTCGAGGTGCTTGACGAGCGCGCGCAACGAGTTGCCGTGCGCGGTGACCAGCACGACCTTTCCCGCGCGTAGATCGGGGACGATCGCCTCCTCCCAGTACGGCAGGAAGCGCGCGACGACGTCGGCCAGGCACTCGGTGCGCGGCATGTCCGCACCCAGGTCGGCGTAGCGGACGTCGCCGTCCTGGCCGAACTCGTCGCCCTCCGGGATCGGCGGCGGCGGGACGTCGTAGGAGCGGCGCCACTGCATGAACTGCGCCTCGCCGAACTCGGCGAGGGTGGCCTTCTTGTCCTTGCCCTGAAGGGCGCCGTAGTGGCGCTCGTTGAGCCGCCAGCTGCGTCGCACCGGGATCCAGTAGCGGCCCGAGGTGTCGAGCGCGAGGTTGGCCGTGGAGATGGCCCGTCGCAGCAGCGACGTGTGCAGCACGTCCGGGAGCAGTCCCGCCTCGGCCAGCAGCTCGCCGCCGCGGCGGGCCTCGTCCTCACCCAGGGGGGACAGCGGGACGTCGACCCAGCCGGTGAACAGGTTCTCGGCGTTCCACACGCTCTGCCCGTGACGGAGCAGCACCAGGGTTCCCATGCCGGACAGCTTGCCAGCCCGTCGTGATGGTCCTAGCGGCCGAGGGCGGCGTCACGCGAGACGTCGGGCACGCCCTGCGCCCTCTGGAGGGCTCCGCGCAGGGGGCCGGCACCCGGCGCCGCGGCCAGCCGACCCAGCGCAGCCGTGCAGACCTCGGTCAACGCGCGCACCTGGTCGCGGGTGAGCTGGTCGAACAGGTTCTGCCGGACGCACTCGACGTGCCCGGGCGCCGCCGCCACCAGTACCTCCTGGCCCGCCGCGGTGAGCTCGGCGAACGTGGACCGACGGTCGTCGGGACAGGGCCGGCGACGGACCCAGCCGCGGGCCTCGAGCCGCGACACCGCGTGCGAGAGCCGGCTCTGCGAGCTCTGCGTGATGTCCGCGAGGTCGCTCATGCGCAGCGCCCGACCCGGCGTCTCCGAGAGCATCGCCAGGATCTGGTAGTAGGCGTGCGGCATGCCGGCGTCGCGCTGCAGCTGCCGGTCGAGCGCGGACTCCAGCAGCGAGACCGTCGCGAGCAGGGACCGCCAGGCCGCGTACTCCTCGGCGTCCAGCCAGCGTGCTTCGTCCGCGTCACCCATGCTTGCACTGTAGCGGAAAAACTTGAGCTTTCATCTTTCTCTCGTACTGTGGTTGAATATTGAACGTAAGAACTGTCGACCCACGGAGCCCGTCATGCCGGTCCAGCGCCTCAACCACGCCGTCCTCTACGTCCGCGACGTCGCCCGGAGCGTGGCGTTCTACCGCGAGGCCCTCGGCTTCCGGGTGAAGGTCGAGATGCCGGGCCGCGCGGCGTTCCTCCAGGCGGAGGGCTCGTCCAACGACCACGACCTCGGCCTGTTCGCCATCGGCAGCGCCGCCGGCGCCTCGCAGGCCGGGCAGGCGACCGTGGGGCTCTACCACCTCGCCTGGGAGGTCGACACCCTCGCCGAGCTCGACCGCATCGCCGGCGTGCTGCGCGAGCGCGGCTCCCTCGTCGGGGCCTCGGACCACGGCACCACCAAGGCCCTCTACGCCCACGACCCCGACGGTCTCGAGTTCGAGGTCAGCTGGCTCGTCCCCGCCGAGCTCCTCCCTGCCGACGTCGAGATCACCACTCGCCCCCTCGACCTCGCCGCCGAGATCGAGCGCTACGGCGCCCAGACCCAGGGCGGCATCGGCGTCTCGGTCCCCGTCGCGCCCTGACCGTCCCGCGTCTCGGTCGTCGACTGCCCCTCCGGGGTGACCACGGCCCGCGCTCCGGACGGCCACCGGGTGCTCGCCCTGCGGCGGGGTGCTCGCCCCGACCCCGGGTGCTCGCCCGGACACCGGATGCGATCTGGCGGTCGGGTGTGCTGTCCGGGCGCCTGGCGCTCACCCGGCGCTGCGGCTGATCGGCCCCTGCTGCAGGCCCCGGGCCGCAGGTCGCCGGCCGAGGGTGATCAGCCGCGGGGTGATCGTCGAACGAGGGACCTGAGCGCATGCAAGTGCGCCCATGCCCCGCGGCCGGCGATCACCCGGTTCGACACCACGCCCTGCGAGCACCACAGCGAACAGTCCTGCCTCGCCGCACCCGGGCGACTCCACGACGAGTGATCACCGCGCGAGGGACCTGAGCGCATCCTCGTGCGCCCATGCCCCGCGATCGGCGATCACCGGTCGGCACCCACTCCGCGCCACGGCAGCGAGCGCACCCGCCGCGCCGCGCCATCCCGCCGGGCCGCGCCACCCCGCCGCACGCGACCCCTGATGATCCCCACACGCGGGACCTGAGCGCGCCCAGCTGCGCCCACGTCCCACGATTGACGATCAGCCGGTCTCGGCGTCCGAGCCGGCAGGCCCGCCCGCGGCCGGGGCCGGTCCGGCGTCCGATCGCCTCGCCCGGACTCGTCGTGACCGCAGCACGCGGCGGCCGCCCCACCCGAGCAGGACGAGCACCGCGACCACGGGCAGCAGCGGCAGGAGGAACCCGGCCGTCGCGGCCAGCGCCGAGCCGATCCCCCGCAACCATTCCCAGCCGGTACCGAGCCCCGCGCCGAAACCGGGTCCCGGATCGGCGGCGGGAGCCGTACCCCGCGGGACGAGCGCGACGTCGATCGTCGCCAGGTCGGTGCTCGTACGCAGCGCGGCGAGGCGGCGCTCCAGCGCGTCGAGGTCGGCGTGGCGCCGGGTCAGCTCCGACTCGATCGACATGATCTCCGAGACCGAGTCCGCCTGCGCCAGCAGCGCCCGGACGCGGTCGACGCTCGCCCGCATGCTCGCGACCCGCGCGTCGGTGTCGACGAGCTGGTCGGTGACGTCGCGCGCCGTCGTCGACCGGTCCGTCACGGTGCCCAGCCCGCCGATCCGGTTCAGGAACGCGTCGAGGCCGGCCGAGGGGACCTTCACGACGAGATCGGACCGCCCGCTCGCCGACCGCTCGTTCGCCGCGTAGCCACCCGCGGACGAGGCCTCGGCACGGACGTCGGCGGCCGCGACCGCCGGGTCGGCGACCTCGACGCGGACCGTCGCCGAACGGACCACCGCGCGGTCGGGCCCGATCGCGGTCTGCGCGGGGTCGGCCCCCGGGGCGACAGCCCGCGCACCGCTGTCCGAGCTCTCCGACGGCGCGGCCGGCGCGACACTCCCTTCCGCCGCACCGCCCGTCGCCGGTGCGGCGTACCCGGTTGACGATCCCCGCTCGCCGCTCGCACCGGACGAGGTCGTCGCGACGATCATCGCCGCGAGCAGCACCCCCAGCACGAGCGCCGCGAGCACGACGCCCGCGACCCGAAACGCCGTACGCCGGCGCGCACGCCCGCGCGACGACGGTGCCGCCGGGGGTGGTGGCGCCGTCGGGGGTGGCGGTGTACGCACGGGCGGCGCCTGCGGAACCGGGGTCTCGGTCGTCGTCATCTCGTCTCCCCTCGAGGAGAGGTGACCCTCTCCGCGGAGAGGACGGAACGGACACCGGGAACGGTTGGCCGAGCCGCCCCGCAAATCTCACGTCGTCGCCAACCCGCGGACAGCGCGGAGGTTCCCCCGCCCTCGGCCGCAACCTCACTGTCCCGCCCGGCCGCGGGACCAACCCTCAGGTTGCGCCCGGAACCCCGGCCGCCCCTCGGCCCGACGCCGACCGAACCCGCTCCCCCGCACACCGCTGATGGCCCTGACGGTGCGCCACGGCCCACACCGCAACTCACCGGCGAGCCAGCCCGACTCTCGGGGTGCGCCCCACCCTCGGCCGCAACCTCACTGTCGCGCCCAACCCCGACACCGACCCCCAGGTTGCGCCGCCCGGAACCTCGGCTGCCCTCGGTCGACGCCGGCCGACTCGCGTCCTCCCGCACACCGCGGACGGCTCTGACGCTGATCTGGACCACGCCGCAACCTCACCGTGGAGGCGAGCCACCGGACCGACCCTCAGGTTGCGCTCGGGACACCGGCGCCGACCGAGCCACGACCCGGCGTCCCCGGCGCACCGCTCCACGACGGCAACCGCACCGGCGCACCCGGGGGCGGAACCGGCCGCCCGACCCGCGCGCCGGCTCGACCGAAGGGCGCGGCCGTCGCGGTGTCGGCGGTCAGGTGAAGAGGTGCTCGAAGGCGCGGAGGTTGGCCAGGGACTCGCCACGCTCGGTCCGCCAGGCGTACTCCTTGCGGATCGAGGACGCGAAGCCCAGCTCCAGGAGGGTGTTGAAGTCGCCGTCGGCGGCCTCGAGGACCTGGCCGAGGATGCGGTCGAGCTCCGCGGAGGTCACGGCGTCGAGCGAGGCCCGTCCGATCAGGTGGATGTCGCCGATGCGGTCGAGCGCGTAGTGCACACCGTAGAGCCGCGCGTTGCGTTGCAACAGGAAACGGTAGACACCCTCGTGGTTCTCGTCAGGCTGACGACAGACGAAGGCCTGCACGAACAGGGTGTGCTCGCGCACGACGAGCCAGCACGGCGTCTGCAGCCGGTTGGTGCCGGGGAGGGTGACCAGGTACTCACCGCGGTCGCGCCGGGTGTGCTCGACATCGAGGTCCCGCAGCGCGGCCTCGATCACGACGACGGGATCGCTCATGGAGATCGGGTCCCCCGCTCAGCTCTCGCCCACACGCGCGAGACCGTCGCGCACCCGGGCGAGTGTCGCGGCGTCGAGTGTCCGGCCGCCGCCGACCGCCGCGGGGCTGCGCCGGACGGCGAACTCCGCGCCGGCCTCGGCGTAGGTGGCGAGCAGCGCCTCGGTCGTCCGGTCCCAGGAGAACCGGTTGGCGTGTGCGACCGCTCCCGCGGCCAGCCATTCGCGGCGCGCGCGGTCGAGCGCGACGGCGGCGAGGGCGTCGGCCCACCGGGCGGGGTCGTGGCCCCCGACGAGCAGCCCGGACCGGCCGTCGTCGACGGCGACGGGCAGCCCGCCCACGGCGGCCGCGACGACGGGCGTCGCACACGCCTGCGCCTCCAGCGCCACCAGCCCGAAGGACTCGTTGTGGCTGGGCACGGCGACGACGTCGGCGGCGCGGTAGACCTGCACCAGCTCGCGACCGTTCTGCGGGGGCAGGAAGCGCAGCACGTCGTCGAGGCCGAGCGCGGTGCCCAGCTCCTGCAGCGCGCGCGGTTCGGCCAGCCCGCTGCCCGAGGGCCCGCCCGCGACGAGCACGACGAGACGTTCCCGCAGCGCCGGGTCGCGGCGCAGCAGTTCGGCCGCGGCGCGCAGCAGCACGTCGGGTGCCTTGAGCGGCTGGATGCGTCCGACGAAGGCGAGGACGACGGCATCGGGCGGCAGCCCGAGGCGGGACCGGGCGATCGCGGCGGACCCGGGCGTGAACCGGTCGAGGTCCACGCCGGGCGGGATCGTGACGGTCCGCAGCGGATCGGCGTCGTAGAGGTCGAGCAGCTGCCGGGTCTCGATGTCGGTGTTGGTGATGAGCCGGTCGGCCTCGGCGACCACCTGGTCCTCGCCGATCACGCGGACCATCGGCTCGGGCGGGTCACCGTCGGCGAGAGCGGCGTTCTTGACCTTGGCGAGGGTGTGCGCGCTGTGCACGAGGGGGACGCCCCAGCGGTCGCGCGCGAGCCAACCCACCTGACCGGAAAGCCAGTAGTGGGAGTGGATCGTGTCGTACCAGCCGGGCTCGTGGCGGGCCTCGGCGCGCATGACGCCGGAGGCGAACGCGCACAGCTGGCCGGGCAGGTCGTTCTTGCCCAGCCCCTCGTACGGCCCCGCGGCGAGGTGCCGGACGAGCACACCGGGAGCCATCTCGACGACCGGCGGCAGCTCCGACGACGTGGCCCGGGTGAAGATCTCGACGGCCACACCACGTCGGGCCATGCGCTGGGCGGTCTGCACGATGTAGACGTTCATCCCGCCGGCGTCGCCGGTCCCGGGCTGCTCCAGCGGCGAGGTGTGGACCGACAGGACGCACACCCGACGCGGCGGGCGCGCGGGTCGCGGTCCGCCGTGGCGATCGCTCACGAGTTCTTCCTAGCACGCACGCCCGCGGTCCACCCACCGTGCGGCAGGGGCGCCCGCTCGGTCGCGAGCAGCCCGACGAGTGCCCGGAGCGGATCGCTCGCGTGCCATCGTCCGGCCCCGTCGGGCCAGGCTGCGACGGTGCGCCTGCCCAGGTCCGGACGGCGTAGCGCGACGGCGAGCTCGTCGTGCAGCACCAGGTCGCCGGGCGGAACGGGGACCCCGAGTGTGTGGCACGCCACCACGACATCGGGCATTGCGGACCAGGCCACGAGCCGCCCCGCGTCCGGTTCGACCGTCGCGTCCACATAGTCCGATGCGAGCGGCAGGTCGAGCAGCTCGGCGAGCACCGCCGGGTCGCCGCCGGCGACGACCTCGGCGGCGGGCAGCACGGCGGCGAGCCAGGGCGCGTCGAGGACGACGACGTCGTCGACGGGTACGACGCTGGCGTCGAGCACCCGCACCCGCTGCGGGGGCTCGACCGCGGCCGGGTCGACCCGGCCGTCGGCGACGGCATCGGCGAGGGCCTCGTAGGCGGCGAGGACGGTCGCGGGGTCGGGGGCCCGGGACGGGTCGGCGAGGCGCTCGAGCAGGTCGTGGGCGGCCTCGGGGTCGTCGACCGTGAGCCCCGCCCGGACGCCGACGGCCCGCAGCACCGCGTCGTCGACACCGGGCGCGGGCGCCGGGGCGTACAGCGCGGCGAGGTCGGACGCCGTCGCCAGCCTCCAGTGCCCGGGTGGGCGCCCGCCGAGCAGGACGTTGGCACGCAGCCACCAACGAACGTAGCCGTCGGCGAGCACGGCGGCCCGGCTCTCGCGGTCGGCGCCGAGCAGGGCGAGCGCGGCGGGCCAGGCGTCGTCGTCGACGAGGTCGAGGTCGCGCAGGCCGACGAACCGCACGGGTGGCGCGTCCAGGCCGTCCCACCAGACGTCCGCGTCATGCAGGTCGTGGTCGGGGCCGAGGGGCTCGTCGTCGACGACGAGCCCGAACCCGTCCAGCACACCGGCCGCGACGAGCGCCGCGCGCGGGAACCGGGCGGCGACGTCGGCGTCGAGCACACCGACGGGTGCGTCCGGCGCGAGCAGCGGCCGGATCGCGGCGTCGGGCAGGACGAGCTCGTCGGCGCGGGCGGGGTCGCCGTGCTCGTCGGGCAGGGCGAGTGCGCCCAGCCGGGGCCCGGCGTCGGTCAACGCGAGCAGCCCCAGCACCGCGGCGGCCAGGGGCGCGGTGTCCAACCCGGCCTCGGCGTCGTCGACGGACCGTTCGACGGCCTCGCGCAACGCGGGCACCTCGAGCAGCGACGCCGGCTCGGCCGCGACGGCGCCGAGGCGTTCCAGCAGCGGGTGCACGGCGGCCGGGTCGGCCAGGTGCAGGCCGGGGACGTCGAGCCCGGCGAGCAGCTCGGCGGTCTCGGCGACCGGGAGCAGCACGGTCGCCGGCCCGGCGACGACCCGGCCGTCGGCGAGCGGGACGGGCAGCGCGCGCAGCTCGTCGAGCAGGCCCGGGACGAGGTCGACAGCGGGCTCGATCGCCGCGTACACCGAACGCCACCACTCGCCGGGTCGCTCGGTGCCGAGCAGCCGGTCGGCCAGCTCGGCAGGGCCGACGCGGCGCAGCCCCAGCTCGTCGAGCACCCCGGCCGGGACACCGCGCACCGCGTCGGGATCGACGAGCGGGAGGTCGAGCAGCGCGGCGAGGGCCCCGGAGCCGGGCAGGTCGAGCCACTGCGCGCGGCGGGCGACCAGCGTCCCGCCCGCGGCGGCGGGCAGCCACTGTCCGTCACGCAGGGCGGCGAGGACGGCCTCGCGCAGCGCGGCGTCGGTCGTCGAGCGGGGGAAGCCGGGCGCCGGGACGAGCCCGGCCCGGGCGGCGGGGGCGACGGCGTGGACCAGGCCCAGGTAGGCCGGTCCGGCGGCGGCGAGGATCTGCCGGGTCGCGGCGGTGTCCCGGACGCGGCGACGGTCGGGCTCCAGGGGGACGGTCGCGATCAGCCGCGCGGGCAGCGACAGGCGTTCGTCCGACCGCGTCGGCGCGTGCAGCACCTCGTCCGCGTCCGGCGGCAGCGGCTCGGGCGTGCCGTCGGCGGCCGACGGCAGCGCCCATGTCAGCGCCCACTCCCGACGCCCGCGCTGTTCGACGGCCTGGTCGCCGGCGGCGTCGTCGTCGAACGTGCCCGTGGACCGCACGAGCAGCCAGGACCTGCCGCCGACGCGGACCCGGCCGTCGGCCTCGTCGTCGCGGCGGACCGTCACGTCGCCGACGGTGACCTCGACGAGGTCGGGCAGCCCGAGCAGCAGGTCCGGCGCCTGCGCGGCGGCGTCGGCGAGCAGCGGCCCGGGATCGGCCCCGGACGCCAGCGGGAGCCGCACCTCGGTGTCGTACCCGGCGGGCGGCGGTTCCTCGACGACGGGCCAGGCCAGCCGCAGCACCGGCAGCTGCCCGGCACGCCGGGTCAGCTCCGCGGCCGGCCCGGGCAGCGTGCCGACGGCCGACGCGGTCGCCGACGCCGAGAACCGCACGCCGTGGCCGTCGCCACGGACGATCCGCGGCTCGTGGGAGACGGCGAGCACCGCGGCGAACCCGACGCCGAACCGGCCGACGGAGCCCGTGTCGTCGCGCTTGGCCGACGCGCGCAGCGACGCCAGCGCGGTGACCCCGGCCGCGTCGAGCGGGGCACCGGTGTTCGCGACGCGCAGCTCGTCGGCGACCAGCCTGACGAGCACCCGCCCGGGGATCCCCGCCGTACGGGCCGCGTCGGCGGCGTTCTGCGCCAGCTCGACGAACCAGGCGCCGGCGTACCCGCCGAGGAGCAGGTCCTCCTCGGCGTTGGCGTCCTCCCGGAAGCGGGTCGGGGACGCGGCCCAGGCGTCCAGGACCGCACCGCGCAGGGCCCTCGTCCCGAACGGGTCCGCCCCGACCGGATCCGCCCCGACCGGATCCGCCGCGGCCGGGTCGGTGCTCACCGGGTCGGCGCTCGGGGCGGCACCGACGGGCTCAGCGCTCAGGAGTCGGCCGGCTCGAGCTCGGCGGCGGGGCGCTCCACCGTCTCCAGGTCGACCCCGTCGTCGTAGACGAGGGCGGCGACCTGCACCGGCGACCCCGGCTCGACGACGACGTCGGAGTGCGCGCCACAGCCGTACTCGACGGCCACGACCGCCCCGTCGCCCGGGGAGAACTCGTTGGCGCACACGCCGAACCCACCGCGCAGCGAGCCGGCGAGCGGCACGAAGAAGCCGCAGGTCCCGCACACGCCCGGCGCGGAGCGCGCGATCGGCGCGGACGGCCCGCGCGGACCCTCCTGCCAACGGGCGGCAGCCTCGGTGCGCCCGAACCGGCTCAGCACCCGGGTCCGCCCCAGCCCGACCTCGAGGGCGACCTCCTCGACGGCCGGGTCGTCGGACTCGACGTAGCCGGGGACCAACCGCGCGTCGTCGGGAGGCGAGGGCAGCAGGTCGCCGACCCCGAGGTCGCCGGGACGGACCCGCTCCTGCCACGGCACCCACGTGGGCGCGACCAGCGCATCCGGGCCGGGCAGCATCACGACCTCGCTGACGGTGGCCGTCCCGTCCTCGGCCGAGCCCGCGGCCAGCGTGACGGCCCACCGCCACCCGCGATAGCCGGGCCGCGTCGCGGCGAAGAAGTGGGTGTAGGCGGCGCCGCCGTCCTCGGCGACGCCGCACAGGTGCTCGCCGACCGCGGCCGCGGCCTCGGTCGGGTTCGCGTCGGACCCCGCCTCCTCGACGGCCGCCGCGCGGGCGAGGTCGACGGCGTCGGCCAGCAGGCGCTGCGCCTCGCCGCCGGCGGCGCCCTCGTCGTGCGTCGGTTCGTCGCTCATTCCCGGGATTGTGCCACCCTGGCGGATCGTGATCGTCCGCCGTGCGCTCCTGCTGGTCGCCCTGTTGGCGATGGCGGCGTGCGGAGCGGGCTCGCCGGGGGTGCCGACGCTGCGCCCGCAGGTCCTCGGCGAGCTCCCGCACGACACGTCGGCGTTCACCGAGGGCCTCGAGGTCGCCGGCGGCAGCCTCTACGAGAGCACAGGGCTGGCCGGCCGGTCGCAGCTGCGCGAGCTCGATCCGGCGACGGGTGCGCTGCGCCGCGCGGTGCCGCTGCCGGCGGACTACTTCGGCGAGGGCCTGACGGTCGTCGGCGACCGGATCTGGCAGCTGACCTGGCGCGACGGTGTCGCCCTCGAATGGGACCGGGACTCGTTGCAGCTCCTGCGGCAGGTGCCGATCAGCGGTGAGGGCTGGGGGCTGTGTTCGGACGGGGCACGGCTGGTCCGCTCCGACGGCACCGATCTGCTCCGGTTCCAGGACCCGACGACGTTCGCCGAGACCGGGTCGGTGCGGGTGACGGTCGACGGCGAGCCGCTGCCGCAGATCAACGAGCTGGAGTGCGTGGCCGGGCAGGTCTGGGCCAACGTCTGGCAGACCGACCGGATCGTGCGGATCGACCCGGCCACCGGGGTGGTGACGGCCGTCGTCGACGCGTCGGGGCTGCTCTCCGCGGCGCAGCGACCCGGGACCGACGTGCTCAACGGCATCGCCTCGCTCGGCGGCGACGAGTTCCTGCTGACGGGCAAGTTCTGGCCGGTGATGTTCCGGGTGCGGTTCACCGCTTCGTGAGTGGCACGCAACGGAGGGCCCATGGGCCACAATGGTTGCGTGGCTCGGTCCGGATCCCCGCACGCGCGCGAACCGCGGCGCGGCAAGCGCCGCTCGTGGGCGTCGCCGGACGGAGGGTCCCAGGACGGCACCGGGTCCCAGGGCGGCACCGGATCCCAGGACGGCGCAGGATCCCAGGGCGGCACCGGGTCCCTGGGCGGCACTGGCTCCCAGGGCAACACCGGATCCCAGGGCGGGGCCACGGCCCCGCAGCCGCCGGGCTGGGGTGAGCGGCGGCCGGATGCCCGGCCGGTGCCGCCGCCCTACCAGCCGACGGTCCGCCGCCGGTACCCCTGGCACGACGACCCCGACTACGACCCCGCCGAGTACCACCGCGACCCGACGCCCCCGCAGTCGTGGCGCCCGACGGGACCCGCGTCGGGTGCCGCGCCCGGCGGCCACCCGGCCGGTGACCCGCGCCCCGAGATCGACTGGGCGAGCGAGACGGTCCGGGAACAGCCCCGCCGGCCGGCGCCACCGCAACCCCGGGAGACGCAGGCCCGGGAGACGCAGGCCCGGGACACACAAACCCGGGAGACGCCCCCCGAGACGCCCGCCGAGGACGACGGGCCCACCGAGCCGCAGCGTCCTGCGGGCCCGCGGACCCCGCGGAAGCTGACCGTCACCCGCGTCGCGGCGATGCGCAGCCGGCAGTTCGCCGAGCGGGGCGTGCGCACCTTCCACCGCGCCGCGACGGCCGACGGGGCCGACCGGTCGGGCCTGACCGCCCTGACCTACGCGACGATGATGACCTACGCCGTCGACGCCGCGGTCACCGTCGCGCTGGCCAACACGCTGTTCTTCGCCGCGGCCAGCGCCGAGTCGAAGTCCAACGTCGCGCTCTACCTGGCGATCACGGTGGCGCCGTTCGCGGTCGTCGCGCCCGTCATCGGCCCGCTGCTCGACCGGCTGCAGCGCGGCAGGCGCGCCGCGCTCGCGGTGTCGTTCGCGGGGCGGGCCGTGCTCGCGGTCGTGATGGCGCTCAACTACGAGAACTGGCTGCTCTACCCCGCCGCCCTCGGCACGATGGTGCTCTCGAAGAGCTACATGGTGCTCAAGGCGGCGGTCACCCCGAGAGTCCTGCCCGAGACGATCACGCTCACCACCACGAACTCCCGGTTGACGACGTTCGGCCTGGTCGCGGGTGGTGTCTTCGGCGGCGTCGCGGGTGGCGTGGCGTGGATGTTCGGGTCGTCGGGGGCGCTCTACTACACCGCGGCGCTGGCGGTCGTGGGCGTGTGGCTGTGCGTGCGCATCCCGCGCTGGGTGGAGGTCACCGCCGGCGAGGTCCCCGCCGCCCTGCGCACGACGAGGCGGGGCAAGCGCAGACCGATGGGCCGCGGCGTCGTCACGGCGTTGTGGGGCAACGCCTCGATCCGCATCCTCACCGGCTTCCTGGCCCTGTTCGTGGCGTTCGTCGTCAAGGAACAGACCGAGCACGACCCGTCGAGACAGCTGTTCCTCATCGGCATCGTCGGCGCCGCGGCCGGCATCGGCGGGTTCGTCGGCAACGCGGCGGGGGCGCGGTCGGCGTTCGGGCACGCCGACACGGTCGTGGTCTCCTGCATCGCGGGCGTCGTGTGCTCGACGGTCGTCGCCGCGATCATCCCGGGCATCATGACGGCGGCGATCGTCGGCCTCGTCGGCTCGACGGCCAGCGCCCTGTCCAAGGTGTGCCTCGACGCGGTCGTCCAGCGGGACCTGCCCGAGGAGTCGCGCGCGTCGGCGTTCGGCCGTTCGGAGACGGTGCTGCAGCTGGCGTGGGTGTTCGGCGGCGCGCTCGGGGTGCTGCTGCCGCACTCGACTTTCTGGATCGGCTTCGTCGTGATCTCGGTCGTCGTCGCGCTGGCGGGCATCCAGACGACGATGGTCAGCCGCGGCCGCACGCTCGTCCCCGGGTTGGGGGCCAGGGACCCGCGCGTCGACAGCAGGCCCATGGCCCCGACACCGCGCTGAGGTCCCGTCCGTAGGCTGGCCCCGTGCTGCGCCGTGCCCTGCCGCTCCTGCTGGTCGCCTGCGCGTCGCTGCTGGCGGCCTGCGGCGGTTCCGACGACGAACCCCCGCAGGTGACGTTCACCGTCGCCGGGCAGACCCGCACGACGGGACCGACCCAGTGGTGCGACATCAAGGTCACCGACTGCTCCGGCGACCCCGCGGCGGAGATCCACCTCGGGGTGGCGCCGGGCGTCACGGTCGACGTCGCCGTCCCCGAGCCGGTGTCCACGGCGCCGTGGCAGGTCGTGTTCAGCTACCGCAGCGCCGGCGGCCAGCAGGTCGACGGCCGCAGCCCGGTGTTCGCGGCGAACGCGCGCAAGGACTACTCGCTCGTCCTGCCCGCACCCACCGACCAGCTGATCACCGCGCAGGTCCAGCAGTACGGCATCCCGACCGCCGACCCGGACACGGGCCAGGGCGAGTTCCCGATCCGGGGCAGCTGGGTGCTGGTCACCGACGCCTGAGGGGGCCGGGCGGTCTCAGCCGTCGAGGTCCCGGGCCACGGCCCGGACGACCTCCGCGGCGAGCTTGGCCGTCTTGCGCTCGGGGTAGCGGCCGCGGCGCAGGTCGGGCTGCACCTTGGCCTCGAGGAGCTTGATCATGTCCTCGATGAGGCCGTGCAGCTCCTCGGCGGGCCGCCGCGTCGCCTCGACGACAGACGGCGGTGCGTCGACGAGCCGGACCTGCAGCGCCTGCGGCCCGCGCCGGCCCTCGGCCATCCCGAACTCGACGCGCTGCCCCGACTTCAGCGACTCCACACCCGTCGGCAGCGCCGACTTCCGGACGTAGACGTCCTCGCCGCCGTCCTGGGCGAGGAAACCGAAACCCTTGTCGGCGTCGTACCACTTGACCCTGCCGGTCGGCACCTTGCTCACCCGTTCCTCGATCGTCCCCACGCCGCCGTGCCGTGGAAACTCCACCCCCGCACGACGAACGCGCCCTCGGATCACCAGGTCCGCCGCACCATTTCGGTCGGCTCGCCGAGCGACACCGGGACGCGCACGTACCAGCGTAGCCCCGCGACACCCGGGAGCGCACCGCCCAAAACGCCGCCGGCGTCGGCCGGACGGCGCAACGGGCGGCGAGTCAGGCGTTCTTGACCGCGGCGGCGTCGGCCAGGCCGAGCAGCTCGACCGACTTCTCCCGCATCTCGACCTTGCGGACCTTGCCCGTCACCGTCATCGGGAACTCCTCGACCACGACCACATACCGCGGAATCTTGTAGTGCGCCAACTTCCCGGTCGCGAACTCCCGGACCTGCTCCGCGGTCAACCCCTCCACCCCGTCACGCAGCTTCACCCACGCGCACAGCTCCTCGCCGTACTTGATGTCGGGAACGCCGATGACCTGCGCATCCAGCACATCCGGGTGGGTGTAGAGGAACTCCTCGATCTCGCGGGGGTACACGTTCTCCCCACCCCGGATCACCATGTCCTTGATCCGCCCGGTGATGTTCAGATACCCGTCGGAGTCCATCACCGCCAGGTCACCGGTATGCATCCAACGCGCCGCGTCGATCGACTCCGCCGTCTTGTCCGGCTGCTCCCAGTAGCCGAGCATCACCGAATACCCCCGGGTACACAGCTCCCCGGCCTGCCCACGCGGCACCGTCAACCCCGTCTCCGGATCCACCACCTTCACCTCGACATGCGGATGCACCCGCCCCACCGTCGACACCCGCCGCTCCACCGAGTCATCCGCCCGCGTCTGCGTCGACACCGGGCTGGTCTCGGTCATCCCGTAACAGATCGTCACCTCCGTCATCCCCATCCGGTCCACGACCTGCTTCATCACCTCCACCGGACACGGCGACCCGGCCATGATCCCCGTCCGCAGACTCGACAGGTCATAAGAGGCGAAGTCCGGATGGTTGAGCTCGGCGATGAACATCGTCGGCACCCCGTAGAGCGACGTGCACCGCTCCTGCGCCACCGCCCGCAGCGTCGCCTCCGGGTCGAACCCCTGCGCCGGGATGACCATCGTCGACCCGTTCGTCGTGCACCCCAGGTTGCCCATCACCATCCCGAAGCAGTGATAGAACGGCACCGGGATACACACCCGGTCCTCGGCGGTGTAGCCGCACAGCCGGCCCACGAAATACCCGTTGTTCAAGATGTTGTGATGCGAGAGCGTCGCACCCTTCGGGAACCCCGTCGTCCCCGACGTGTACTGGATGTTGATCGGATCGTCCGGGCTCAGCGACGCCTGGGCCTGCGCCAGCGCGGCCCGGTCCCCGCCACGGCCCGACTCCACCAACACCTCCCACTCCGGGCCACCGATGATCACAACCTGCTCCAGCGCCGGGCAGCTGCCCCGCACCTTCTCGATCATGCCTACGTAGTCGGAGGTCTTGAACTTCTCCGCCGACACCAACATCCGGATCCCGGCCTGGTTGAGCACATACTCCAACTCGTGCGTGCGGTACGCCGGGTTGATGTTGACCAGGATCGCGCCGATCTTGGCCGTCGCGTACTGGACCAGCGTCCACTCCGCCATGTTCGGCGCCCAGATCCCCACCCGGTCACCCTTGCCCAGACCCGCCCGCATCAGACCCATCGCCACGACATCGACGTCCTCACGCAACTGCGCATACGTCCACCGCCGGGCCGTCGGCACCTCCACCAGCGCCTCCACATCAGGCTGCGCGGTGGCCGTGCGGTCAAGGTTGTCGCCGATCGTGTCGCCCAGCAACGGCACCTCGGAGATGCCGGAGGCGTAGGACGGGACAGCGGGGGCGCCTGCGGAGGTCACGACGTCGTTCTCCTCGGGTGCGGTCGGGAGGGCTCACGACATCCTGTCTCGCCACAGCGACGCACGCCACTCCCCCGCAGGTCAGGTCCGACCGCCGGGGATATCCGGCTGCGGACGGGCGATACCCTCGTCCGATGCATGACCCGCGCGTCCTGCTCGACCCCGCCACCGACGCCGTGCGCAAGCTCGCCCGCCGCGGCTACTCCCTCGACCTCCCCGAGCTGGAGAAGCTCCTGACCGGGCGCAACTCCGCGATCCAACGGGGCGACGAGGCGCGCGCGGAGTCCAAGCGGGTCGCGACGTCGGTGAAGGGCGCGTCCGCCGAGGAGCGGCCCGCGCTGGTCGAGCGCGCCCGCGAGCTCAAGGGCATCGTCTCGGCCGCCGAGGACGAGCAGAAGGAGTTCGACGCGCAGCTGCAGGACCTGCTGCTGGGCATCCCGAACCTGCCGGCCGACGAGTCGCCCGACGGGACCTCCGACGCCGACGCCGAGCTCGTCCGCACCTGGGGCGAGCCGCCCACGATCGAGTCGCCGGCCGACCACGTCGACATCGCCGAGAAGCTCGGCATCCTCGACCTGCCGCGCGCCACCAAGCTGTCGGGTCCGCGGTTCGCGGTCCTCAAGGGCAGGGGTGCGGCGCTGCAGCGCGCCATCGGCGCCTACCTGATCGACAAGGCGCTGGAGAACGGCTACACCGAGTTCTCGGTGCCGTCGCTGGTCACGCGCCAGACCATGACCGGGACGGGGCAGCTGCCCAAGTTCGAGCAGGACCTGTTCCGCACCGAGGTCGCCGACCGGGAGCTCTTCCTCATCCCGACGGCCGAGGTTCCGCTCACCAACCTGCACGCGCGCGAGACGCTCGACCTCGAGTCGCTCCCGCTGGCGTACACGGCGCACACGCCGTGCTTCCGCTCGGAGGCCGGCTCCTACGGCCGCGACACCCGTGGCCTGATCCGGATGCACGAGTTCGCCAAGGTCGAGCTGGTCCGCTTCGTCGACCCGGCCCGGTCGCGCGAGGAGCTCGACGTCCTGGTCGGGCACGCCGAGTCGGCGTTGCAGGGGCTCGGGCTGGCCTACCGCGTCGTCAAGCTCGCGGCGGGCGACACGGGCTTCTCGGCGGCGCTGACGTTCGACATCGAGGTGTGGCTGCCCAGCCAGGGCACCTACCGCGAGATCTCCTCGTGCTCGGACTTCGGGGTGTTCCAGGCCCGCCGCGCCGGCATCCGTACGAAGGCCAAGGACGGCTCCCGCGGCTTCGCCGGCACCCTCAACGGGTCGGGCCTGCCGATCGGGCGCACGCTCGTCGCCGTCCTGGAGCAGGGCCAGCAGCCCGACGGTTCGGTCCGGCTGCCCGAGGCGCTCGTCCCCTACGCCGGCTTCGCGACGCTGGAGCCCTGACCCGCCGCGAGCGGCCCGCTCACGACCCGGTCAGAGCCCACCGGTGTTGAGGAGCAGGTTCGGGGTGCCGCCCGTCCCGCCGCCCGCGACGACGTTCGGCGTGGCGTGGTCGAGGATCCACTGCCGGACCGTGGCGCTCGGGGCGTCGCCCTTCTCCTGCTTGTAGAGAGCGGCGACCCCGGCGGCGAACGGCGCCGCCATCGACGTGCCGCTGTAGGAGGCGGTGCCCCCGCCCGGGACCGGGGCGATGATCCCGGTCCCCGGCGCGTAGAGGCCGACGCAGGCGCCGGTGCTCGACGTCGGGGCGCGCTTGTCGTCGATCGTCGAGTTGGCGACGACGAGCACGCCCGCCGCGTCGCGCGGGGCGACGTCGCAGTCGTCGGCCCCCGTGTTGCCGGCCGAGGACGCGACGAACACCCCGTTGTCGACGAGGCCCTTCACCGCGGCGGTGAGGACGTCGGACGGGCCGTAGCTCCAGGACATGACGGCGACCGACGGGCCGGAGTGGTTGCGCGCCACCCAGTCGACGCCGGCCAGTAGGGAGGACAGCGTGCCGGTGCCGTTGCAGTCGAGGACCTTGACCGACTCGATCCGGGCCTGCTTGGCGACGCCGTAGGTCGTGGAGGCGGCGATGCCCGCCACCACGGTGCCGTGGCCGTCGCAGTCGGTGGAGTTGTCGTCGATCGTGTCGGTGCCGACGCTCGCGCGGCCCCCGAAGTCGGGGTGGCTGACGTCGACGCCCGTGTCGACGACGTAGATCGTCACACCCGCGCCGGTGCCGTTGACGGTGTAGCGCCCGTCGAGCGGGAGGGCGGCCTGGTCGATGCGGTCGAGCCCCCAGTTCCGCGGCGAGGTCTGGGTCGCCTCGGTGTTCGGGACGGCCGTGGCGGGGGTCGACGCACGGATCGTCCTGGGCTCCAGCGGGCTGATCGTGCGGTCCTGCTCGACGCCGAGGATGCCGGGCAGGGTGTGCAGCGTCGAGACCTGGTCCGCCGTCAGCGTCGCCGCCCAGCCCGCGATGACCTCGCGGAACGTCTGGGTCGGGGTGACGCCGAGCTGCTGTGCGGCCCGGGTGGCGTCGGCCTCGGTGGCGGCGTGGACGACGTAGTCGGCACTGGCGGCGGCCGCGATCGTGGCAGGGGTCGGGTTCGTCCCGGGGCCGGTCGACGCGGGGACGGTCGACGCAGGCTCGCTCGACGCAGGCTCGCTCGGCCCGGATCCGGTCGTGGCCGGCACGCTCGGCGTCGGCACAGCCGGGGCGGTCGTCGCGGGCTCCGGTGGAGCGGGCGTCGCCGCGGTCGTCGGGGCGCCCGCCCCGCGGCCCCCGACGGTCGCACCACCGGCTCGGGCCGACACGTCGCCGGCCTGCGCGCTGCCCGCCCCGACGGAGGGCGGTTGCCCCACGGGGGCACCCGGCCGCGACGTCGCGGCGCTCGTGCCCGCGGTCTCGTCGGCCACCGGGGCGGGGATCTCGCTCGGCAGCGCGCCCGTGGTCGACCCGAACACCACGAGCAGCAGCACCACGACGAGCACCTTCAGGGCAGTTCGCGTCACGTCGAGTGACGGTAAAGGCCGCGAAGCCCGCCGGACAGCCACACGATCGAGTCGGGTGATGCTCGTGTGGCAAAAGTTTGCCGGTGATAGTTGCGGTCAGTGACCCCTCGCGGCGGCGCGGGACCCGCCCCGATGAGCCGACCTCCCGCTGCCGACCTGGGCGAACGGGGTGACCCGCCGCGACCGCCTGCGTCCCCGACCACCGAACCGGACGTATCCACGGCCGAGCGCGCGGTGCGCGGTGACGCAGCGTCGCCGTTCGCGGCGCTCCCGCCCGGTCGTGGACCCGGCGGCGGCGCGTCGAGATCACCCGGCGGGGCGAGCGACACGCGGCCGACGACTCAGCGCGCACGGGCGGCGCCCAGCCGGTCAGGCGCACGCGTCGACCGCGCCGAGGCGACCTCGTGATCACCGAAGCCGGGACCTGAGCGCATCTCCTTGCGCTGATGTCCCGCGCCCGGCGATCAACCAGAGGAGCAGCGGAGCAGGGCGGCGGATCACAGGGCCGCGGGGTGGACGGCCACCTCGGTCGCCTTCACCGCGAACCACAGCTCGGCGCCGGGTTCGACGGCCAGCTCGGCCGCGGCGGCGAGGGTGACGTCGGCGGCGAGCCCGTCGACCCAGGCATGCCCGCCCGCGAGCGGCGCTGCGCGCAGCCGGACGGTGTCGCCCTGCGGCTCGATCGCGGCCAGCCTGACCTGCAGGACGTTGCGAGGGCTCCCGCTCGGCCGGTCCCGGAACACCGCGACGGCCGAGGGCGGGAACACCGCGACCGCGGACTCGCCCTCCGGGAGCGGGTCGTCGAACCGGCCGGCGACGACCGTCCCGTCCCGGGTGCGCAGGCCCTCGGCGCAGGCCGTTCCGGGCACGAGGTCGAGTCCCGCGATCCGGGCGGTGAACGGCGTGCGCGGCTTGGTCAGCACCTCACGCGTCGCCCCCTGCTCGACGATCCGCCCACCGCCGAGGACGGCGATCCGGTCGGCGAGCACGAGGGCGTCGAGCGCGGAGTGCGTGACGAGCAGGGCGGTCTGCTTGGCATCGCGGATGACCCGGCGCAGCAGCGAGCGCATCGCGGGCGTGGCGTCGACGTCGAGAGCGGCGAGCGGCTCGTCGAGCAGCAACAGGCCCGGGCGCGGCGCGAGTGCCCGGGCGAGCGCGACGCGTTGCTGCTGCCCGCCCGACATCTGCGACGGCCGGCGCCGCGACATCTCGTCGGCGTCGAGACCGGGCAGCACGTCGGCGATCAGCTCACGGGCCCGCTCGTGCGCCTCCCGCTTGCCGACCCCCGCCGCCCGCGGCCCGAACGCGACGTTGGCCAGCGCGGTCAGGTGCGGGAACAGCAGGGGCTGCTGGGCGAGCAGCCCGACCCCGCGGCGGTGCGGCGGCACGGAGATCCCCGCGCCGACGTCGGTCACGACGGTCTCGCCGACCCGCACCTGCCCCGCGTCGGGCAGCAGCAGCCCCGCGAGCACCCCGAGCAGCGTCGACTTGCCGGACCCGTTGGGCCCCAGTACGGCGACGACCTCGCCGGGCTCGGCGTCGAGCGCGACGTCGAGGGTGAACGCCCGGCGTTCGAGGCGGACCGACGCCGCCAGGCCGGCGCCCCGGTCGTCGCGCCCGGTCACCGGAGCCCCTCGGTGTTGCGCGGGCGCGCGACGACGATGACGAGGATCGCGACGACGACGAGCAGCAACGACAGCGCGACGGCACCGGCGTCGTCGGTCTCGCGCTGGAGATAGACGAGCAGCGGCAACGTCTGCGTCGTCCCCTGCAGGTTGCCGGCGAAGGTGATCGTCGCACCGAACTCGCCGAGGCAGCGGGCGAACGCGAGCACCGTGCCCGACATCAGCCCCGGCAGCACGAGCGGGACGGTGACCCGGCGGAACGTCAGCGCGGGTGACGCGCCGAGCGTGGCGGCGACGGCCTCGTAGCGCTCCCCCGCGGTGCGCAGCGCCCCCTCGAGGCTGACGACGAGGAACGGCATCGCGACGAACGTCTGCGCGATGACCACCGCGACCGTCGTGAAGGGGACCGTCACGCCGAAGGCCAACCGCAGGCCCTCGCCGACGAGCCCGCGCGCCCCGACGAGGTAGAGCAGCGCCAGCCCGCCGACGACCGGCGGCAGCACGAGCGGCAGCAGCACCACCGAGCGCAGCGCGCGCAGCCCGGGCAGCCTGCCCCGGGCCAGCACCGCGGCGAGCGGGCCGCCGAGCAGGATGCACAGGACCGTCGACGCGGCGGCGGTCTCCAGGGAGAGCCGCAGCGCGGCGAGCGCCGCGTCGCTGGTGAGCAGTTCGGGCATCCGCCGCCAGTCGGCCTCGACGAGCAGGCCGAGGACGGGCAGCGCGATCACCAGGAACCCGACGACCGCGGGCACCCACATCCAGCGGGGCAGGGCGACGTCACGTTCGTGGCGCCGGTCCTGGCGCCGCTCGGCCGTGGGTGCCTGCGATGCGTCGTCGGTGAGGGTCACGGGCGCTCCGAGGTCACCGTCTCACCGTGCAGCACCGTCGTGGAGCCGTCACGCCTGCGGCGCGCCGAACCCGGCCGCCTGCAGCGTCTTCTGGCCGAACTCACCGGTGACCAGGGCGACCCACTTCTGGGCGAGGTCGGCCTGCGGCGCGTTCTTGACCACGGCGATCGGGTAGTTGGTCACGGCCTGCTGCGCCTCGGGGAAGCTCACGCCCTGGACCTGCCCCTTCGCGGCGGTGACGTCGGTCACGTAGACGAGGCCGGCGTCGGCGTTGCCGCTGCTGACCTTGCCGAGCACGGACTTGACGTCGGTCTCCTGGCTGACCGGGGTCAGGGTCACACCGGTGGCCTTCTCGACCTTCTGCTCGGCGGCACCGCACGGGACGGGCGGGGCGCACACGACGACCTTGAGGCCGGGCTTGGCCAGGTCGGCGAACGTCGCGATGCCCTTGGGGTTGCCGGGCTGGGTGGCGATCTGCAGGACGTTCGTGGCGAAGCTCACCGGTGGCGCGGCGGTCAGGCTCTTGTCGGTGACGGTCTTCATCGTCGCGTCGCTCGCGGCGGCGAAGACGTCGGCGGGCGCCCCGTTGACGATCTGGGACGCCAGGTCGGACGAGCCGCCGTAGCTGATCCGGACGGTGACCCCGGGGTTGTCGGTCTCGAACTGCGTCTTCATCGCGTTGAACGTCTCGGTGAGCGACGCGGCCGCGAGCACGGTGAGGGTGCGGGGAGCGGCGTCGCCCGAGGTCGTCGACGCGGTCGAGGCGCCGGAGCCGCCACCGCACCCGGCGAGCAGCAGGGCCAGCCCGGCCAGCAGGCCGAGCAGTGCACGAACCTTCACGAGAGTCCTCCCGGGATCTCCACGACCACGTTGGTCGACTTGATGACCGCGACGGCGAGCGCCCCGGGCTCCAGCCCGAGGTCGTCCACCGCCTCGGCGCTCATCAGGGACACCACCCGGTGCGGTCCGCACTGCATCTCGACCTGGGCCATCACCGTGTCGGCGACGACGGCCGTCACGAGCCCGACGAGCCGGTTGCGCGCGGAGCGCCGGACGTCGGACGGGTCGGGGGTGGCGTCGGCGTGGTCGCGGGCGAACGCGGCCAGCGCCGCACCGTCGATCACCGTGCGGTTCGACGCGTCGGACCGGCTGGGCAGCACGCCTGCGTCCACCCGGCGGCGGATGGTGTCGTCGCTGACGCCGAGCAGGCGCGCGGCGTCGGCGATCCTGAACTGCGGCACGAGCGGCATCTTAGTTCCGCAGATGCGCACGACGCCAGGCAGTCGGGTCAGCTGTGATTGGGTGCGGCGGTGGACTTCGAACCCAGCGCAGCGGCAGCCGATCACACGCGGCGGATGCGCGCCTTCCTCGACGAGAAGGTGCTCCCGGCCGAACCGACCTACGACGCCTGGCGCCTCGAACGCCGCGGCACCCCGCAGGAGTGGGACCTGCCGCCCGTCGTCGAGGAGCTGAAGGCGGAGGCCAGGGAGCGGGGGCTGTGGAACCTGTTCCTGCCCAGCGTGTCGGGCCTGTCCAACCTGGAGTACGCCGCGGTCGCGGAGGTGTCCGGCTGGTCGCCGGTCATCGCGCCGGAGGCCATCAACTGCCAGGCGCCCGACACCGGCAACATGGAGACCCTGCACCTGTTCGGCACGCCCGAGCAGAAGCAGCAGTGGCTCGAGCCGCTGCTCGCGGGCGAGATCCGGTCGGCGTTCGCGATGACCGAGCCCGACGTCGCGTCGTCGGACGCGACGAACGTGCAGACGCGGATCCGCCGCGACGGCGACGACTACGTGATCTCCGGTCGCAAGTGGTGGATCTCGGGGACGGCCGACGAGCGCTGCAAGGTCTTCATCGTCATGGGCAAGACCGACCCGGACGCGCCGCGGCACCGTCAGCAGTCGATGATCCTCGTGCCCCGCGACGCCCCTGGGATGCAGGTCCTGCGCCACCTTCCGACCTTCGGCTACCAGGACCAGCACGGTCACTCCGAGATCGTGTTCGACGACGTGCGGGTCCCCGCGTCGAACCTGCTCGGCGAGGAGGGCGGGGGCTTCGCGATCGCGCAGGCCCGGCTCGGGCCCGGCCGCATCCACCACTGCATGCGGCTGATCGGGATGGCCGAGCGGGCGATCGACCTGATGGTCCGGCGGGCCCGCGACCGGGTCGCCTTCGGGCGCCCGCTGGCCGACCAGGGCGTCGTGCGCGAGCAGATCGCGCTGTCGCGCATCGAGGTCGAGCAGGCCCGGCTGCTGGTGCTCAAGACCGCGTGGCTGATCGACGAGCACGGCTCCAAGGGCGCGGCGACGGAGATCGCGGCCATCAAGGTCGCGGTGCCGCGGATGGCCTGCACCGTCATCGACCGGGCCATGCAGCTGCACGGCGCCGCCGCGATGAGCGACGACTTCCCGCTCGCGTACTTCTACACGTGGGCCCGCGCGCTGCGGTTCGCCGACGGCCCCGACGAGGTGCACCTGCGCTCGGTCGCCCGTCAGGAGCTGGCCGCGCACGAGTGAGCGGCGCGGCATGAGCCCGGGGCCCTGCCTGATCGACCTGGCCTGTCGATCAGGCAGGCCCCCTCGGTGGGATTCGTCACACTGTGTTGATGATCCGCTTCTGCGGCGTCCGAGGCCCGCTTCCCACGCACCTGCGGAGACACGAATTTCCGCTGCTCAGAGGCCTCTTCTCCGGCCGTCCGGATGGTTACTCTCGTGTGGTGACGGCAACGGAGCTCGGCCTGCCCGCACTGCGGACAGCCACCACACGAGACCCCGCCCGCCCAGCCGACGCCCGGCTCATCGACGGCTTCGGCCGGGTGGCGACGGACCTGCGCATCTCCCTGACCGACCGCTGCAACCTGCGCTGCCACTACTGCATGCCGGCAGAGGGCCTGGACTGGATGCCGCGCGAGGAGCAGCTCACCGACGAGGAGCTGCTGCGGCTCATCACGATCGCCGTGCGCGACCTCGGCGTCGAGGAGCTGCGCTTCACCGGCGGCGAGCCGTTGCTGCGCAAGGGCCTGGAGGAGCTGGTCGCGGCGTCGGCGGCGCTTCGCCCCCGCCCGGACATCTCGCTGACCACCAACGGCGTCGGCCTCGCCCGGCGCGCCGAGGCGCTGGCGGCCGCGGGGGTCAACCGGCTCAACGTCTCGCTCGACACGCTGCGCCCGGACCGCTTCGCGTCGATCACCCGACGGGACAGGTTCGACGACGTGGTCGCCGGCATGCGCGCGGCCCGCGACGCGGGACTGTCACCCGTCAAGATCAACACGGTGCTGCTGCGCGGGATGAACGACGACGAGGCCGTCGACCTGCTGCGCTTCGCCGTCGCCGAGGGTTTCGAGCTCCGGTTCATCGAGCAGATGCCGCTCGACGCCCAGCACGGCTGGGAGCGCTCGGAGATGGTCACCGCGGGCGAGATCATGCAGGCGCTCTCGGCGGAGTTCACGCTCACTCCCGATCCCGCGCACCGCGGCGCCGCCCCGGCCGAGCGCTGGGTCGTCGACGGCGGCCCGATGATGGTCGGCATCATCGCCTCGGTGACCCGCCCGTTCTGCGGCGCGTGCGACCGGACCCGGCTCACCTCCGACGGCCAGATCCGCACCTGCCTGTTCGCCCGCACCGAGACCGACCTGCGCGCCATGGTGCGCGGCGGCTCGTCGGACGCGGAGATCGCCGACGTCTGGCGCGACGCCATGTGGGGCAAGCTCGCCGGGCACGGCATCGACGACCCCGGCTTCCTGCAGCCCGACCGTCCGATGAGCGCCATCGGCGGCTGAGAGAGGATGCACGCGTGACGACCGGAACGACGACGCTGACCGCGACCGTCCGCTTCTTCGCGGCCGCACGCGCCGCCGCGGGCACCGAGACGACGTCGGTCGAGCTGCCGGAGGGCGCGTCGGTCGAGGACCTGCTCGACACCCTGCGCGCCGGCCGCGACGCAGAGTTCGCCCGCGTCCTGCAGCGCTGCAGCTACCTGCTCGACGAGATCGCCGTCCGCGACACATCCGTCGTCGTGCCCCACGGGGCGGTCCTCGACGTCCTGCCACCCTTCGCGGGCGGCTGAGCCGCACGCCCTGTGAGTGGCAACAGTTGCTACCGCGACCCGTGCTGCCGCGACCACTGCCACTCACGACCCGGCGACGGCGTCCCGGTACGACGGCCACGTGCCCGCCGGTGTCGACACGCTCGTCGCCTTCAGGACCGCGTGCACGATCGCGCGGGCGACGACGTCCGCCGCCGCCGCGTGCAGCGCGAAGAGGCCGGGCAGCTCGGGGGCGGGCCGCGTGCCCGTCGCCATCGCGAAGATGGTGTCGCCGTCCATCACGGTGTGCACCGGCGCGATCGAGCGCGCGAGGCCGTCGTGGCCCACCGTCGCGAGCCGGGCGCAGCCGGCCTTGTCGAGCGTCGCGTCGGTCGCCAGCACCGCGATCGTCGTGGCCGTCCCCGCGCTGCGGGCGGCGTGCCGGCCCAGCGCTCCGGCGACGGCGGCACCGCCGCGCGCGCCCGGGTCCGGCAGGTCGAACTCGCCGGGCAGGCCGTGCCGCGCGCCGTGCAGGTGCCCCGTCGCGAGGTCGGCCGGTGAGCCGACGGCGTTGACCGCGACGATCGCGGCGACGGTCGTGCCGTCGTCCAGGAGCGCACTGGCCGAGCCGATCCCCCCCTTGAGCCCACCCGCGACCGCGCCCGTCCCGGCGCCGACCACGCCCTGCGCGACCGGGCCGTCGGTCGCCGCGTCGTGCGCGGCGATGCCCTGTGCCGCACCGGGTCGCGCGGTGAACCGGCCCCCGCGACCGAGGTCGAACAGCACCGCGGCGGGCACGATCGGGACCACGCCGCCGGGCACCGCGAAGCCGGTTCCGGCCTCCTCGAGCCTCGCCATCACCCCGGACGCCGCGTCGAGCCCGTAGGCGCTGCCGCCGCCGAGGACGATCGCGTGCACCCGGTCGACGGTGTTGCGCGGGTCCAGCAGGTCGGTCTCGCGCGTCCCGGGCGCGGCGCCCCGGACGTCGACTCCCGCGGCGGCACCGCCCGGCGGCGCGAGCACGACGGTGGTGCCGGAGAGCGCCCCCTCGCCGTCGAGCTGCGCGTGCCCGACGCGGATGCCTGCCACGTCGGTGATGTCGTTGTGCGGGCCCGCGATCATGCCCGCAATCCTGGCACCGGCCCGACCGGCACACCGCGGCCCGACCTCACGACGGCAGGTTCTTCAACCATGTGGCGACGCCGCCGTGGCCCGAGCAGGTCCCGGACCGGTGCTGGCTGTAGGACGGCTCGCCGTCCTTGCAGACGGCCGTCGGGCTCTCCGTGGTCGACGAGCCCGGCCGGGGCACACAGTTGCCGCTGACGTTGACGTAGTGGGTCGACGTGTCACAGGCCGGTGCCGCCCGGGCCGCGACGCTCGGCGGCGCCGCGGTCGGTCGCGGCGCGACGGCTGCCGCCCGCCGGGAGGTCACGGGCGCCGGGGCGACCGTCGTCGGGGAGGCGGCCGACGTCGACACCGGTGCCTGCTGCAGGGACGTCGGCGAGGGCGGCGGGGGCGCGAGCGACGGTACGGCCGCGCGGGTCGTACCCCCGGGTTCCGCCAGCAGCGCAGCCGGGCGGGCCGGGGACGAGGTCGTCGCGACGACGACGATCGCGACGACCAGGAACGTCGGCGCCAGCGCGACCGCCGCGACGGCCGGCCTGCGCACGTTCGGCGGCGCGCCGCGGGTGCGTCGCCAGGCCATCACGGCCGGCACCGACGCGGCGAGGCAGAGGACCAGGCCCAGGGGCGCGGTCGCCGGGATGACGGCGAACAGCGCGCCGAGCACGACCAGGACCGACGCGACGAGGACCGACCGGGGGCGCCGACGGACCGCGTGGAAGGGGACGGTCGGAGGCTCGGGGACGCCTCCGGGAGCGGGGCCGGGCGAACCCGGGCGCCGCGGTGGGGAGCTGCGGGGCACCCCGGGAGTTCGGTCCGCGGGCCGCCGCCGTTACGGCCGCGTCAGCCGTGCCGCTCGACGCGCACGTCGCCGACGGGAGTGCCCGCCACACAGGACAACCGCACCTCGACCCGCAGGTCGTCGCTCTCGAAGCGGACCCGCCCGGCGTCGTCGCCGTGGTGGCCGTCGTCGTGACCGGGGTCCTCGACCTCGAACCCCTGCGCGGGACTCGCCGAGACGACCCGCGGCGTCATCGCGTCGCACCGGGCCACGACGGTCCCGCCGGGCGCCCCGGGGACGACCACGGCCCGCCCGGGCGGGGCGGCCGGGGGCGCCGACGACGACGGCGCCGGGCTCGGCGACCCGGGGGCGGTCGACGGCAGCGCCGCGAGCCGGGCGTCGACCTCCGCGGGGGTGAGCGGGCGCAGACCCTCCCCCGTGATGCCGGACCCGATTGCGCCGACGGCCGTCAGCCCGACGACCAGCGCGCCCACCGCGGCCCCCAGCCACACCACGACGAGCGCGGCGGAACGGGCACGGGCGGGACGCACCCGCAGAGCATGCCGCCCAGGAGGTTAAGGCCCGGACAAGACGCGCCTAAGGCTCACGCCGGACGTGCGTCGCACCCACCGGTTCTGCCATACGGTGCGCACATGGCCCAGGTGTTGCTCGTGGAGGACGACGCCGCGATCCGCGGTGCGCTGGTCCGCGGCCTGTCCGAGCGCGGGCACGCGGTCGACTCCGCGCCGACGGCGATGGCCGGGCTGGAACAGGCCGTCGGCAACCAGCCCGACATCGTCGTCCTCGACCTCGGCCTGCCCGACCTCGACGGCACGGTCATGCTGCGGATGCTGCGCGGCGCGAGCGCCGTGCCGGTCATCGTCGCCACCGCGCGCGACGACGAGGCGGAGATCGTCGCCGTGCTCGACGCCGGCGCCGACGACTACCTCGTCAAGCCGTTCGGCTCCGCCCAGCTCGACGCCCGCATCCGCGCGGTGCTGCGCCGCACCGGGGAGCCCGGCACCGATCCGACGGTCACGGTCGGCGGCCTGGTCGTCGACCCGCGCAGCCGGATCGCCCGGCTCGACGGTCGCGAGCTGGAGCTGAGCCCGCGCGAGTTCGACCTGCTGCACTACCTGGCGGCGCGGGCGGGCGAGGTCGTCGGCAAGCGCGAGCTCCTGACCCAGGTGTGGCAGCTGCCCTACGGCGGCGCCGACAAGACCGTCGACGTACACCTGTCGTGGTTGCGCCGCAAGCTCGGCGAGACCGCCCAGGAGCCGCGCTACCTGCACTCGGTGCGCGGCGTCGGGGTGCGGCTGGGCGCCCCGGGCTGATCCGTGCGCCGCCGCGTCCTGGTTCTCGTCACTGCGACGACGACCCTCGTCCTCATCGCGTTCCTCGTGCCGCTCGCGCTGCTCGTGCGAACGGTCGCGACCGACCGGGCCGTCGCGACGGCGACCGCGCAGGCGCAGTCGCTGAGCCCGCTGGTCGCCACCGCGGACCGTGAGGCGCTGGCGCTCGCCGTCGGCCAGGTCGACGCCACGACGCCCGCCGACGTCACGCTCTTCCTGCCCGACGGCACCGTCCTCGGCGCCCCCGCGGCACGGACGCCGCTCGTCCAGCTGGGGTCGCGCGGGGTGTCGGCGTCGGGCGAGGTGCCGGGCGGACGCGAGATCGTCGTCGCCGTCCGCGACGCGACGGGGGCCGGCGGGGCGGTGCGCGCCTTCGTCCCCGACGCCGAGCTCACCCGCGGCGTCGACCGGTCGTGGCTGCTGCTCGCAGGCCTGGGGATCACGCTGCTCGCGGTCGGGCTCGTCCTCGCCGACCGGCTGGCCCGCAGGCTCGTCCGGGCGACGACGGACCTCGCCGTCGTGTCGGACCGGCTCGCCCGTGGGGACCTCGACGCACGCGCCGACGCCGCCGCCCCGGCCGAGCTGGGCGTCGTCGCCGGTGCGCTCAACGGGCTCGCCGGACGCATTGCCGACCTGTTGCGCGAGGAGCGCGAGACCGTCGCGGACCTGGCCCATCGCGTCCGCACGCCGCTGACGTCGCTGCGCCTGGAGGTCGAGTCGCTGCCGGCGGCCGACGCGGCCCGCGTCGGCGCGGGCGTCGACGCCGTGCAGCGCGCGGTGACGGCCGCGATCGAGCAGGCCCGCCGCCGCGGGGCCGATCCGGCCGCGTGCGACGCATCGGCCGTCGTCGCCGAGCGGGTGGCGTTCTGGGCCGTGCTGGCCGAGGACACCGACCGGGAGCTGGCGGTCGAGCTCGCGCCGGGTCCGCTGCCGGTCGCGTTGCCCCGCAGCGACCTCGAGGCCGTGGTGGACGCGTTGCTGGGCAACGTGTTCGCCCATACCCCCGACGGCACCTCGCTCGCCGTGCGGCTGGACGCGGAGCCCGCGGGGGCGACGCTGACCGTCACCGACACCGGGCCCGGCATCCCCGCCGACGCTCCCGCGCTCGATCGCGGGGTGAGCGGCGCCGGGTCGACCGGACTGGGCCTGGACATCGCGCGGCGCGCCGCCGAGCGGTCCGGGGGCGGACTGCGGCTGGAGTCGCCGGGCAGGGGCCTGCGGGTCGTCGTCTCCCTCGGGGCGCCGGACCGCACATAACCTCGTCTCCGCCGTTGACGACGATCTACGCACCGGTTGACGTCGTCCACGTCAGAGACGACGAATCCGGTCCGGCGCGCGGGATGGTACGCATGTGCTCCGTAGCAGGAGTCGGACCGGAGACGCCGCACACCATGGTCGATCACTACGTCGGCGTCCTCGGCATCGCCGAGGCGATGGGCGTGACCCGGCACGCCGTCGGCAAGTGGCGGTCCCGCTACCCCGCGGGCTCGACCGTGAGGAGGCGACGCGCGCGCTCGCGAACTTCGCCGCCGAGTTCCCGGACATGAGCGAGCCGGAGCTGTACGCGTGGATCATCGAGCGGCTCAGCACTGCACGTCCCGTGCCGAGGCCTTAACCGCGCCTTGAACCCCGGACAGCGCGGCCCTAGCCCCGGCGACGGCATCGTCGTCCAGGTCGACACAACGGACCTGGAGGACATCCGATGACGATCCGCCGCCCGCTCGCCCTCGCCGCCGCCACCGGCGTCGCCCTGCTCGCGCTGACGGGCACGGCCCTCGCGCTCGGCGCAGGGGACGACGACGGGGACCGGGGCCCGACCGCGGTCCCGACGGTACCGACGTCCACCGGCCCGACGTCCACCGGCCCGACGTCCACGGGCCCGATGTCCACCGACCCCGCATCCACCGCCCCCGGCGTCACCGGCAGCGGCAGCGGCAGCGGCAGCGGCCTGCTGCTCGCCGGGGACGTCGACCGCGCCGCCGCCGAGCGGGCCGCGCTCGCGCACGTCGGGAGCGGGCAGGTCGTGAAGATCGAGCGCGAGGTCGAGCACGGCCGCACGGTCTGGGACGTCGACGTCCGCACGGAAACCGGGGTGCGGGAGGTGCACGTCGACGCCACGACGGGCGCGATCACCCGCAACCGCGCGGAGTCCTCGGCGAACGACGACGTTCCCGCCGACCGGCGCGGCGACGACAACCAGCGAAGCGACGACCACGGGCGAGGCGACGACCACCGCGGGTCCGCCGACCACCACGGCAGGGGCGGCGACGACGGGCCGGGCGACGACCGGGGCGGCGACGACTGATCGGCGCAGG
>NZ_BPRG01000141.1:0-110410 GCF_036984265.1 Pseudonocardia sp. D17 | reverse complement strand
GGGGCCCCCCCCCCGCCGTCAGGAGTGGATCACTTGGCGCGGAGCCGCCGGACGATCACGAAGATCGCGAGCAGCACGGCGAACGCCCCCGCGATCGGCGCCACCCGCTTGATCACGGGCGCACCGGCCGTGTCGAGCAGGTCGATCGCGTCGATCTCGCTGCGCATCGGACCGGACGCCGCCTTGGGCGCCGACGGGGCAGCGCTGCCCGCGGTGGCCGCGGTCGGCGCGCTCGTCGGAGCAGCCGCCGCGGGCGCGGCGTCCGACGGAGCCGCGTCCGCCTTCGCCGCCTCGCCGCCGGCCGCACCCTCGTCGGCCTTCGACCCGCCGAGCTTGTCGGTCAGGCACGACGCGAACTGCCCGATGATCTTCTCGCTGACGTCGGAGATGACGCCGCGGCCGAACTGGGCGGGCCGGCCCGTGATCGAGAGGTCGGTGACCATCGTGACCTCGGTCTTGTCCGGACCCTGGGCGACCATGGACCCCGTCACCTTGGCCGCGGCGGTGCCGTTGCCCCGCGAGTCGCGGCCGGTCGCGTCGATGACGACCTTGTGGGCCGCGTCGTCGCGTTCGATGTAGGTGCCCTTGCCCTTGTAGGTCAAGGAGATCGGGCCGAGCTTGACCTTGACGGTGCCGGTGAACGAGTCGTCCTCGTACTCGGTCAGGGTGGCGCCCGGGAAGCACGGCGCGACCGTCTCCGGGTTGTTCAGGGCCGCCCAGGCCTCCTCGATCGGCGCCGCGATCGTGAACTTGTTCTCCAGCTGCATCGGTACTGCCTCCTCTTCGGGGCCACCCTCCCGCCGGGGGGCGGAAGTGGCCGAAACCCCCGCACACACTGTGGACGCCCGCCCGGGCAGGGCGGGCGTCCACAGTGACGCTGTCTGCTCAGCCCGCTGCCGCGAGCACCGCCCGGCCCGTCAGCACCCTGGCCAGGTGCTCACGGTAGTCGGATGCGGCGTCGGCGTCACTCGGTGCGGCAGTGCCCTCGGTCGCGTGCTCCGCTGCGGCGCGTGCCGCGTCCTCGCTCGCCTGCTGACCGACGAGCGCCGCCTCGACCCCGCGTGCCCGGATCGGGGTGGTGCCCATGTTGGTCAGGCCGACGCGCGCCTCCGCGATGCTGCCGCCGTCGAGCCGCAGCGCGACCGCGACCGCGCACATCGACCACGCCTGCGCCGTGCGGTTGAACTTCTCGTAGTGCGTGCTCCAGCCCGTGTACTTCGGGAACCGGACCTGCGTGAGGATCTCGCCCTCGCCGATCGCGGTCGTGAAGTAGTCGACGAAGAACTCGCTCGCCGGCACCGTGCGGGTGCCCGACCCGCCGGCGATGACGAACTCGGCGTCGAGCGCCAGCGCGACGGCGCCGAGGTCGCCCGCCGGGTCGGCGTGGGCCAGCGCGCCGCCCAGCGTGCCGCGGTGGCGGACCTGCGGGTCGGCGACGGTCTCGGTGGCCTGTGAGAGCAGCGACACGTGCTGCTTCACGAGGTCGTCACGCATGACGTCGTGGTGGGCGGCCATCGCACCGATGGCGATGCGGTCGCCGTCCTCGGCGATGTGCCGCAGCTCGGCGATGCCGCCGAGGTCGACGATCGTCGAGGGCGCCGCGAGCCGCAGCCGCAGCACCGGCAGCAGGCTCTGCCCGCCGGCGAGGATCTTCGCGTCCTCACCCGCGTCGCGCAGCGCCGTCACGGCCTCCTCGACCGAGGAGGGCCGCACGTAGTCGAACTTGGCGGGGATCACTGGACCTCTCCCTGGGGGTTGTTCGGGTCGATCGAGCCGAGCCCGGCGCCCGGCGAGTGGGTGTCGACGGGGGTCTCCTGTGTCGAGCGGCCCTGCGCCTCCTGGATGGCACGCCAGACGCGCTGCGAGGTCGTCGGCATCTCGACGTCGGCCACACCGAGGTGGCGGATGGCGTCGAGGACGCCGTTGACGATCGCCGGCGTCGAGGCGATCGTGCCCGCCTCACCGACACCCTTGACGCCCAGCGGGTTCGACGTGGCCGGGGTGCTCACCACAGCGGTGTCGAAGCTGGGCAGGTCGGCCGCCGACGGCAGGGTGTAGTCGACGAAGGTGCCGTTGACCAGGGTGCCCTGGTCGTCGTAGTTGGCCTCCTCGTAGAGCGCCTGGGCGATGCCCTGGGCGAGGCCGCCGTGTACCTGACCCTCGACGATCAGCGGGTTGACGACGGTACCGATGTCGTCGACGCAGACGTAGTTGCGCAGGTTGACCTTGCCGGTCTCGGTGTCGACCTCGATCGCGGCGAGGTGGGTGCCGTGCGGGAACGAGAAGTTCTCCGGGTCGTACACGGCGTCCGCGTCGAGGCTCGGCTCCATGTCCTCCGGGTAGTCGTGCGCCATGAACGCGGCGAACGCCAGCTCCTGGATGGCCTTGCCCTTGTCGGTGCCCCGGACCGTGAACTGGCCGGCGTTGAACTCGATGTCGTCCTCGGACGCCTCGAGCAGGTGCGCGGCGAGCTTCTTCGCCTTCGCGACGACCTTCTCGGCCGCCTTGACGATGGCGATGCCGCCGACGGCGAGCGACCGCGAGCCGTAGGTGTCGAGGCCCTTCGGCGAGCTCTGCGTGTCACCGTGCAGGATCTCGACGTCCTCGAACGGGACGCCGAGCTGGTCGGCGACGATCTGGCTGAACGCCGTCTCGTGGCCCTGGCCGTGCGGGGATGCGCCCGTGATGACCTCGACCTTGCCGGTGGCGAGCATGCGGATGCTCGCGGCCTCCCAGCCGCCCGCGCCGTAGGCGAGCGAGCCGAGGACGCGCGACGGAGCCAGGCCGCACATCTCGGTGAACGTCGAGATGCCGATGCCGAGCTGGACCTTGTCGCCGCGCGCGCGCCGCTCCGCCTGCTCGCGACGCAGTGCGTCGTAGTCGAACTTCTGCTTGGCCTGCTGCGTGGCCTGCTCGTAGTTGCCCGAGTCGTAGGTGAGCCCCACCACCGTGGTGAACGGGAACTCCTCGTGCGTGATCCAGTTCTGCTCGCGCAGCTCCAGCGGGTCACGGCCGAGCTCGGCGGCGAGCTCGTCCATGATCCGCTCGATGGCGAACGTTGCTTCAGGACGCCCGGCGCCGCGGTAGGCGTCGGTGAGCGTCTTGGTCGTGAAGACGTTGGTGCAGGTGAACTTGAGCGCGGGGATCTTGTAGATCGCGTTGAACATGAACGCGCCCAGGATCGGCACGCCGGGACCGACCAGGCCCAGGTAGGCGCCCATGTCCGCGAGGAGGTGGACGTCGAGACCGGTGACGGTGCCGTCACGCTTCGCCGTGATCGTGATGTCCTGGATCTGGTCGCGCCCGTGGTGGGCCGCGAGCAGGGACTCCGAGCGGGTCTCGGTCCACTTGACCGGCTTGTGGAGCCGCTGCGCCAGTGCGACGCAGAGCATCTCCTCGGGCAGCACGCCGATCTTGCCGCCGAAGCCGCCACCCACGTCGGGGGCGATGACGCGCAGCTTCGCCTCGGGAACCCCGAGGGTGACCGTGGTCATGGTGCGCAGGATGTGTGGGATCTGGGTCGCGGACCACACGGTGATCTGCTCACCCGTCGGGTCGACGACGCAGGAGCGCGGCTCCATGAACGCCGGGATGAGCCGCTGCTGCCGGAAGCGGCGACGCACGACCACCGAGTCGGGGTCGGCCTCGGCGGCGCTGATGGCCTCGTCGACGCTGCCGCCGGTGCCGGCCGCCCCCGAGTCGAAGATCCAGGTCGCGTTCTCGTTGGTGCCCAGGTCGGGGTGGACGAGGGTGGCGCCGTCGGCGAGGGCGGCCTCCATGTCGAGGACCGGCTCGAGCGGGTCGTAGTCGATCTCGACCAGGTCGCCGGCGTCGCGCGCCTCGGCGGCGGTGCGGGCGACGACGACGGCGACGCCCTCACCGGCGAAGTGCACGGTGGAGGTCGCGAGCAGCGGGCGCTGCGGCGACTTCATGTCGGGCGTGATCGGCCACGCGCAGGGCAGGCCGACCGCGTCGACGCCCAGGTCGGCGGCGGTGTAGACGCCGACGACGCCGGGGGCGGCCTCGGCGGCCGACTTGTCGACGCCGTTGATCCTCGCGTGCGCGAGCGGCGAGCGGACCACGTGCATGTGCAGCGTGCCGTGCGGCGTGATCGAGTCGGTGTAGCGGGTGCGCCCGGTGATGAGGCGCGCGTCCTCCTTGCGGGTGCGCGCCTTGCCGAGCTCGGTGGTGGGTTCGGCGGTCGTCGTCATGTCAGTTTCCTCCCGCGACGGGAGCGGCGGACTCGGCGGGGACGGCCGAGCCCGGCTTCATCATCTGGGCCGCGCGCTGCACGGAGCGGACGATGTTCTGGTAGCCCGTGCACCGGCAGAGGTTGCCCTCGATGCCCTCGCGGACCTCGTTCTCGTCGGGGTCGGGGTTGTCCCCGAGCAGGTCGACGGCGGCCATGATCATGCCCGGCGTGCAGTAGCCGCACTGCAGACCGTGACACTCGTTGAACGCCTTCTGGACGGGGTGCAGTTCACCGTCGCGGGCGAGGCCCTCGATCGTCAGCACCTCGCCGCCGTCGGCCTGGACCGCGAGCACCGAGCAGGACTTCACGCTGCGCCCGTTCAGGTGCACGGTGCAGGCACCGCAGTTGCTGGTGTCGCAGCCGATCAGGGTCCCGGTCTTGCCCAGCTTCTCCCTCAGGTACTGCACCAACAACATTCGGGGCTCGACGTCGTCGGCGTAGTTCACGCCGTCGACGGTGACCCGGACCTGTGCCATGAGTCTTCACTCCTCAACCGCGACGTCCGTGTCGTGTCGCGAGGACTACCGGGGATGTCGCGCCGCATGGCCGGAGCCACGCCTGCGCGCCGCGCACACGTGTGGCGGTCGACACATCACACTCCCGATGATCGACCGGTGCAAGATGGCCTCCGACCTGCGGTGCAGGTCCTTGTGCGTCCCTGCGCACCCAGGGGTGAACACTTCCGCAGTCGCGGCGTTCCGTAGCTACTGAATGCGCAGAAGCGGCATCTGCCTGACGATCACTTCATCCGTTCGGACTAGCCCTGACGGAGTGGCCGGCCTGGTGGGCGGGTCCGGCGGGCCGCAGCGGCGCCGTCGTCCGGTGCCGCCACGCGCCCCACCACAGCCCCGCGCCGTAGCCGAGATCGTCGATCCGGTGGGCGAGGACGTGGCCGAGCGGGCCGGGACCGTGCGGGTCGTGGCCGCGGTGGGTCCACCAGTCGACGACGCCCTCGGCGACGGCGGCGAGCGCCACCGCGCGACGCGCCCGCGCCGACACCAGACAGGCTGCCACCGCGAGCGGCCAGAAGTGCCGGGTGAGCGCCGCCGCCGTCTGGGCGAGCGCGCCGGCGAGACCCAGCCCGATGAGGCGCACCGCCGTGGCCCGGGGCCGGCGCACCCTGCCGAGCTTGCGGGACAGGCGTTCCGTGGCGACTGCGGTGATCCCCGCCGCGAGCACGACGGCCCCGCGCCGCTGCACGAGCAGCAGCGCGCACACCGCGGCCGACCAGGGCGAGAGCACCATCGGCGGCACCGACCCCGGATGTCGCAAAGCGAGCGGCGCGGCACCCGTCCCGTAGAAGGCCTTGCGCGCCGCCCAGCGCCCGACGTCGACGCGGTGGTCGTGTGCGACGTGCGAGGCCGGCTCGTAGCGCAGCCGCCACCCCTCGGTGTACAGCCGCAGCACGAGGTCGACGTCCTCGGCGACCTGCAGCCGCTCGTCGAAACCGGCACCGACGGCGTCGCGGCGCACCAGCAGCGCGGCGCTGGGCACGTAGGCCACCCGGGAGCGCGGGACGACGGGCGCCGGGTCGAGTCCCAGGTCCAGCGACGACCGCACCGCCTCGTACCTGCTCACCCACGACCCGCCCGCCGCGAGGGCGACGATCCGCGGCGCCGCCAGCCCGACGGCCGGGTCGGCGAACCGGTCGAGCAACGGGTCGAGCCAGCCCGCCCGCGGCACGACGTCGGAGTCCAGGAACGCGACCAGCCGGGTCGTCGCGACGGCGAGCCCGGCATTGCGCGCGGCCGCCGGACCGCGGGCGATGTCGTTGCGCAGCACCGTCACCGGCACGGGGTGGGCCGCCGCGGCCGTGGGCACCGCGGCCGGGTCGGCCGAGCCGTCGTCGACGACGACGATCCCGCCGAGGCCGGCGGGCAGCGCGGCGAGCAGCCGCACCAGGCCCGCGGTGCGGTCCTTCACCGGGACGACGACGGTGACGTCGGCGGGCACGGGTCGCTCCAGCGGCGCCGCGGGCGGGACGGGCTGGGCGAGCCCGGCGTCGAGCAGCCGCCGGGCCAGCGCCCGCGAGGCCGGGTCGGCGACGGTGATCGTGGCGTCGGTGCCGAGCAGCGCGCGGGCCTTCGCGGTGAGGTGCACCAGCCGCGGCGGCGCGCCGCCGAGCAGAGCGGCGCCGTCGTCGAGTACCCGCGTCCGGCGGTCGAGGACGACCCGGAACCCGTCGGGGAGCCGGGTGTCCGCGGGGCCGGTCGCCCCCGGTGGCCCGGCCGACCCGGGTCGTGCGGTCTGAGCGGTCATCCACCGTCCTGAGCGTCGCGGGGCCGGTCGTCATTCTGCCTCCCCCGCGCCGCCCCGCGGCCTGGCAGGCTGCACACCGTGACCACCCCGCTGCTGCCCCGCTACGGAACGGGCTCGCTGGCCGAGGTGCTCCCGTCGGTGCTGGCGGCGCTCGGCGAGCCCGGACCCGCTCCCATCGCGCTGCCGTCGGTCCGCGCGGCCTGCGTCCTGCTGGTCGACGGGTTGGGCGCCGAGCTGCTGCGCACCCACGCCGTCGACGCGCCGTTCCTCGCCGCGATGGCCGACGCCGGGCCCCTCACCGTCGGGTTCCCGTCGACGACCCCGATCAGTCTCGCGACCCTCGGCACCGGTCTGCCCCCGGGCGGGCACGGCATCGTCGGACTGTCGTTCGACCCCGGCGACCACGCGCTGCTCGACGCGCTGCGCTGGACCCGCGACCGCGACGGCCGCCACCACGACCAGCGCGAGACCCACGTCCCCGAGGTGGTCCAGCCGCACGACACCGCGCTGCAACGCGCCGCCGCCGCGGGGATCGCCGTGACGATGGTCGCGCCCCGCTTCCAGCGCGAATCCGGCCTCACCCGCGCCGCACTGCGCGGGGGCGACTTCCACGGCGTGTTCGCGCTCGGCGACCTCGCGGCCGAGACGGTCGCAGGACTCTCCGGTCCCGGGCGCCGGCTCTGCTACGCCTACCACTCCGACCTCGACACGCTGGGCCACGTGCACGGCCCCGGCACGCTCCCGTGGCGCCTGCAGCTGCGCCAGATCGACCTGCTCGTGTCGACGATCGCCGCGGCGCTCCCGCCCGACGCGCTGCTCGTCGTCACCGGGGACCACGGCATGGTCACCGTCGACCGGGCGCCCGACTTCGACGCCGACGAGCGGCTCCAGGCCGGCGTCGCGCTGCTCGGCGGCGACGCGCGGGCCAGGCACGTCTACACCGTCGACGGCGCCGCCGACGACGTGCTCGCCACCTGGCGGACCGTCCTCGGCGACGACGCCTGGGTCGTCCCCCGCGACGAGGCCGTCGCGGCGAACTGGTTCGGGCCGCTGGGGCCGCACGTCGCCGGGCGGATCGGGGACGTCGTCGCCGCGATGCGGGGTGGCACCGCCCTCGTCCGGACCCGGGCCGAGCCGAAGCTCGCGGCGCTGATCGGCCAGCACGGGTCCCTGACCAGCGCCGAGCAGCTCGTGCCGCTGCTGGTGGCGGGCCCGGCCGGCTGAGCCCGCACCCGCCGCCCCACAGCCACACCCTCCGCGGCCGCCGCACTCGACCGCGCGGCGGCGTGGCATCCACGGTCCGTCGTCCCCGAGCGCCCCGAGCGCGGCCTCAGGCCGTGGCGGCGCGGGACCCGCGGGGCGGCCGCAGCCGTCCGCCGGGGCCCGGGTCCCAGGCCCGCAGGGCCGCGAGCGCGGTGTCGACGACGGTCTCGAGCAGGGCCCGTCCCTCGTCGCCGGAGGCCCCGGTCGGATCGCCCAGCACGCCGTTCGCGCTGACCGCGGCGGTGCCGCCCGCGCGCAGGGCCGGCAGCAGCTCGGCCAGCGGCGCGGTCGCGCCGGGCGCGGCCCGGTCCCCGCGCACGGCGTCCGGGGCGAGCGCCGCGAGCAGCGAGGTCTCGGTGCGGCCCGCGTGCGCGTCGGCACCCGGTGCGGCACAAGGGATCCAGCCGACGTCGCGGCTCTCGTACCGGAGCAGGTCGACGGCCTCGACCAGCGTCGCGACGTTGCCGCCGTGCCCGTTCACGAACAGCAGCCGGGCGGCCCACCGGCACGCCGACCGGCCGTACTCGACGAGCAGCGACCGCAGCGCCTCGTGCCCGATCGACACGGTGCCGGGGAAGCCCTCGTGCTCACCCGCGGCACCGTAGGCGACGGCGGGGGCCACGACGAGCGCGGGCTCCGCGGCCAGCAGCCCCGCGGCGACGGCGTCGGCGATCCGCACGTCGGTGTCCAGCGGCAGGTGCGGCCCGTGCTGCTCCACCGACCCCACGGGCACGACGAGCGTCGGCCGGGCGTCGCGCAGGTCCGGCCAGGTCAGCTCGCGCAGCAGCGGCACGCGCGGACCCTAACCCCCGCCGAGGCCGACATCGGTGCTGCGTCTGGGCGCAGGGGCGGCACTCCCGCCGGTCTCGGCGATCTCGGCGACGAGCCGCTCGGCGTCGGCGATCGCGGCGCCCACGCGGCGCGGGGCGAGGGCGTCGCCGATACGGTTGGACCCTTCGCCTGGACGTGGCGGGGTGGCGACGACGACCGCGTCGACCTCCCGCACCGACTCGCGGCCCGTGGGGTGGTGCAGCAGGGTCACGGTGATCCGGCCGGCCCCGGGGCGCGTCGCGGTGAGGAGCACCGTGTCCGGGGTGCACCTGATCCCGAGTGCGGCCGCGCGCCGTCGGAACAAGGGGCGGTGCAGTGTGAGGCCCAGGTCCTGACCGACGACCATCGCCGCCGCCACCACCTCCACCCCGCAACCGCGCTCGGCCAGCAGCTCGGCGACCGACGTGGCCTCGTGGAAGCCCGTCGCGTCCACGACGAGCACGTCGCCGCGAGGGTCGGCGCTCCCGTCGAGCACGTCGACGACGTCGTACACGCCGTCGACGGCCCAGGCCGGCCGGTCCGGGATGCCACCCGTCGCGCGAACGACGGTCCCGCCGTGCGCCGCGGGGTCGGCGTCGACGCCGGTGCACAGGTCCACCCCGGCGGCACGGCACTCGGCGACGAGGTCGTCGACCAGGGTGGCGAGCTCGCCCCGGCCGGGGGCACGGGCGGCGAGCGCGAGCGTCCCGCCGAGGTGGTCCGAACGTTCGACGAGCCGCACCCGCATCCCGCGCTCCGCCGCCGACGCCGCCGCGCGCAGCCCCGCAGGCCCACCCCCGACGACGAGCAGGTCCATCCGCACCCTCGGGCCTGCGAGCAGCAGCCGCTCCGGGCGGACCGTGCACGACAGCGCCCGGTTCATCCCGACGTTCGCCGTGCAGTCCTGGTTGCACCCGATGCAGGTGCGCGTCGGCCCCCCGGTTCGCGCCGCCGCCCACGCCGGATCGGCGATCTGGCCGCGGACGACCCCGACGAGGTCGCAGTGCCCGGCCGCCAGGGCGGCGCGCGCGTCGTCGGGGCGGGTGTAGCGACCGGCGCCGAGGACCGGCACCGACACCGCCGCCCGGACGGCCGCCGGCAGTGCCGCCGCGTATCCCGCCGGGACCGGTGAGGGCGCCTCGACCAGCTCCAGGGTCCGGGTCGCCAGCCCGACGGAGGTGCTCAGGTAGTCGACGCCGGGCTCCACGAGACGGGCGACGGCCACCGCGTCGTCGATCGTCAGCCCGCCCGGGACGTCCTCACCGCCGCCGAGCCGCACGCCGAGTGCGCGGTCGGGCCCGATCGCGGCCCGCACCGCCGCGACGACCTCGACGAGCAGCCGTGCCCGCGACGCCAGGTCGCCGCCGTAGCCGTCCGTCCGCAGGTTCGTGCCGGGCGCGAGGAACGCCCGCAGGATCGACGCCTGCGAGCACTGGAGCTCGACGCCGTCGAACCCGCCCTCGACGCACCGCGCGGCGACGTCGGCGTAGGCGTCGACGAGCTCGTCGATCTGTGCGGCCGTCATGGCGACGGGGACCTCGCGGAACATCGGGTCCGGCACCGCTGAGGGCGCCCACACCGGCGCACCCGAGTACAGGCCCGACGACTGCGGTCCGTTGTGGTTGAGCTGGGCGAGCACCGGGACGCCGTGCGCGTGGACGGCCCCGGTGAGCCGGTGGTACGCGTCGACCACCCGTGGGTCGTGGCCGCGGATCATCCGCTCGTAGGGCCGGTCGCCGGGGTGGACCGTGTGCTCCTCGGTGATCACTAGCCCGGCCCCGCCGGCGGCCCGGGCCGCGTAGTGGTCGACGTGGCGCATGCTCGGCAGCCCGTCCTCGGCGAAGCCGGTGAGGTGCGCGGCGAACACGACCCGGTTGCGCAGCCGCAGCGGCCCCACCTGCAGCGGCGAGAAGAGCGGGTCCGGCCCCAGCGCGGTCCGCACCACCGGGCGCGCGGCAGGAACCCCCCGTGAGCGGCAATGGTCGCTGTCGCGACTGTTGCCGCGCACGGGGGTGCGGGCTTCGCGGACCGCCTCCTGGATCCCCCGGGGCGCGACGCAGTCGCCGGCCCGGGGCAGGTCCGGCCGGGCGCGCCAGAGGGCGTCGTCGGGGAGGCGTCGGACGCAGTCGACGACGACCGTGCACGGGACGCGCCGGACCTCGGCGGTGTGGACGTCGACCAGCTCGGCGACCCCGTCGGCAGCGGACCGGACCTCGGAGAACGCCGCGATCGTGACGCCCGCGCGCAGGAGCCGGGCGTGGGCGCCGGAGACGTCGGCGCCGGGCCCGAGCCGCATCCCCGCGGCGGGGTCGGGGGTGACGAGCGTGCAGCGGTGCCCGGCCGCGGCGAGCAGCTCGGCCATGCCGATCGCAACGGCGTCCCCCACGGGGTCGGACACGACGACATCCCGTTGCTCCTGTTGCACGAACGGCCCTTTCGCGCAACTGAGCTGCGGGAAAGGGCCGTTCGTGCCGTTGAGGAGCTCGGCCGCCGGGATGCATTCCACGTCGGAGCCCACGGGGAACGCCGGGGGCCGGGGGCGCGAGCCCGTCGCCAGCAGGACGTCGGCGCCGCGGGCCCGGGCGTCGTCGAGATCGGCGGGCGTCGCGGAACGGCCCGTCGAGACCGTGACGCCGAGCAACGCGAGCTCCCGCTCCCACCAGTCGACGAGCAACCCGAAACGCTCGCGGCCCGGCAGCGCGGCGGCGAGGCGCAGCGCGCCGCCGAGCCGGTCGTCGCGCTCCAGCAGGTGGACGACCCGCCCCTGCAGCGCGAAGGCCCGCGCCGCTTCGAGCCCGGCCGGCCCGCCCCCGACGACCAGGACGTCCCCGGTCCCCGGCGCAGCGGGTGTCGTGAAGGGCGGCGCGGCGTCGTCGGAGACCACGACGTTGCGCGGGTCCCGGCCCGCCCACCAGCGCCCGGACAGCGTGGCCGGCCGGACCCGCTCCGGCGTCCCGGCGCGGACGAGCGCGACCAGGTCGGGATCGGCGATCTGCGCGCGGGTCATCTCGACGGCGTCGGCGACACCGGCGTCGAGCCCCTCCTGCGCGAGGGACGGCGACGCGACCGAGCCCTGCCACACCACGTCGCACCGACCGTCCACAATGGACTTCACAGCTGTGGACAGCGAGCGGTTGTACCCGGGTGGGGTGTGCATGTCGGCCCGGGTGGCGGCGACGGTGAGCGTCCCGCCGCGCACCGGGACGACGTAGTCGACGAGACCGGCGACGGCGTCGACCACCGGCGCGACCGAGGCGGGGGTGATCCCGTCCCAGGGGGTGAGCTCGTCGCAGCACAGCCGCAGGCCCAGGACGGCGTCGCCGATCGCGTCCCGCACGATGTCGAGCACCTCGGACAGGACGACGGCGTCCCCCGAGGAGAGGCACTGCCGCAGCAGCGCGTACTGCCCGGCGTCGATCTCCACCCCGTCGAGACCGGAGGCGACGGCGAGCAGCGCGGCAGCCCGGAACCCGTCGACGAGGGCGGCCCGGTCGAACGAGGCAGGGGTCCACAGGACCGGCGCCCCGTACGAGACGGACCCCTGCGAACCCGCATGCCCGAGCGAGGCCAGCACCAGGGCCGGGCGGCAGGCGGCGGACACCGCAGCCCACCCCGGTCCACACGCGGAGGAGAGCGGCGCCCGCGCGTACGGATGGTCCGACGCGTGCACCGACGCCGTCTCCGTGACGACGACGCCGCACCCACCCGCGGCCCGCGCGGCGTAGTAGGAGACGTGCCGCTCGGAGAACGCGCGCTCGTCGCCGAGGTTGGTCTCGTGCGGACCGAACAGCACCCGCGAGGGCGCGACGCGGCCCCGCAGCGGCCACGGGGACGTCAGCGCAGGCACGGGAGGAAGTGCACGGCACCGGACCCGTTCGGGCGGGTCCGGTGCCGGCGGTCTCTCAGCCGCCCGCGACCGGCAGGCGCAGCCCGGAGTCGGTCTCCGAGGCACCGAGGCCGGCGAGCGGGCTGGTCTCGCAGGCGCGATCCGGGCGGGTGGTCAGCGTCAGCGGGACGGGGCCCTTCGGCGTGCGCGAGTTGCGCGGGGCCGAGCGGCTGTGGTCGACGTCGGACTTCGGGATGAGGGTCGCGCCGTCGCGCGCGGCGAGGGCCTGCTCGCCGAAACCGCGGACGCACTCGGGGTCGGGACCGTCCAGCGGCAGACCCGTGAAGAACTTGGCCGCCATGCAGCCGCCCTGGCACGAGTCGTAGTGCATGCAGGAGGCGCAGGCACCGCCGGTCTGCGGCCGGCGCAGCTCGGTGAACAGCTCGGAGTCCTGCCACACCTTCTGGAACCCGCCCTCGGAGCGAACGTTGCCCGCGAGGAAGTTCTCGTGGATCGCGAAGGGGCAGGCGTAGACGTCGCCGACCGGGTCGATCAGACAGACGACGCGGCCCGCGCCGCACAGGTTCAGCCCCGGCAGGGCCTCGCCGTAGGCGGAGAGGTGGAAGAAGGAGTCGCCGGTGAGGACCTGGTCGCCGCGCTCGACGAGCCAGTCGTACATCTGGCGCTGCTGCGACGGCAGCGGGTGCAGCTCGTCCCAGACGTCGGCGCCGCGGCCCGACGGCCGCAGCCGGGTGATGCGCAGCTGCGCGCCGAACTTGTCGGCGATCGCCTTGAACTCGTCGAGCTGGTCGACGTTCTGCCGCGTCATGACGACGCTGATCTTCGGCTGGGCGAACCCGGCCTCGGCGAGGTTCTCCAGCGCCCGCATCGCGGTGGCGTAGGAGCCCGGGCCGCGGACGTGGTCGTTGACGTCGGCGGTGGCGCCGTCGAGGGAGATCTGGATGTCGACGTAGTCGGTCGCGGCGAGCTGGGCGGCCCGATTCCTGTCGAGCTTGATGCCGTTGGTGGAGAACTTGACGCCGACGTCGTGGGAGATCGAGTAGTCGAGCAGCTCCCAGAAGTCGGGGCGCACGGTGGGCTCGCCGCCGCCGATGTTGATGTAGAAGACCTGCATCCGCTGCAGCTCGTCGATGACGGCCTTGGCCTCGTCGGTGGACAGCTCACGCGGGTCGCGACGCCCCGACGACGACAGGCAGTGCACGCACGCGAGGTTGCACGCGTAGGTCAGCTCCCAGGTCAGGCAGATCGGTGAGCTGAGCCCGTACTGGAAGTGGTCGACGAGCTTCACGTCGTTCCCCTGTCAGGTGGTGGGACGGGCCTCGATGGTCCCGGAGGCGGCGAGGCCGGCCAGGGCCTTGAGGTACGCGGGACGTTCGGTCTCGGCGACGCCGGCCGCCTCGATGGCGGCGTGCACGTCCGGGTGCTTCTCGAGCCCGGTGACGAGGTCGACGAGCTGCGGCGTCTTCAGGAACGAGAGCTTGCGCGTCCCGAAGTGGTAGACGAGGGCGCCGAACGACTCGGGCCGCAGCGAGACCTGCGGGCTGCAGCGGTACGCGGCCCCCGGGTCGAACCCGGGGTCCGCGCGCCCGGCGGTGGGATCAGTAGACACCGCACATGCCGTCGATCGAGACCTCCTCGACGAGGGTCTCCTCGACGAGCGGCTCCTCCTGCGAGGCGGTGGACTGGCTGTTCTCGACCGGCGCCATCGGCTGTCTCCCGTCGTTCGGGGCGTGCTCGGACGTGATGGACGTTAAATGGCACCCGGTGCCAATGCAAGGGTGACGTCGATCCGCGACCTGTCCGGCCCCACCCGTTCGGAGGGGGCGGTCCGTCCCGGTCGTCCCTGCCGTTCACACTGATCGCGTGAGTGCTCCGACGCTGTTGCACCTCTGTACCCCGGCCGAGTGGCGGGCCGCGCTGGCCGACGGGGCGCTCGGCATCTCGGGGGCCGCGGGCCGCTCGCTCACCGCGTCCGGCTTCGTCCATCTGTCCACATCGGAGCAGGTGTCGCTGCCGGCGAACAGGCTGTTCGCCGGTCGCCACGACCTCGTCCTGCTGGCGGTGGACGCGGGCCGGATCGCCGATCTGCGCTGGGAGCCTGGGCTTCCCGACGACCCCGCGGACATGGTCTTCCCCCACGCGTACGGGCCGGTGCCGACGGGCGCGGTCCTCGCCGCGCTCCCCTACCGGCCGGGCCCCGACGGCACGTTCGTCGCCCCGTCGCCGCCGCCCCCGCGGGTCGACGCCCGGACCCGCCGCGACGCGATGGCCTACTCGGTGCTGCGCAGGCTCGCGACGGCCGAGCACACCGTCACCGGCGGCACCGCCGTCCTGACCGGTCCCGTCCCCGCGTCCCACCAGCACAACCAGCTGCTCCTCGACGGCCCCGTCGGCGCCCCGCAGGTGATCGCCGAGGCCGACCGGGTCCTCGGCGGCGCCGGCCTCGCGCACCGGGCCGCCACCGTGCGCGGTGCCGATGCCGCCGCGACCGCGGCCGAGCTCGCCCGGCACGGCTGGGAGGTCGACCATGTGGTGTCGATGGTGACGACCCCGTCCGGCGAGGTCCCGCGCCACCGCGTGCAGGCCGAGCGGGCCCTCCCGTCGGAGCTGCGGCCGTTCTGGGAGGCGTCGTGGCTGCGGGCCGCGCCGGGACTGACCGAGGCGCAGCGCGCCCAGCTCTGCGACCGCCACGAGCTCGAGGACGACGTCGTCGACGTGCACGCCATGGTCGTCCGCGAGCACGGGCTCGTCGTGGCGTGCTGCCTGCTGAAGGTCGACGGCGCCACCGCGGAGCTCGACGCGGTCGAGACCGCGCCGAGCCACCGTGGCCGGGGACTCGGCGACGCCCTGCTCGCCGGGGCGCTGCGCGAGGCCCACCGGGCCGGCTGCGACCTCGTCTGGCTCGACGCCGACGCCCGCGACTGGCCGCGCGAGTGGTACCGCCGCCGCGGGTTCGGCGAGGTGGGCGAGTCCTGGTTCTGCCGGCTGCCCGCGGCCGCGCCGGCGTCGTGACGCGGACCGCCGGCACCCGTGCGGCGATCGGGTGATCGTGTCCGGCCGCGGTGTTGACGACGTCGCGTCGCGCGGCGAACCTGCCGGGATGAGCGCGCCGTCATCGGAGGAACAGCTGCGGTTCGACGGCCGGGTCGCCGTGGTGACCGGCGGAGGACGCGGTCTCGGGCGCGCCTACGCACTCGCCCTCGCCGCCCGCGGGGCCCGGGTCGTGGTCAACGACCTGGGCGGCAGCCTGTTCGGCGAGGGCACCGACGCGGGCCCGGCCGCCGCGGTCGCCGCAGAGATCCGGGCGGCGGGTGGCGAGGCACTGGCGAACGACGCCGACGTGGTGTCCGAGGACGGCGCGGCGTCGATCGTCGCCGCCGCAGTCGACGCCTGGGGCCGCGTCGACGTCGTCGTCAACAACGCCGGCATCCTCGTCCCGGGCGCGCTGCCCGGGCTCGGCGCGGCCGACCTGCGGCGCCATCTCGACGTCCACGTCGTCGGCGCCTTCAACGTCACCCGCGCCGCCTGGCCGCACCTCGTCGAGCAGGGCTACGGCCGGGTCGTGCTCACGACGTCGGTCGGCATGTTCGGCGGCGAGCACCTCGTCTCCTACGCCACCGCGAAGGGGGCGTGCGTGTCGCTCGGCCGTTCGCTGGCCGACGCCGGCCGGGCCCACGGGATCCGGGTCAACATGATCGCGCCGGCCGCCGACACCCGGATGGTGACCGACCCGGCGTTCCGCGAGCGGTCGGGCCTCCCGCCGCTGGCGCCGGAGCACGCGCCCGACCCGGCGCGCGGGCCCGACCGTGCGGCGCCGATGCTGCTCGTACTGGCCCACGAGTCGTGCCCGGCCACCGGCGAGGTGCTCAGCGCCGGCCTCGGGCGCTTCGCGCGCGTCTTCTGGGCGGAGACGGCCGGTGTGGTCGCCGATCTCCAGCCGGAGGACGTGCGCGCCCGCTGGGCGGAGATCGTCGACCCGTCCTTGCCGGTCGTCCCGACGTCGACGAGCGACGCGGTCCGGGCGCGCGAGGCCCGCATCGCCGCCGCGCGGGCCGAGGCCGCGGGCCCCGGCGGGCACTGACCGCGGGTCCCGCTATGCGGTGTCCCCCGGCTGCGGGAAATGTCGCATCAGGGTCTGGGTCAGCGCGCCGTCGACGAGGATGTGCTGGCCGCTGACGTAGCCGGCATCGTCGGAGAGCAGGAACGCGACGACACGCCCGATGTCCTCCGGGGCCCCGATCCGCCCGACCGGGACCAGGGCCCGGCGACGTTCGTACAGGACGGGATCGGCGTAGACGGCCTCCGCCATCTCGGTGCGGATCATGCCCGGGCCGATGGCGTTGACCCGCACGCCGTGGGCCCCCCACTCGACGGCCGCCTGCCGGGTGTAGGCGACCACCCCGGCCTTCGACGCCGCGTAGAGACCCCCGTTGAGCTGCGGCACCTCCGCCGCCATCGACGCGATGTTCACGACGGCCCCGCCTGCCGACGACAGGTGCGGCAGCGCGGCGGCCGACAGGGCGACGACCGCGCGGAGGTTGACCGCGAGGGTCGCGTCGACGTCGGCGGGGTCGAGGTCCGACAGCGGGCCGCGCCGGATGATCCCGGCGTTGTTGACCAGGCCGTCGAGGCGCCCGGAGATCGCGAGCACCGCCTCGACCAGCCCGGCCGGGTCCGCGGTGACGTCGCCGGGGACGGCCGTGCCCCCGACCTCGGCCGCGACCTTCTCCGCGTTCTCGACGGAGACGTCGTTGACCGCGACGTGCCAGCCCCGCTCGGCCAGCACCCGCGCGATGCCGGCGCCGATCCCGCCACCGGCACCCGTCACCAGAACGACCTTGCCGCTGCTCATGCCTCGACCCCCACTCGGAACCCGTCCCAGATCGCATCGATCGCCCGTCGCGGGGCGAGCGCGTCGCCCACCGCCCGGACCTGAATCCCTTGCGCCGCAAGTTGCCCGACCAGTTCGTCGCACGCCACGCCGTACCAGGCGGCGACGACCGCGTCGGCCTCGTCGACGACCTGGTCGCCGGTCCAGTTGTCGCGCGAGCGCACCTGTCCGTCCTCGATCGCGAGCACGCTGTGGCTCTCCCGGATCCGGACCTTCGCCGCGCCCAGGCGACGCAGCATCGGCGGCCGGGAGAACGCGTCGAGCTCGGCACCCGCGGAGACCGGCGTGACGAGGGTGACGACGTGTCCGTCGGCCGCCAGGCGTTCGGCGGTCGTGAGCACCTTCCAGTCGGCCTCGCCGGAGTCGAGGACGACGACGCGTTCCCCGCGCACCCCGTTCGTGATCGCGTCGTGCGCGGTGCTCACCAGCTCGCCGCCCGGGACCGGGGGCCTGCCCGGCAGGGAGCCCGTCGCGACCACCACGAGGTCGGGGTCGAGGGCCGCGATCTCCGCGACGCCCGCCCGTACTCCCAGCCGCACGTCGACGCCGAGCCGGGCGACCTGGCGTTCGAGGAACCGGGTGGCGCCGGCGAACTCGTCGCGGTACGGCATGGCCGCGGCGGCGACGAGCACCTGGCCGCCGAGCCGGTCCGACGCCTCCAGCAGCGTGACGCGGTGCCCGCGCAGGGCGGCGGTCTCGGCCGTCTTCAGCCCGCCCGGCCCGCCGCCGACGACGACCACGTGGCGCGGCTCGTCGACCCGCGCGAGCGTGCCGCCCCACTGCTTCTCGAACCCGACGACCGGGTTGACCAGGCACGCGACCGGCACACCCCGGTGGGGCCCACCCCGGCAGCCGACGTTGCACGAGATGCACGGCCGGATCTCGTCGAGCCGGCCCTCGCGCGCCTTGTTCGGCAGCTCCGGGTCGGCGATCAGCGGCCGGACCAGGCAGACGAGGTCGGCCGTGCCGTCGACGATCAGCTCCTCGGCCTTCTCCGCACTGACGACGCGCGCGACCGCGAACACCGGCACCCCGCCGGTGACCTCCCGGATCGAGCCCGCGAGGTGCACGAACGGCGCGCGCGGAAAGCTCATGTCGGGGATCTGGCGGTCGATCGAGGCGTAGTTGGACTGGCTGACGCTCACGTAGTGGGTGGGCACCGCGTCGAGCAGCCGGGCGACGATCTCGCGGCTCTCGTCGATCTCCAGGCCGCCGGGGACGAACTCGTCGCCCGACACCCGGATGCCGACGGGCACGTCCGGCCCGGCGACGTCGCGGACCTCGGCGAGCACCCGCAGCGGCAGCCGCATCCGGTTCTCCAGCGAGCCGCCGTACTCGTCGGTGCGAGTGTTGCTGAACCGGGACAGGAACGAGCACAGCAGGTAGCCGTGGGCCATGTAGACCTCGAGGCCGTCGAAGCCGGCGGCGAGGAAGCGCCGCGCGGCCGAGCGGTACGACTCGACCAGCTCCTCGATGTCCGCGTGCGTCATGGCGTGCGGAACGACCCGGCTCGACGGGTCCGGCACGGCCGAGGGTGCCCACAGCTCGCGGTGGCTGGGGAAGCCGCTGCCCTGGCGCCCGAGGTGCGAGAGCTGGGCGAAGATCGCGGCGCCGTGCTCGTGGACGGCGTCGACGACCCGCGCGTACGGCGCGATGCCCGCGTCGTCCCAGACCTGGTTGATCCCGCCGAACGTCAGGCCGGTCGGGTGCACGATGCCCGACCCCTGGATGATCAGTCCGACGCCGCCGCGGGCGCGTTCGGCCAGGTAGTGGGCCTGGCGCTCGGTGAGCGCGTGGTCGTGGGGATCGACGAACCGGCTGCCGTGACCGGCGAGGACGATGCGGTTGCGGACCCGCACGTTCCCCATGTCGATCGGCTCGAACAGCCGGGTGAGTGGTGGTGGAGCCAACGCCGCCTCCGTCGCTCGGGACGGGTCGACACTGCCTCGTCGACAGAGCGTCGTCAAGGTCCTAACGACGCATGTGCTGCGCGCGCGGAGAGGCCCCCCGCCCGGGCTGGTGGGCCGGGCGGGGGGCGCGGGTTCGTGGTGCGGGTCGGGACGCGCGGGTCGGCGATCCCGGGTCAGCGCAGCCGGCCGCTGCGGGTGGCGGCGGCGGCCGAGCCGGCGACGAGGGTCCCGATGGCCAGCCCGATCACCAGGTGGATCACCGCGGCGGCCCCGGTCACCGCGAGCGACGTCGAGCCGAGGAACGGGATCACCACGGCGACCGCGGTCGTGAGGCCGACGATCCAGCCGAGGTAGGCCAGCGGGCGCGGCGTCGACAGCAGGAGCAGGTGGGCCAGGCCGGTCGCGGCGAGCGCGGCCCCGGCGGCGACCAGGCAGAGCATCGTCACCGAGGCCGACGACCCCAGCGCCGCCGCCCCGGTGGGCGCGTAGAGCGCGACGTGGAACGCCACCCGCACGACCAGCACCCCGACCAGTCCGATCAGCGCTGCGACGACCGCGGTCGCCAGGCCGCCCGACCAGAGCCGCGTCGCGTCGACGACCGGCCGGTGCTCGACCGGCTCCGCCTGCGCGGCGGGCGACACCACAGCCGACGCGCCGTCGTGGCTGTAGCGGCCGTCGGGCCGGACGACGTCGTAGCCCGGACCGTGGCCCGCGTCGAAGCCGGTGCCGTAGCCCGAGCCGACGCCCGTGCCGTAGCCGGCGCCGTGGCCCTGGCCCGGCTCGCCGTGGGTCCGGTCGCCGAGCCCGGTGGCGGGCACCCGGGGCTCCGGCGTCACGGGACGCGGCGGGACGGTGCTGCGGACCTGGTACCCGACCGGCGCCATCCGCTCGGTGTCGCCGTCCCAGTAGCGGTTGCTCATCGTCGTGGTCATCGCACTCGCCTCATTCGGTCTGCGGGGCTTCCTCCCCGATGCCTCAAGGCTCTCGCGCGCAACGGGTTCCCACCGTCGACCGACCGCCCGATCCGCGGGACGACGCCGCTGTCCCCCGATCGACGGACACGCCCAGTGAACGGCTCACAAGGGCAGCTCGACCGTCACCACGGTGCCGCTCGGGGACGCCGGGGCGGCGGTGAACGTCCCGCCGGCGGCCTCGATGCGGACCCGGTGGGAGGCCAGCCCGATGTGGCCGCGGCGCAGGCTGCGGGCCATGGCGTCGGCGGGGAGGCCGACCCCGTCGTCGGCGACGACGAGACGGGCCCGGCCGTCGACCCGGCCGAGCGTCAGCCGCAGCGACGACGCCTTCGCGTGCGCGGCCACGTTGCCGACGAGCTCGCGCGCCGTCCGGTAGAGCAGCCCGTCGAGCGGGGTGCGCTCGGCCGGCCAGCCGTCGGTCGACACCTCACCCGCGAACCCCGCGCGCGCCGCCGCGGTCTCGACGAGCTGGCCGAGCGCGGCGGTGAGGCCGGCCCGGTCGAGCACGGCCGGGTGCAGCTCGGAGACGGTGCTGCGCAGCAGGCGCGACGACTCCAGCAGCGCCTCCTCGATCCGGTCGAACGCGCCCGCGTCCCCGGTGTCGCGGGCGTCCTCCAGGTCCTGGCGGGCGGCGAGGACGTACTGCAGGGCACCGTCGTGCAGGTGCTCCGACAGCACCCGCCGCTCGCGCTCCTCGATGCCGGTGAGCTGGCCGAGCAGGTCGGTGCGGTCGGTGACGAGCGAGCCGATCGTCTCCACGCGCGAGCGCTGGATGCGCGAGAGCCCGATGCAGCCCAGGCCCACGCCCGCCACGATCGCCGTCCGCAGCAGCAGCGACGCCCACGGCTCGGCGTTGGCCTGCTGGGTCGCCACCCCGGCGACCAGGTAGACGACCACGGTCGCCCCCGCGACCGCCGCGCACACGTGGGCGCGCAGCTGCGTGGCGGCGAGCACGGGGACGAGCAGGAAACCCGCGGTGAAGACGTCCGCCGTCCAGCTCTCGGGGGTGGCGACGCCGGTGAGCAGGGTCAGCGTCCCCAGCACGAAGAGGTCGACGAGCAGCGCGATCCACGCGAACCGGACGGGGGTGTCGCTGCCGCCGCGCGTCCAGAGGAACACGGCGAGCGCCCACAGCGCGTACCCGCCCGCGATGAGCGCGCACGAGAGGACCTGCTGGGCCGGCGCCACGAACACGACGGTCAGCGCCACGAAGACGACCAGCACCCACCGCAGCGCGACCTGCAGGTTCACCCCACGACGGGCGTGGTCCATGGCCACGCGCAGGACGTCCGGGCCGACGGGCTCCGGTTCGGTCGGGACGGACATGGGACCTCCGGGTCGGGATCTCTGCGCGAAGTGTCCACCGCGGACGCCGGAATCAATATGCTGACCCGATGGAGTCGTCGGACGCCCGAGTGCGTGTGGTCGTCGCCGACGACCATCCTTTCTTCCGTGACGGCGTCGCCCGTGGTCTGACGACCAGCGGGCGCGTCGAGGTCGTCGCCGAGGCCGACGACGGCCGCCAGGCGCTCGACGCCATCCGCGAGCACTCGCCCGACGTCGCACTCGTCGACTACGAGATGCCCGACATCGACGGTCTCGGCGTCGTGCGCGCCACGGTGCGCGACGGGCTGGCGACCCGGGTGCTGCTGCTGTCGGCGCACACCGACAGTGCCGTGGTGTTCCAGGCGCTGCAGGAGGGCGCCGCGGGCTACCTGGCGAAGGACTCCCGGCGCGCGGAGATCGTCGCGGCGGTGCTCGACGTGGCGAAGGGCCGCACCGTCGTGCCGCCGGAGCTGGCGGCCGGTCTCGCGGGCGAGATCCGGATGCGCGCGCAGACCACGGGCCCGGCGCTGTCCGAGCGCGAGCGCGAGGTGTTGCAGGCGTTCGCCCGCGGGCTCTCGGTGCCGCAGGTCGCCGGCGAGCTGTTCATCGGCGTGAGCACCGTGAAGACGCACGTCCAGCGGCTCTACGAGAAGCTCGGGGTGTCCGACCGGGCCGCGGCGGTCGCCGAGGGGATGCGCCGCGGGCTGGTGGAGTAGCGAACCGGGCGCCGGTCAGCTCCAGACCCGGACGTGGTCGACGACGAGGTCGACCGGGGCCGTCCACGCCGGGTCGGGCGCACCGACCCGCCCGCCGACGGCCACGTTGAGGAGCATGAACGCCGCACCCGGGTCGGCCGGGCGCGTCGGGTCGGCCGGGTCGAACACGACGCTGCCGTAGGGCACGCCGTCGAGCACGAACGTGATGCCCACCGGCGACCAGTCCATGCGCACGTCGTGGAACCGCCCGTCGTTCGGCGTCGACGCCGACCAGCTGGCGAGGTCGGCGTCGGTCGTCCCGGTGTGCACACTGGACTCGCGCGCGCCGAAGCCGTAGTCCTCGAACATGTCGATCTCGCCGCACCGCGGCCAGCCGACGCGGTCGATGTCCGCGCCGAGGGTCCACCACGCCGGCCAGTAACCGCGGGTGCTCACGAACTTCAGCCGGGCCTCCCAGTGCCCGTAGCGCTGGGCGAAGCGACCCTTGGTCGTGAGCCGGGCCGACTGGTAGGCGATCCGGCCGTCGGCCGCGCGCGTGGCCGTCGCGCGGACGACGAGGTTGCCCGCGCCGTCGAGGAACGAGTTCCGCCGGGAGTCGGTGTAGGTCTGCAGCTCGCCGTTGCCCCAGCCGCCGGCACCGAGGTCGTAGGTCCACCGCGCCGGATCGGGCGCGCTGCCGGCGGGACCGTCGAACTCGTCGACGAACGTGTACGCCGGGGGCGGGGTGTCCGCGGCCGCGACGGGCCCGGCACCGACGAGCTCGGCGCACAGGGCGATCACGGCCGCGACGGCCGACGTCGTCGCCCCCCGGACGAGCTCGCCGAAGGGGATCACCACGGGCCTGCCACGGCGGGATAGTAGGTCTTGTCGTCGCCGTCGTAGTCGAGCCAGGCCTGCTGCGGCGTCGCCGAGGGGAGCACCTGGCCCGCGCAGAGGCCCCGTCGGTCGAACACGTCGAGGATCTGCGGGACGGCGTCGACCGTGCTGCGGTACCCGTCGTGGAAGAGCAGGACCTCCCCGTCGGTGGCCTTCTCGGCCTGCCTGACCATCTGCTCGACGCTCGCCTCCTCGTAGTCGTCGGAGTCGTACGACCACAGGACCTCGGTCAGGCCGAGCCTGCGCACCACCCGCTCGACGACTGCGTTTCTCCTGCCGTAGGGCGGCCGGAACAGCGTGGGCGCCGGGCCGCCAATCCCGTCGAGGATCGCGCTGGTCCGGGTCAGCTCGTCGGTGACGGCCTGCTCGCTCAGCTCGTCGAGGAACGGGTGGTCGTAGGTGTGGTTGCCGACGGCCATGCCCTCCGACCGCACGAGGACGACGACCTCGGGCGCCGCGGCGGCCTTGGCCCCGATCACGAAGAACGTCGCGCGGCTGCCGTGCCGGCGCAGCTCGTCGACGAGGGCCGGCGTCGTCACCGCGTCGGGTCCGTCGTCGAACGTCAGCGCGACGTAGCCGTTCGGGCAGGCCCGTGCGGGCTGCTCCGCCACCGGACCGATGGCGGCGACCCCGCCCACCGCGCCGACCGAGTCCGCCGCGACGACCGGCGACACGGCCAGCATGACGCCCAGCAGCACCTGCCAGACCCGCGCAGGGTGCATCAGCGGTGGTCGGGAGCCTGCCGGGCAGCTTCGGCCGACCGCGACCCGGGCCAGTCCTGGCCCTCGACGACCATCCGCGGCAGCACCCGCAGGACCGCGCTCCCGCAGGCGATCAGCGCGAACGCCGCCAGCACCCACCACAGCGGCGACATCTCGAGGAACGGCAGCGAGGCCCCGGCGCCGACCCCCATCGCCGCCGGAGTCAGTGCACCCGTGTTGTACATGTCGGCCCTTCGATCAGTTCCAGCTCTTGGTCTTGCGGGTCAGCGAGTCCCAGTACGCCTTGACGTGGCAGGCCTGCAGGAAGTAGTCGAGGAGCAGCTCGTACATCGTCGCGGCGAGGAGCATCTGCCTCCAGCCGCGGTAGCGCACCGTCACGACGCGCTCGACGACGAACACGATGCTGACCGCGAGCCAGAACGGGTGCACGCGCAGCCCACCGCCCGCCAGCGACCACGCGACCGTCCCGAGGTACACGATCGACACGAGGCAGCCGAGCATCGTGAACAGCTGGCGTCCCCAGTAGCGCCAGGTCACCCTCGTCAGGCCGTACTGGATGCAGTTCTCGACGGCCCCGCGCTTCCAGCGCAGCCGCTGCCGCCACAGGTCGCCCCAGGTCTGCATCACCTCGGTGACGAGCGTGCACTGCACCGGCGAGATGATCCGGTGCCCGAGGTGCAGCAGGGCGAAGGTCAGCTCGTTGTCCTCGGTGAGCACCGTCGTGTCGTAGACCCCGCCGCGGCCGTCGCCGGCCGGCAGCCGCCCGGACAGCCGCGCCTCGACGACCTGCCGCAGCACCCGCACCCGGAACAGCGCCGCGGTCCCGGTGATCACCAGGCACTTCCCGTTGAGCCGGTTGACATCGCGGGCGTAGCGGGCGTACTCGTTGCGCTGCAGATGGCCGACGAACCCGCCGCCCTCGCCGCCGCGGAACACGCCGCCGACGCCGCCGTACCCCCGCCGCAGGTAGAACAGCGCTGCCTCGAGGAAGTGCGGGTCGAGCAGGCTGTCGGCATCCTGCACGAGGACCACGTCGTCGTCGGAGAGCGTGGGGAGCAGCCGGCCGAGGACCTGGTTGAGCGCCCCGGCCTTCTTGTCGGTGTTGCCGACGGTCTCGACCACCTCGACCCCGAGGTCCCGCCCTACGGACGCCGTCGCGTCGGTGCTGTTGTCCGACACCACGACGATCCGGTCCGGCGGGCTGGTCTGGCCGCGCAGGCCCGCGATCGCCGCGGGGAGCGACTCCTGCTCGTTGTGCGCCGGGAGCAGCGCGACGAGCTGTGGCTGCGGCCGGCGGGCCCGGACGACGGCGATCGGCCGGGTGAGCGACTCGAGCGCGTCACGCAGCGTCCGGCGGTCGGTCCCGGGGTGCCGCGGCGACGGCGTGCCGCCGGGGCCGGCGGGATCGACCAGCTCCCGCGCGGGCCGCCGCGGCGGCGCGGGGCGTAGCGGCATCGTCGGCGACGCGAGCAAGGACGTCGGCGCCGGACCCGGGCGCCGGTGCTCCGGCGGGCCCGGCGGGCGCGGTGAGGGTAGGCCACGCGACGGCGCCTCGTGCTGCCCGGCCGGGTGGTGCCGCGCGTGCCGCGGGCGACGACGACCGTCGTGGTGCCCGGTCAGTGCCACCGGTGCGGAGTGAGCGGCGGCGGGCACCCGGTGCCGGCCGCCGTCGGCCTCCGCTGCGGGCGCCGGGACCTGTACGGGGATCCGCAGCGTCGCCTCGACCGCCGCCTGGTCCGCGGCGACGTCGGATGCGCCGGCCGCACCATCCACTGAGGACCCCACCTTTCCGCTGCCCCGCGCGGGGCCCACCCGACTCGACCGACGACGACCACGCCCGATCACCTCACGCGACGAGACGGGGGAGCGACCGCGGCGGTGCGAAGAACACATCGGACAGACGCGGCGCCGTGTTACGTGCAGGTCGGGCGCGGATGTGCCATGCCGGAGAACCGATGATCCGTTCGACATCGGACAGTGCGACCGTTCGGCGGATCAGGTGCGCCCGCGCGGTCGGCGCCCACGTCGACACGCCGCGCGCAACGCCGGACGCCGGTACGACCCGGATCACAACTCCGGACGACCGGCGCCGTGGCTCAGATCGCGGGGTGGGGCAGCTGGAGGGTGGTCATCGGGCGCACCGCGTCGTCGTGGCCCTGGTCGGTCCGGTGCGACGACTGCGGGGCCCGGCCCGGGTGTGCCGCCGGCCGGCCCGGGTTCTGGTGCCCGGCGGCGACGACCGTCGCCATCGGCAGGGGCTCGGCCGGCGAGGTGTCGTGCGTCAGGGCGATGACGAGCCCGGTGATCGCGCCCGCGGCCGCGAGGCCGACGGCAGTCAGGGCGGTGATCGTCGTGGCCCGTTCGGCCTCGGGCCGGCCCGCCGGACGGGACAGGGTCTGCGTGCTCATGGCCGGTGCTCCTTCTCGAGGTGCGGGGTGTCTCCCCGCTGTCCCCAGGTTCGCCCGGCCGCGGCCCCGGCACCGTCGACCGGCCGGCGGGTGCGGGGGACGACGACGGTGTCCCCCGATCGGCCCCCGTGAGGGCGTGGGGCGGACGACACGGAGCCCGCGCCCTGTGCGGGCGCGGGCCGTCCGGGTGCCGGGATCAGCCGGCCATCTGGTTGTTGCCGTTGGCGAGGAAGTTCGCGAGCGCGGCCTGGGTGGCGGCGTTCATCGTGCCGGTCTGCGGCAGGTGCGCGTCGCGCTGCAGGTAGGTGATCGCCTGCGTGGTCTGGGCGTTCATGACACCGGTGACCGGGCCCTCGTAGTAGTTGAGCTGGCCGAGCTCCTTCTGCAGGGTCTCGATCGCGGCCGACGGCGCGACCGGCGTGACCGGGGTGACGGGCTTGACCGGGGTGACCTTGTGGCCGGCGGGGACGTAGCCGGTCGAGTGCGAGACCGACGGGACCGGGGCGGGCGCGGGGGCGGGCGTGGCGCCGCTCCCGCTGAACGTCATGACCAGGGTCGTGACGGCCCCGGCGGCGACGAGGCCGACGGCGGTGCAGGCCGCGATCACGACGCCCTTCGAGCGGCGGCCGGTCGGAGCGGCGTGGCGGGCACCGGCCGCGGGAAGGACCGCGGTGGGACGCTCGTCGGTGGTGGTGACGGTGGGGACCTGAACGGTGTTCATGGCCGGTGCTCCTTCGTGATGTCCCGGGGTGTTTCCCCGATGCACCAAGGTTCGTCCCGGCGGGCCTCCCGCACCGTCGACCGACCGTCCGGTGTGGAGGACGACCCTCCTGTCCCCCGATCGACCGACAGCCCCTCCCGGGGAGGGACCCGACCCCACCGAGCGCAACCCCAGCGCTCCCGTCCGCGGCGATCACGACGCTGAGGTTGCGCGCGAGTTCTGCGCGGCAGGGCGTCGCGCGGACGCGCAGGACGCACAACGGCCCCCTGCCGAACCCGGCAGGGGGCCGTCCGAGGGCACTACCTACCGACCGGCCGCCGTCTCCAGCGCCCGGCGGGTCAGGACCCGCGCGAGGTTCTTGCGGTACTCCGGCGTGCCGGCGGTGTCGGTCGGGGGCTCGGTGCCCTCGGCCGCCAGCGCCGCGGCCTCGGCGATCGACTTCCCCTCGGCCAGCGCCGCCTCGGTCGCACTGGCGCGCAACGGCGTCGAGCCCATGTTGACCAGCCCGACGCGCCCGTCGACGACGGCGACCGCGACGATCGCCCAGTCGTTGGCACGGCGGGTGAACTTCTCGTAGGCCCAGCCCGCGGAGCCGGTGCGCGGCACCCGGATCTCGACGATCAGCTCGTCGGGCTCCTTGGCCGTGGTGAAGACGCCGGTCCAGAACTCGGTGGCCGGCACCGAACGCTGCCCGCGCGGCGAGCGCAGCACGATCGTGCCGTCGAGCGCGAGGACCGCGGCAGGCAGGTCGGAGGCCGGGTCGCCGTGGGCGAGCGAGCCGCCGATCGTGCCGCGGTGGCGGACCTGCGGGTCGCCGACGGTCCGCGCGACGGCCGGCAGCAGTGGCACCTCGGCGGCGAGCACGTCGGACACCTCGAGGTCGTGGTGCCGCGTCCCCGCGCCGATGGCGACCTCGTCGCCGTCGACCTTGACGTAGTTGAGCTCGCGGAGCCGTCCGATGTCGACGATCAGCTCCGGCGCGGCCAGCCGCAGCTTCATGACCGGCAGCAACGAGTGCCCGCCTGCCATGATCGTGGCCTCGTCGCCCCGCTCGGCGAGCAGCGCGACCGCGGCGTCGAGCGAGTCGGGCCGCGCGTAGTCGAATCCGACGGGGATCACGCGCCCGCCCCTTCCGACGATCCGGCGGAGAAGCCGGGGGCGGTGCGGGCGGCGTCGCTCTCGGCCTCGGCGGCCTGGGCGGCGTCGGGGTCCTTGCCCGCGGCGACGAGCGCGGCGCGGACGATGTTGTGGTAGCCGGTGCAGCGGCAGAGGTTGCCCTCCAGCCCCTCGCGCACGGCCCGCTCGTCCAGGTCCGGGTTCTCGGCGATCAGGCCGGCGACGGCCATCACCATGCCCGGCGTGCAGAACCCGCACTGCAGGCCGTGCTCCTGGCGGAACGCGGCGGTGACGGGGTGGTCCAGGGAGTCGCCGCTCTCCCCGGCGAGGCCCTCCATCGTCGTGACGGCCAGCTGGTCGGCCTGGACCGCGAGCACGGTGCAGGACTTGACGGACTCGCCGTCGAGCAGCACGGTGCACGCCCCGCACGACGTGGTGTCGCACCCGATGTTGGTGGCCTTCAGCCCGACGTTCTCCCGCAGGTAGTGCGCGAGCAGCAGCCGGGGCTCGACCTCGTCGGTGGTGGTGCGGCCGTTGACGGTGATCTCGACCTTCACGCCCGTCATCCGTCCTCCTTCACGGCGTTCTGGATGGCCTCCCAGACCCGCAGCGGGGTGGTCGGCATGTCGATGTGGCGGATCCCGAGGTGCGCGAGCGCGTCGATCACGGCGCTCTGCACGGCCGGGGTGGAGCCGATGGTCCCGGCCTCGCCGATCCCCTTGAAGCCCAACGGGTTGATCGGGGTGGGCGTCTCCATCGGAACGAGGTCGAAGCTCGGCAGCTCGGCCGCCGACGGGAACCCGTAGTCGGCGAAGGTCGCGGTGAGCGGCTGGCCGTCGGGGTCGTAGACGACCTCCTCCAGCAACGCCTGGGCGATGCCCTGGGCGATGCCGCCGTGCCGCTGGCCCTCGCAGAGCAGCGGGTTGAGCACGGGGCCGGCGTCGTCGACCGCCCAGATGCGCTCGACGGTGACCTTGCCGGTCTCGGTGTCGACCTCGACGACGGCGACGTGCGACCCGAACGGGAACGTCGGCTTCTTGCCGTCCCACACCGTCTTGACCTTGAGCTCCTCGCGCTCGGCGAGCTGCGCGAAGGTGACGGTCGGCGACCCGGGGGCGCCGCGCACCACGATGGCGGCGTTGGCCGTGTCGACCTCGAGGTCCTCGACCGAGGCCTCGAGGATGTCGGCCGCGCGCTGCTTGGCGAGGTCGATCAGCTCGAGCGAGGCCTTGTGGACCGCGACACCGCCGGTCTGCAGGCTGCGCGAGCCCATCGTCCCGCCGCCCTCGGGCACCTGGTCGGTGTCGCCGTGGCGGACGGTGATCTTCTCGACGGGGATGCCCAGCTGGTCGCTCGCGAGCATCGCCCACGCCGTCGCGTGGCCCTGGCCGTGCGGCGAGGTGCCCGTCCAGATCAGGGCCGATCCGTCGGGGTGCACCTCGATCGACGCGTTCTCGGCGAACGCGCCGCCGCCGGTGATCTCGACGTACGAGGAGACGCCGATGCCCAGCAGCTTGGCGTCGCCGCGCTCGCGGCGGGCCTTCTGCTCGGCGCGCAGCCCCGCGTAGTCGCTGGCCTCGAGCGCGAGGTCGATGGCCTTGGCGTACTCGCCGGAGTCGTACTCCGCGCCGCCCTTGGTCGTGAACGGGAACTTCTCCGGCGGCACGACGTTGATCTTGCGGACCTCCGCCGGGTCCATCCCGATCTCGGCGGCGAACAGGTCCATGGCCCGCTCGATCGCCGCGGTGGCCTCGGGCCGGCCGGCGCCGCGGTAGGCGGCGGTCGACGTCGTGTTGGTGACGACGACGCGGGCCCGCGAGTCGACCTTCTCGATGTCGTAGGTGCCCGGCGCCATCATGCGCGTGAACACCGGGAGGAAGACGCCGAGGCGCGGGTAGGCGCCGGCGTCGGCGACGACGTCGAGCCGGTAGGCCTTGACCCGGCCGTCGCGGCTGCCGCCGATCGTGATGGTCTGGCGCTGGTCGCGGCCCTGCACCATCCCGGTCATGTTCTCCGAGCGACTCTCGCTCCAGCGGACCGGCCGGCCGGTGTGCCGTGCGAGCCAGGCGACGAGCCCGAACTCGGGGTCGGCACCGATCTTGGCGCCGAAGCCGCCACCGACGTCGGGCAGGACGACGTGGATCTGGGACGCGTCGACGCCGAGCCAGCCGGCCACCTCGTCGCGCGCACCCTGGGCGTTCTGGTTGGAGCAGAACAGGGTGCACCGGCCGTCGTCACCCCAGACGGCGGAGGCGGCCCGCGTCTCCAGCGACGCGGCGGCGACCCGCTGGTTGACGATGTCGCGGGTGACGACGACCTCGCAGTCGGCGAAGAAGTCCGGGTCGGGGTCCTCCTTGTTGTAGACGGCGGCGGTGTTCGTGCCGGCGTCCGGGAACAGCAGGACCTCGTCGGTCGCCGAGGCGTGGACGTCCACGACGGCCGGCAGCGGCTCGTAGTCGACCTCGACGAGCTCGGCCGCATCGGGCCCCTGGTAGCGACCCTCGGTGAGGACCGCCGCGACGGGCTCGCCGACGAAGCGCACGCGCTCGGTGGCGAGCCAGGGCCGGACCATCGCCTTGTTGGCGCCCGGGAACAGCAGTGGTGCCGGGAGATCGATGTCCTCGCCGGTCAGGACCGCGACGACGCCGGGCGCCTCGCGGGCTGCGGACACGTCGATCGAGGTGATCGTCGCGTGCGCGATCGGGGAGCGGACCAGCGTGAGGTGCAGCGCACCCGTGAGCCGCTCATCGGTCAGGTCGTCGGTGTATGTCGCGCCTCGCGTGAGGAACACCGGATCCTCCACGCGGACGACGCGCGTCCCCATGATGCTCATCGGGGGCGAGACTAGCACCGTCACCGGTGGCCCCGCGCACCACGAATCGACCGACGATCCGCCCCGACCAGCAGTGATAGTGAGGCTAACCTGGCCTCGCGCCCAGGCGGTCCCGCATGAGCTGGCTCAATGGCCGCGACGGTCCGCAGATGCGGCATCGCGACCGATATTCCGGCCGCGCTCGTAACTCACGTCACCAGCGTTTCCGTCAGGTACCCCACCAGTCGCGGACCGTCCACAAGGGCGAGACGGGCCCGTGCCCGGCGCCGAGCGGGTAGGAGTTGCGGACGGCCTCGACGATGTAGCGCTTGGCGAAGGCCACCGCCTCGCCGATCGCCATCCCGCGCGCGAGCCCGGACGCGACGGCCGCCGCCATCGAGTCGCCGCCGCCGTGGGTGTTGCCCGTGTCGAACCGCGGCCCGGGCAGCTCGACGAAGGTGTCCCCGTCGAAGAGCAGGTCGACGCAGCCGTCCACGTCCTCGGCGAGGTGCCCGCCCTTGACCAGCACGTACCGCGGACCGAGGCCGTGCAGCACCTTGGCCGCCTCGTACTGGCCGGCGCGGTCGTGCACGTCGACGCCGACGAGCAGCCGCACCTCGTCGAGGTTGGGGGTGATGACCGTGGCCCGCGGGAACAGCAGCGAGCGGAAGGCGTCGAGCGCGGAGTCGGCCAGCAGCGGGTCCCCGTGCATCGACGCCGCGACCGGGTCGACGACCAGTGGCGTGGGGTGCACCGCGCCGATGCCGTTGGCGTCGCAGGCGTGCGCGACGGCCTCGATGATCTCGGCGCCCGCCAGCATGCCGGTCTTCGCGGCGTCGAGCCCGATGTCCGAGGCGACGGCGGTGATCTGCGCGGCGACCGTCTCGGGCGGGATCGGGTGCACAGCCGTCACACCGACTGAGTTCTGCACCGTCACCGCGCACACGGCGAGGCAGCCGTGGACGCCGCAGGCGGCGAACGTGCGCAGGTCGGCGGCGATGCCGGCGCCGCCCCCGGAGTCGGTGCCCGCGATCGTCATGACCCGCGGCGGGGTGACACCCACGGTCGGCTGCGGACCTGGCTGTGCCGGACCTGGCTGGGCCGGACCTGGCTGGGCCGGACCTGGCTGTGCCGGACCTCGCTGGGCCATGTGCTGTCCTCCCTCGCCGGCATTACCCGGCTGGTTCAGCGGTCGGCGGCGTCGGCCGCCCTCTCAGCCCCTGCGAGCTCCCGCGTCGGTGTCCGGCCGACGGTAGTACGGCCCGGTGACGCCGCACCAGGCCGCCGCCCGGCCCCGGCGGCCCGCCCACCGACGTCACACTCCGGGACCGCGGAATCGGGAATAGATCCGGCGCGGGACCGGGGTTGTGCCGGACATGACCGCCAACACTGACGTCGAGCTGAGCCCCGAGGGCTGGGTCCGCGACCAGACCGAGAAGATCCTCGAGACCGGGACGACCGACAGCGTCGGGATCAACGGGATGAAGGTCGTCCTCGTGACGATGAAGGGCGCGAAGACCGGCAAGCTGCGCTACGTCCCGCTGATGCGTGTCGAGCACGAGGGTCACTACGCGCTGGTCGCCTCGAAGGGCGGCGCCCCCCAGCACCCCGTCTGGTACTACAACCTGCGGGCCAACCCGACGGTGACGCTGCAGGACGGCACCGAGTCCGGTGAGTACACCGTGCGCGAGGTCGACGGCCCCGAGCGGGAGCAGTGGTGGGAGCGCTCCGTCGCCGCCTTCCCGCCCTACGCCGAGTACCAGACGAAGACCGACCGGCAGATCCCCGTCTTCGTCCTCGACCCGGCCTGACCGTGTGGCCGGCGCCGTGAGTGGCGATGGTCGCCAGGGCGACCATCGCCACTCACGAGCCCCCGTCCCCTACGCGGCCAGTGCCCGGATCGGCGGGACGCGCCCGGCACGCACGGCCGGGCCGAGCGCCGCGAGCACCGCGATCGCGACCACCCCGACGGCCAGCCCGACGAGCTGCCCGACCGGCACCGAGACCCCACCTGCCGCCAGGCCCAGCGCCCGGATGCCGAGGACGCCGTAGAGCACCCCGAGCCCGGCGCCCAGCACCGCCGCCGCGAGCGCGCTGCACGCGGCCTCCCACGCGACCATCGCCCGCACCCCGCCGCGGGTCAGCCCGACGGCGCGCAGCAGGCCCGTCTCCCGGGTCCGCTCGGTGACCGACAACGTCAGCGTCACCGCGACGCCGACGATCGCGACGACGACCGTCATCCCGACCAGGCCCAGCCCGACCCCGCGGAGCACCCCCAGCTCCGCCGTCGCGTCGGCCCGCACGTCGGCGGTGTAGACGACGACCGCCGCGGATCGCGGGCCCAGCGCGTCCCCGACCGCGGCGCGCAGGGCCGCGTCGTCGACACCCGGGGCCGGGTCGACGAGGACCGCGTCGCCGTCCTGCCGCACCCGCAGCGACGGCTCGGCGGCCAGCCTCGCCAGCGTCGCGTCCGGGTCGGGGGCACTGACCTGCACCGCGCTCGGCAGCCGCTGCGAGATCGACCGCTGCGCGCTGGAGTCGGCGCTCGCGACCCCGACGAGCAGCGCCGAGGTCAGGCCGACGCCCAGGGTCAGCACGGTGACCGTCGCCGCCGTGCGGCGCGGGACCTGCGCGGCATTGGCGACGGCCATCCGGCCCGGCGCCCGCCCGACGGCCGTGACGAGCCGGCCCACGGTCGCCGCGAGCCCGCTCATCATCACCGGGCCCAGCGCGACGAGGGCCGCGAACGTCACCAGGCCCGACGCGGCGGCGGCGACCAGCCCGACCGCGCCGTCGGCCACGCCGGCCAGCGGGGGTGCCGCCAGCACCAGCGCGACCACCAGCAGGACCGTCGCGAGGACGGCCCGGCGCCCGCGCCGCGACGTGCCGGCCTCACTCGTCGCGGCCTCCCCCAGCGCCGCCACGGGCGACGTCCGGCCCGCGGCGAGCGCCGGTCCGACCGCGGCGACGACCGTCGCCACGACCGCGAGCAGCACGCAGCCCGCGATCCCGCCCCACGACACGACCAGCGGGCCGCCGCCGACCACGGCGACGACGATCTCGCCCGCGCCGATCGCGAGCCCCGCGCCGAGCACCCCCGCGACCAGCCCCGACACGGCGGCCTCGGCGAGTACCGCGCGCACGAGGTCGCCGCTGCGAGCCCCCACGCAGCGCAGCAGCGCGAGTTGGGTGCGGCGCTGGGTCAGCAGGATGCGGAACGTCGACGCCACCACGACGACGGCCGCGACCAGCGCGAGCCCGGTGAACACCGACACCCCCGTGACGACGGCCGTCGCGGTCGCCGAGCCGTCACGGCGCTCGGCTGCGCGTTGCTCGTCGCCGGTGCGCACCACCACGTCGCCCGGCAACCGCGCACGGACCGCGGACGCCACGGCGGCGGGCGCCCCGCCCGCGACGTCGATCTGGCGCAGCGTCCCGCCCAGTGCCGCGACCGTCGCGGGCGTGGTGACGATCGTGTCGGTGCCGACGACGGGCAGGTCGACGACGCCGGTCACCGTCAGCGTGCGGGTCGCGTCGCCGGCACCTCCGACGGTCAGCACCGAGCCCGGGTGGACGTCGGCGCGCGCTGCGGTGGCGGCCGGGACGAGTGCCTCGTCGTCCGCGGTGGGCAGCCGGCCGGCGACGGGTGGCGCGGCCAGCCGGGTCAGCGGCCCCGTCATCGGGTCCGACGTCACGGTCCACGACCCCACGCCCGCCGCGCCGCCGACGGGCGCCGTGCCGGTCCAGACACCGACGGCGGCGGTCACGCCCGGCGTCCGCGCGACCCGGTCGACCACGGCCGCGTCGAGGTCGCCGCCGCGCACGACCGCGGCCGCCGCCGCGGGCGTCACCACCGACCGGGCCTGCAGTGTCGTCGACAGCGTCCCGCCGAGCAGCAGCGTCCCGGCCGCGAAGAACGTCGCGACGAGGACCGCGAGCCCGGTGAGGACGACCCGGCCCGGATGGCGGCGGGCGTCGGCCAGCAGCGCCCCCGCAGCCGCTCGGCCTCCCCCACGCCCGCCGCCGGGCCGATGCCCGGCTGCACGAACGGCCCTTTCCCGCAACCGGGTTGCGCGAAAGGGCCGTTCGTGCGGAATCGGCGCGCCTCCCCCCGGACCGCTCACGCCCCCGCCCCCGACAGCGACGACAGCGCGGCGAGCACCGTCTCCGGGCGGGGATCGGGCAGCGAGCCCGCCACCCGGCCGTCGCGCAGCAGCACGACGCCGTCGGCGAACGACGCCGCGACCGGGTCGTGGGTGACCATCACGACCGAGCGCCCGAGCTCGCGCACCGACGTCCGCAGCAGATCGAGCAGCTCGTGGCCGGCGGCGGTGTCGAGGTTGCCGGTCGGCTCGTCGGCGAAGACGATCTCGGGCCTGCCGAGCAGCGCCCGCGCGACGGCGACGCGCTGCTGCTGGCCGCCCGAGAGCTCCGACGGGCGATGGTCGAGCCGGTCGCCGAGACCGAGCAGGTCGATCAGGCCCGCCCGCCACATCGGGTCGGGCCGGCGGCCGGCCAGCCGCGCGGGCAGGTCGATGTTCTGCGCGGCGGTGAGCTGCGGCAGCAGGTTGAACGACTGGAACACGAACCCGAGCCGGTCGCGACGCACCGCGGTGAGCTGTGCGTCGGAGAGGCTGCCGAGGTCGGTCGCGCCCAGCAGGACGCGCCCCGACGACGCGGTGTCCAGCCCGGCGAGGCAGTGCAGCAGTGTCGACTTGCCGGACCCCGACGGTCCCATGACCGCGGTGAACATCCCTTCCGGAATCCGCAGCGACACCCCGTCGAGCGCGCGCACGGCCGACCCCCCGCGGCCGTGCACCTTGACGAGGTCGACGGTCTCGGCGCAGGACGGTGCGGTCACCGCGGCCCGCCCGCGAGCGTCTCCAGCAGGGGCAGCGCGGCCATCAGGACGATCACCGCGAGCCCCAGGGCCCAGGCGGCCGTCTCCAGCCAGATCGAAGGCGTCATGCCGCGACGATCTCCCCGACGGACCCGGCCCCGCCTCGGCCGCGGGACCGATCTCGGGCGGGGCGGCTCGTACTTTCGGCCGAGGGCACCTGCTCGGCGGTCCCGCCTAGGCTGATCGGCGTGATCGCGGGGACCGCAGGCGCCGGGCGGCTGCGCGCGTTGCGCTGGGCCGGCCTGGCCGTCGAGATCGCGGGCTACCTGGTCTGGCTCGCCGTCGACTGCCTCGCGCTGGTCGGGATCGGCGTCCCCCGCGGCCTCGCGACGCCGCTCACGGGCGCGTGCGTCGCGGTGGTCGTCCTGCTGCGCAGGCGTCCGGGCGTCGACGTCCGACACGTCGCGACCATCGCGTTCGCGGTGTCCGCGATCGCGACGCTGGCGGGCTGGCTCGTGCACGTGCCGTCGATGTCGTTCGCCGAGCAACTCGCGCTGGCCGTCGTGACGATCGCGGCGCTGCGGCACGCCGACGACCGCACCGCCGTGCTCCTGGTGCTCGCGGCGGGCGTCGTCATCGTCGCGTCGCCGTACCTGCGCGCCGACATCGGGCTGACGCGCACCGGCTACACGATCCTGTCGGCACTCGGCTGGGGCGGCACGGTCGCGATCGGCCTGGTGCTGCGCGAGGCGGGATCGCGCCGGGCGTCGCTGCTGGAGCGCGCGCGGGCCGACGAACGCCTCGTGCTGGCCCGCGAGCTGCACGATGTCGTCGCCCACCAGGTGACGGGGATCGTCGTCGCCGCGCAGGCGGCTCGCGTGGTCGTCCCGGCGGACCCGGACGTCGCGCGGTCGTTGGCCGCGATCGAGTCCGCGGGGGCCGACGCGCTCGCCGCGATGCGCGCCATGGTCGGCGTGCTGCGCGGCGGCGACGCGACCCGCGCGCCGGGCGCCGAGCTCGGCGGCATCCCGGAGATGGTGCGCCGCTTCGATCCCGACGGCACCCGCGTCCGGCTGCTCGCCGATCCGGGGTTCGAGCACGCGGTGCTGCCGGCGGGTGTCGCCGCGACCGGCTACCGCGTCGTGCAGGAGGCGCTGACCAACGTCCGACGGCACGCGCCCGCCGCGACGTCGGTCGAGGTGGAGGTCCGGCTGCGGGCCGAGGAGCTCGTCGTCGGCGTGCGCAACGACGGGGCCGGGGCCGGGTCCCCCGCCCGCGGCGCGACCGGCGGGTTCGGGCTGGCGGGCATGGCCGAGCGCGTCGGCGCGCTCGACGGCACGCTGCACGCGGGCCCGTGCGGGGCGGGCGTGTGGTCGGTGACGGCGCGGCTGCCGGTGCGTGCGCGATGAGCCCGGCCGGATCGGTGGCCCGATGACGAGCGTGCTCGTGGCCGACGACCAGGAGATGGTCCGGACCGGCTTCCGGCTGATCCTCGGCGCCGAGCCGGGCATCGAGGTCGTGGGCGAGGCGGGGACCGGCGCCGAGGCGGTCGAACGGGCGCGGCGGCTGCGGCCCGACGTCGTGCTGATGGACATCCGGATGCCCGAGCTCGACGGCCTGGAGGCCACCCGCGCGCTCACCGCCGACCCCGATCCGCCACGGATCGTCGTCGTCACGACGTTCGACCTCGACGAGTACGTCTACGGCGCGCTGCGGGCCGGGGCCTGCGGCTTCCTGCTCAAGGACGCGGGCCCGCGGCTGCTCGTCGAGGCGGTGCGGGCGGCCGCGGCGGGTGACGCGCTGGTCTCACCGTCGGTGACGGTCCGGCTGCTGCGGCACCTGACCACGCCCGCGCCGCGGCCCACGCTGCCGGAGCCGTTGTCCCCCAGGGAGATCGACGTCGTGCGGGCCGTCGCGCGGGGTCGCACCAACGCCGAGATCGCCGCCGACCTGTTCGTGTCGCTCTCGACGGTCAAGACCCACCTGACGAACGTCCAGGCGAAGCTCGGTGCGCGCAACCGGGTCGAGGTCGCGGCGTGGGCGTGGGAGCACGGCCTCGTGTCGTGACGGTCCCTCGTGAGTGGCTCGCCGGAGCCCTCGCAGGGTCAGGGACGCAGCTCCGTCGGCACCGCGACGACGTCGACCATCGCGCCGTTGCGCAGCACCGTCACCGGGAGCGGGACGCCGACGGCCTCGCCGAAGAGCTGCCGCTGGATCCCCTGCGCGTCCTCGACGGCGCGGCGCCCGACGTCGAGCACCAGGTCGCCGCGGCGCAGGCCCGCGGCCGCGGCCGGGCTGCCGTCGACGACCTCGACGAGGCGCAGTCCGTTGCGGCGCCCGTAGCGGTCGGCGACGGCCGCCGGCACCGGTGCCGGGGTGCCGACGACCCCGAGGTAGGCACGCCGGACCCGGCCGTCGGCACGCAGCGCGTCGACGATCCGCAACGTCGTCGCGTTCACCGGGACGGCGAGCCCCAGGCCCACCCCGGCCACGGCGGTGTTGATGCCGACGACCCGCGCCCGGTGGTCGGCGAGCGCGCCGCCGGAGTTGCCGGGGTTGAGCGCCGCGTCGGTCCGTATGACGTCCTCGACGACCCGGCCCGCCGCCCCGCTGCGCGTCGGCAGCGACCGGCCCAGTGCGCTGACGACGCCGGCGGTGACGGACCCGGCCAGCCCCAGCGGGTTCCCGACGGCGACGACGAGCTGCCCGACGACGAGGCCGTCGGCGTCGCCGAGGGTCGCGGGATCGGGGAGGTCGCCGGCGCGGGCCCGCAGCAGCGCGAGGTCGGAGAGCGGATCGGCGCCCGCGACGTCGAACTCGACCTGGCTGCCGTCGGCGAAGTCGGCCCGCCCGCGCCCGGAGGTCCCGACGACGTGGGCGTTGGTGAGCAGCTCGCCCGGCGCGACGACGACGGCCGAGCCGGAGCCCCGTCCCACACGCACGGCCGCGACCCGGTCGGTGAGCTCGGCGGCGACGGCGCTGACCGTCTCGGAGTAGGCGTCCATCGGACCACCCCCCTGTGCTTACAACGTTGCAACCTACGAACGTCGTAGTCGGGCGAGGTGTTCCGTCAGACCTCCTCGGCCTGCTGCGTCGCCGGATCCCAGGACAGGCCGGGCACGCCCCAGCCCGCGGCCTTCAGCATCTTCTTCGACGCCCGCAGGTGGCGGCCGGTGAGCCGCTCGACGTAGAGGTGCCCGTCGAGGTGGTCGACCTCGTGCTGGAAGCACCTGGCGAGGAAGCCGCGACCCTCGGCCTCGACCGGCTGCCCGTCGACGTCGACGCCCGTCACCCGCGCCCAGTCCGCCCGGCCGGTCGGGAACTGCTCGCCCGGGACGGACAGGCAGCCCTCCTCGTCCTCCTCGGGGTCGGGCATCGTCTCCGGGATCTCCGAGGTCTCCAGCACCGGGTTGACGACGACGCCGCGGGCCATCGTCTTCGTCACCTCGTCGGGGCAGTCGTAGACGAACACCCGGAGGTCGACGCCGATCTGGTTCGCCGCGAGCCCCACGCCGTGGGCGGCGGCCATCGTCTCGAACATGTCGTCGACGAGCTCACGCAGCGCATCGTCGAACTCCACGACCGGGCGGGTCGGGGCGTGCAGCACCGGGTCGCCGATGATGCGGATGGGGCGAACTGTCACGCCTGAAGACTAGTGTCGCGACGCGTGGGGGACGGGTCCGGGCGGCTCGTCCCCCCGGTCGGCTGATGCACGATTCATGCCTCGGTGTGGCGCGTCCCTGCCCGGTTCGTGTCGGACCCGCGTGGTTGAATCCTCCTCGGAATGACACGCGTGTCATTCCTCGTTCTGCCACCCAGCGCAGTGCTCGCCGACGCAGTGCTCGCCGAAGCACGGCTCGCCGAAGCATCGATGTGCTGTGACGCCCGAGGAGCGTGATGGAGTCCGCCACGGAACACGGGGTCCCGGACCCCGCAGCCGGCCCGGCCGACGAGCTCGACCGCCGGGAGCGCGAGATCCTCGCCTTCGAAGGGCAGTGGTGGAAGTACGCCGGTGCCAAGGAACAGGCCATCCGCGAGCTGTTCGACATGTCGGCCACCCGCTACTACCAGGTGCTCAACGCGCTGATCGACAAGCCCGAGGCGTTGGCGGCCGACCCGCTGCTCGTCCGGCGGCTCCGTCGGCTCCGCGCCAGCCGGCAGCGCACCCGTGCGGCGCGTCGGCTGGGAATCGAGCCCTGGTGACGCCATTGTGATCACGCGTCCGGTCACCGACCGGCTCCTGCGGACTCGGAGGTTGTCGTGACCACACCAGGATCGTCCGGTGGATCGCCGTTGCGGATCGGCGGCTTCGCGCTGATCGGCGTCGGCATCGTCGCCGGCGTGATCGGTCTGGCGACGACGGCGCTCAGCGGCGGGAACGGCTCCGGTGACAACGCCGCGGCACCGACCTCGGTCTCCGCGTCCGCCGTCCCGGGGTCGCCCGGCGCGGGCGCGACGCCGACCGACGGATCGGTCCCGGTGCCCTCGTTCGGCGCCACCGGCACCAACAACATCGGGGCTCCCGGCGCCCCGGGCACCCCCGGTGACGGCTCGGCGGGCGGCGCGGCAGGCGCGGGTGGTGCGGCCGGAGCAGGCGGGGCGGGCGGCGCGGGTGGTGTCGGCGGCGGGCTCGCCGAGGGCGGCATCAGCCCGGACAGCCTGAAGGCCCCGGTCCGCGTCTACAACAACAGCACGATCACCGGGCTCGCCTCCCGCGCGGCCGACGACTTCCGCAACTCGGGTTGGGAGGTCGACTCCGTCGCCAACTACCCGCAGGGCGTCATCCCGACCAGCACGGTCTACTACCGGCCCGGCACCAGCGAGCAGCAGGCGGCCGAGACGCTCGGCAAGCAGTTCGGGCTGCGGGTCGAGCAGCGGTTCCAGGGCCTCGACGAGGCCTCGCCCGGGCTGATCGTCATCGTCACCAACGACTACCAGCGCCGCTGAGGCACCACCCGACGTCCGCTCCCCGGACTTCAGCCACGACGGCCGGCCTCCCGCCGGCCGTCGTGGTGTGTGCGGGCCTCCCGGCTCAGGTGCCGACCCGGCGCGCCGCATAGGCCTCGAGCTCGGCCAGCAGCGACGGGTCGAGCGACGGGGGTACCACCTTGCGAGCCGCCGCGACGTGCGCCGCGGTGACGTGCGTGGCCTCCAGCGACTCCCGCATCGCGGTCAGTGCGGCCTCCCGCAGCACCGCGGCACAGTCGGCCGCGGAGTATCCGTCGAGCTCGGCGCCCAGCTCGTCGAGGTCGACGTCGTCGGCCAGCGGGGTGTTGCGACCCGCGGCGCGCAGGATCGCGGCCCTGGCCTCCGCGTCCGGCGGGGGCACGTAGACGAGCCGTTCGAGGCGCCCGGGCCGCAGCAGCGCGGGGTCGATCAGCTCCGGCCGGTTCGTGGCGCCGACGACGACCACCTCACGCAGCGGCTGGGCCCCGTCGAGCTCGGTGAGCAGGGCGGCGACGACCCGGTCGGCGACGCCCGAGTCGGTCGATCCGCCGCGGCGCGGGGCCAGCGCGTCGACCTCGTCGAGGAACACCAGCGCGGGTGCGGCGTCGGACGCCTTGCGGAACAGCTCGCGCACCGCGCGCTCCGACTCGCCGACGTACTTGTCCAACAGCTCGGCGCCCTTGACCGACAGGACGTTGAGCTGTCCGGTCCCGGCCAGCGCGCGCAGCAGGAACGTCTTGCCGCAGCCGGGCGGGCCGTAGAGCAGGACGCCGCGGGGGGCGTCGACGCCCAGCCGGGCGAACGAGTCGGGGTACTGCAGCGGCCACAGCACCGCCTCGGTGAGTGCCTGCTTGACCTCGGTCATGTCGCCGACGTCGTCGAGCCCGATGCCGCCGGTGTGCAGGGTCTCCGACGACGACATCGACACCGGCCGCACCGACGCCACCGCGTCGAGGAGGTCCTGCTGGGTGATCTGCGGTTCGGGGTCCTCGCCGGCGGTCGCCGGGTCGGCGGTGCCCGTCGTGGGCGCGTCGGGGTCGGCGGCCGCGGTCGGGGCCGACGCCGGCTCCGGCTCCCCGACGGCGCCGGCGGGGTCCGCGGGGGCGGTGGCCCGCAGCGCCGCCTGGATCGCGGCCTCCCGGCGGACCGCGAGCAGGTCGGCGACGACGAATCCCGGCGCCCGCTCCGCGACGGCGGCCAGGTCGATGTCGGCGGCCGTCGGCACGCCCGCGAACAGCCGCCGCAGCAGGTCGGTGCGGACCCGGGCGTCGGGCAGCGCGAGGCTCAGCTCCCGGTCGACGAGGTCCGGGGCCCGCAGCCGGGGGTCCACCCCCTCGGGCGCGGCCGTCGTCGCCACCAGCGCGACGCTGGGAGTGGCCACGGCTCCGCGCAGCGCGTCGAGCGTCAGCGTCGCGAGCGGCGGCGGGTCGGCGGCCGGGAGCAGGGCGTGCACCTCGCTGACCAGCAGGACGGTCGGCGTCCCGGACCGGGCCGCGGCGACCGCGGCACCGACCGCGTCGTGCACCCGCTGCGACGCGGCACCCGCCTCCAGCGCGGCCGCCGACGGCGCGTCGAGCGCGACGAACCCCGCCTCGACGGCCGCCGCCGCACTGCGCACGAGGGTCGCCTTCCCGACCCCCTCCGGCCCGACGACGAGCACCCCCAGGTGCGCGGCGCCGCCCAGGCGGGCGAGCAGCTCCGGGCGGCGGAACGTCAGCTCGAGCCATTCGACGAGCCGGCGCGCGGCGTCGACGTTGCCGACGAGCTCGTCGATCCCCAGCGCGGGCGTGGCGGCGGCCGGCGGGGCGGGCGCCGCGCCCGGTCCGGCGGGCACCGCTCCGGCGGGCGCCGGCACGGCGGTCAGCACGGTCGGGCGGGTGACCGTCGGCGGGTCGACCACCGGCGACGGGCCGGGCTCGCCGGTGGTCGCGCCGTCGCGCCAGCCGACGACGGTCGACGGCTGCACCACGACCGCGCCCACCGGCTCGGTGCGCACGACGGTGAGCAGCGCCGACGTCAGACCCGGGCCGATGATGTTGGCCAGGGTGCGGCGCGCGTGGGTGAGGTCGGCGCCCGGGGCCGGCTGCAGGTCCTGGGGCTGCAGGGACACGGCGTCGGCAGGGCTGACGATCTTGCCGGTGAGGGCGAGCCGGACCGCGGCGGGCGGGGCCGTGCGCACGAGCGGATCGGCGGAGTGCAGGACGACGCGCCGCGCCGGGACGACCTGCGCCGGCCGGACGACGACGGATCCGCCGTCGAGACCGGCGCAGTTGGACAGGGTCACGTCGTCGACAGTGATCTCGCCGTGCGGGCCGTCGGCGTCCGCGGCGGTGACCAGCGCGGTGGTGGTGCGGCCCCGCCCGGTGATCGCGACGGCCTGCCAGGTGCCGATGTCGAGCGCGTGCAGGACCTCGGGGTGGAGGCGGACGACCCCGCGCCGGGAGTACGTCCCGTAGGGAGCGAGCCGGGCGACGAGCGTGATCTCGGCGGGCACCCCCGCACGCTATCTGGTGCCCGCCGCGGGGGCCGCCCGGCCGCGACGGCCGACCGCGGCAGGACGGGTCAGCGCCGGCGCAGGCCGAGCCGGCGCCTGCTGCCCTTCGGGTACTGCGGCCCGGGCGGGGGCAGCGGGTGCGGCCTGCCGTTGCCGGTGGCGCCGCCGTCCTCGGACCCGATCAGCCGGACCCGGCGCGCGACGGCCGACGCACCGCCGGCGACCCGGCGGCGCAACGGCGGGCGCAGCCCGAGCCGGCGGGCCGAGCGCGCCGCGCGGGCGACGGCGCGGCGCTGCCGGACCGGCACGTTCCAGGCCTCGGGATGCCGCGCCAGCCAGCGGTGCCGGTGGATCGTGTACGGCAGGAGCAGCAGGTACCCGATCGCGACGACGGCGAGCCCGAGGAAGGGCGCGGTGAGCAGCACGGCCGCCGCGAGGCCGACGAGGACCAGCAGCGGCGCGATCAGCCGCGGCGGGACCCGGACGGTCTTGAGCGACAACGTGGGCAGCCTGCTCACCATCAGCCCCGCGGCGACCAGCGCCCACAGCGCGACCGTCAGGTGCGAGGACCACCAGCCGTCACCGAAGTGCAGCCACAGGTAGAGCGGGATGCCCGCGACGAGCGCGGCCGCGGGCGCGGGGACGCCGACGAAGAACTCCTTGGCGTACGGCGGCTGGTCCTCGTCGTCGAGCAACGTGTTGAACCGGGCCAGCCGCAGCGCCATGCAGACGGCGAAGACCAGCGCGACGATCCAGCCGAACCGGTTGCCCTGCAGCCCCCAGATGTAGATGACCAGGGCGGGCGCCACGCCGAAGGACACGAGGTCCGACAGCGAGTCCAGCTCCGCGCCGATCTTGCTGCTCGCGTCGAGCAGGCGGGCGAGGCCGCCGTCGAGTGCGTCGCACAGCGCGGCGGCACCGACGGCCGCGACGCACAGCTCGAAGCGGCCGATCAGCGCGAACTGCACGCCCGAGAGACCCGCGCACAACGCCAGGACGGTGACGGCGTTGGGCAGCAGCCGGATGCCGGCGCTGTAGCCGGGGACCGTTCTCATCGGTCCGCGGCCGGCAGCTCGGCCAGTACCGTCTCGCCCCCGATCGTGCGCTGGCCGGGCTCGACGAGGACGCGCGAGCCGGCGGGCAGGTACGTGTCGACGCGCGAGCCGAAGCGGATGAGGCCGAACGTCTCGCCCGCGGCCACCTCGTCGCCCTGCGCCACCTCGCAGACGATGCGACGGGCGAGCAGGCCCGCGATCTGCAGCACGCCGACCCGGTGCCCGTCCGTGGCCTCGAACAGGACGGCGTTGCGCTCGTTGTCCTCGCTGGCCTTGTCGAGGTCTGCGGACAGGAACACGCCGGGCCGGTACTCGACGGCGACGACCCGGCCGTCGACGGGCACGCGCTGGACGTGCACGTCGAGCACGGAGAGGAAGACGCTCACCCGCGGCACGGGCCCGGCGGGCAGCCCCAGCTCGGCGGGCGGCTCGACCTCCGCGACGGTCGCGACCGTGCCGTCGGCCGGCGCGACGACGACGCCCGTGCGGGCGGGCCGGACGCGGCGGGGCTCGCGGAAGAACGCGGCGGTGGCGGCGGTGGCGGCGAGGCCGACAACGGTGCCGCGCCCGGTGAGCAGCCTGACCAGCGCGGCCCCGGCGGCGACACCGGCGACGATCGGCCGGCCCCCCGGGTGCATGGGCGGCACTGCGGCGCGGACCAGCTCCGCGACGTGCCCGATCGAGGTTCCGGACTGGGGCCCGGCGGACTGGGCGGACATGGGGTGGTCGGCTCCTGAGGCGGCAACCGCGGCCCGGCCGGGCGGCCTGCCGCTCGATGGCCGCCACGGTAGTCCAGGGCGATGACCGCAAAGGGCCGGGGCCGTCATCCCCCGAGACGACGACCCCGGCCGTGGAACCGCTCGTCCGCTCCCCAGCGACGGGCGGTAGGTCCGTTGCGTTGAAAGGCGGTTACCCGCCCCGTACCGAAAGTATCCAGAGCAATCGGCCCATCGTCCAGATCAGCAGGTCCAGAACCCTGCGAAGTGCACCGATCGGCCGAACGCTCACCTGTTAAGACGCTCCTGGGCGCCCGCTTGTTGCACTCTCCCCCTGTGATGTAGGTCACATTTCACGCGCAGACCGTGCGGAGCCGACCGTCGACCCTTCGCCGGACGGGTGAGCGGGCCGGATGAGCGGGCCGGGCGAGCGGGCCGTCAGGCCTCGAGCAGCCAGACCTCGACCGCCACGCCCTTGTCCACCGCCGAGACGCCCTCCGGGACGACGATCAGGCAGTCGGCCAGCGCGAGCGAGGCCAGCAGGTGCGAGGCCGGGGCGCCGACCTCGGCGACCGTGCCGTCGGACGCGTCGAGCACGCCGCGCCGGAACTGCCGCTTGTCCGGCGGCGACACCAGCGCCTCGGCCAGCGCGGCCGAGACCACCGGACGCAGCGGGTGCGGGTGCCCCATCGCGGCCCGCAGCGCCGGCCGCACGAACACCTCGAACGACACCAGCGAGCTCACCGGGTTGCCCGGCAGCGTGACGACGGCGGGCCCGTCACCGTCGAGCCGGCCCGCGCCCTGCGGACCGCCCGGCTGCATCGCGACCCGGACGAACTCGACGCCGCGGTCGCGCAGCGCGTCCTTGACGACCTCGTACGCGCCCGCGCTCACCCCGCCCGAGGTCAGGATCAGGTCGACGTCGCCCGCCTTCTCCGCGAGGAGCGAGGCGAACACCTCGACGTCGTCGGGAACGAAGCGCAACAGCTCGGCCTCGCCGCCCGCCTCTCGGACGGCCGCGGCCAGCATCGGCCCGTTCGACTCGTAGATCTGGCCCGGTGCGAGCGGGGCCCCCGGCTCGACGAGCTCCGACCCGGTCGAGAGCACCAGCACCCGCGGCGGCCTGCGGACGGCGACGGTCGGCAGCCCGATCGCGGCCAGCAGCCCCACCTGTGGCGGGCCGAGCACGGTCCCGGCGGTGAGCACGGTCGTCCCCGGTCGTACGTCCTCGCCCGCGCGCCGCACGTGCGTGCCGGCGGCCGGGCCCCTGCGGACGGCCACCTGCTCGACGCCGCCGTCGGTCAGCTCCACCTGGACGACGGCGTCGGCGCCCGCGGGCATGGGCGCGCCGGTCATGATCCGGTGGGCGGTACCGGGCTGCAGCGTCGGGACGTCGGTGCGGCCGGCGGGGATGTCCTCGGCCACCGGCAGCGCCACCGGCGCGTCCTCGGACGCCGCGGCGACCTCGGCCGCGCGGACCGCGTAGCCGTCCATCGCGGAGTTGTCGAAGGGGGGCAGCGCCACCGTCGCGACCACGTCGGCGGCCAGCACCCGGCCCAGCGCCTGCGACAGCGGCACCTCCACCACGGGGGCGGGGGGCACCAACGACGCCACGACGGCGCGGTGCTCGTCGACGGTGCGCGGGCCGCCGGGCGCGGGAGCGTGCTCGGGAGGGGTCACGCCCACACATCCTGCCCGACCCGCGCGCGGAGCCGCGAAAGGACGCTTCCACCCGGCGGTTCCTGGGGTAGCGTCGAACCCGTTCGTACGCAACAACAGGAGGTGCCGTGGCTCAGGGCACGGTCAAGTGGTTCAACTCGGAGAAGGGCTACGGCTTCATCGCCACCGACGGCGGGCCGGACGTCTTCGTCCACTACTCGGCGATCCAGGCGGACGGGTTCCGCACGCTCGACGAGGGTGACCGGGTGGAGTTCGAGACGACGGCAGGCCGCGACGGCCGCAGCCAGGCCGAGGCGGTCCGCCGCATCTGAGCCGGGTGAGGGGCGTCCGGGCTCGGGTCCCGACGCCCGTCGCGACGTCGTTCACCACGGGGCCGGGCTCCGCCGGTCGCGGTCGCCCGGCCCCGCACACGCTCCGAGAGGGCGCACCGCCACGCGCCCGGGCCTCGGTTGCACTCGCAATGGCCGAGTGCTAAAAACGGCCTTGGCACTCCGGCACGCCGAGTGCCAGTCAGGTCGGTGAGACCGGCGCAGGGTTGCCGGTCGTCCGTCGCGGGCACCGCCCCGACACGAGGTCATCCCAATCGGAGGGCAACACCCCCATGGCGAAGCAGATCGCGTTCGACGAGGAGGCGCGCCGCGGGCTCGAGCGCGGCATGAACACCCTCGCCGACGCCGTCAAGGTGACGCTCGGCCCGCGTGGCCGCAACGTCGTCCTGGAGAAGAAGTGGGGCGCGCCCACCATCACCAACGATGGTGTGTCGATCGCCAAGGAGATCGAGCTCGAGGACCCGTGGGAGAAGATCGGGGCCGAGCTCGTCAAGGAAGTTGCGAAGAAGACCGACGACATCGCGGGTGACGGCACCACCACCGCCACCGTGCTGGCGCAGGCGCTGGTCCGCGAGGGTCTGCGCAACGTCGCCGCCGGTGCGAACCCGATGGCGCTCAAGCGTGGCATCGAGAAGGCCGTCGAGGCCGTCTCCCAGCAGCTGCTGAAGGCTGCCAAGGAGGTCGAGACCAAGGACCAGATCGCCGCCACCGCGTCGATCTCGGCCGCCGACGCCTCGATCGGCGAGCTCATCGCCGAGGCGATGGACAAGGTCGGCAAGGAAGGCGTCATCACCGTCGAGGAGTCGCAGACCTTCGGGCTCGAGCTCGAGCTCACCGAGGGCATGCGCTTCGACAAGGGCTACATCTCGCCCTACTTCGTGACCGACGCCGAGCGCATGGAGGCCGAGCTCGAGGACCCGTACATCCTCCTCGTCTCGTCCAAGATCTCGACGGTCAAGGACCTGCTCCCGCTGCTGGAGAAGGTCATGCAGTCGGGCAAGCCGCTCGCGATCATCGCCGAGGACGTCGAGGGTGAGGCCCTGGCCACCCTGGTCGTCAACAAGATCCGCGGCACCTTCAAGTCGGTCGCCGTCAAGGCCCCGGGCTTCGGCGACCGCCGCGAGGCGATGCTGACCGACATGGCCATCCTCACCGGTGGCGAGGTCATCTCGGAGAAGGTCGGCCTCAAGCTGGAGAACGCCGACCTGTCGCTGCTGGGCTCGGCGCGCAAGGTCGTCGTCACCAAGGACGAGACCACCATCGTCGACGGTTCGGGCGACGCCGACCAGATCGCGGGCCGGGTCAACCAGATCCGCTCCGAGATCGAGCGCACCGACTCCGACTACGACCGCGAGAAGCTCCAGGAGCGCCTCGCGAAGCTGGCCGGCGGTGTCGCGGTCATCAAGGCGGGCGCGGCCACCGAGGTCGAGCTCAAGGAGCGCAAGCACCGCATCGAGGACGCCGTCCGCAACGCGAAGGCGGCCGTCGAGGAGGGCATCGTCGCCGGCGGCGGCGTCGCCCTGATCCAGGCCGGTGCCGGCCTGTTCGAGGGCCTCGGTCTCGACGGTGACGAGGCCACCGGCGCGAACATCGTCAAGGTCGCGCTGGAGGCTCCGCTCAAGCAGATCGCCGTCAACGCCGGCCTCGAGGGTGGCGTCGTCGCGGAGAAGGTGCGCGGGCTTCCGGCCGGCGAGGGCCTCGACGCGGCCACCGGCGAGTACAAGGACCTGGTCAAGGCCGGCATCATCGACCCGGCCAAGGTCACCCGCTCGGCGCTGCAGAACGCCGCGTCGATCGCGGCGCTGTTCCTCACCACCGAGGCCGTCATCGCCGACAAGCCGGAGAAGAACGCGGCCCCGGCGGCCGACCCGACCGGTGGCATGGGGGGCATGGACTTCTGAGCGACGCTCGCGGAGCGAAACACCAGCTCCGGGTCCTGCTCCACAGCACCACAGCACGTCCTGTCAGGGGCGGCACCCTTCCCGGGTGCCGCCCCTGCGGCGTTCCCGGGGCCCTCGTCGCGCCTCGCCGCGGCTCCGCCGCTCACGAGTGCGTGTCCACCAGGCGCTGTGCCCGGGCGCGGATCGCCTCCCGCAGCTCGGGCGGGCCGAGCGCCTCGGCGTCGACGGCCAGCGACCAGACGACGCGTGCGGCGTGCGTCAGGTCGCCGAAGCCCACGTCGACGACGAGCCACTCCCCCTGCTGCTCCACGTCGGTGACCCCGGCCGTCGCGACGCGCACGACCTCCGCGCGTCGCGACGAACGGATCCGTAGCCGCGCCCGCATCCCGGTGTGCGAGGCCAGGAACTCGGCGCGCCGGCGCTGCCACAGCGCCTCGAGGTCGACACCTGCCGGGCGGGCGGCGGGCTCGGCCAGCTCCTCGGCCTCGGTGATCCGGGAGAGGCGGTAGGTGCGGTCGGCGCCGTCGTGCAGGGCGAGCAGGTACCAGCGGCCCGCGGCGCTGACCAGCCCGAGCGGGTCGACGGTCCGCCAGGTCGGCGGCCGGCCACGGCTCGGGTAGCGGATCCGCAACCGGTGCCCGGAGAGCACCGCGCGCTGGACGGCCTCGGGATGCCGGTCGGGTTCGGGCTCGCCGATCAGCCCGCCGCGGCGGACGAGGACCCGGTCGGCCGCGTCGGTCGCCCGGGAACGCGCCCCGTCCGGCATCGCGGCGACCAGCTTGGCCATGGCCGAGGTGAACGCCGGGCCCATCCCGAGCGCCTCCGACGTGACGCGGGAGCGTGACGTCAGCAAGGCGACGGCCTCGTCGTGGGTCAGGCCCGTCAGATCGGTGGTGAAGCCCGGCAGCAGGGCGAACCCCCCGTCGCGGCCGCGCTCGGCGTAGACGGGGACGCCCGCCGCGGACAGCGCCTCGACGTCGCGCAGGACGGTGCGCGTCGACACCTCCAGCTCCCTGGCCAGCGCCGACGCCGTCATCCGGCCGCGGTGGCGCAGCAGCAGGACGAGCGAGAGCAACCGGTCCGCACGCACCCGGGAACTCTGTCACGAAATCACGACACAGGATGTCATGTTTGCCGACGACAGTACCGCCCATGACGACCTCCACCCCGCAACAGACCGATCCGCGCCCCCTCTACCGCGACGCCCTCGGCTGGGTCCGCGGCCTCGTCGACGCGGTGCCCGCCGACCGCTACGGCGACCCCACCCCGTGCACCGACTTCGACGTCCGGACCCTGGTCGCACACCTGGCCGCGACGGTCGGCCGGGTGTACGCCGTCTCGATCGGCGAGTCCGCGCTGTCGCGGCCCGCGCTCATCGAAGGCATCCCGGACGAGGACCTCGCCGCGACGTTCGGGCGCGCCGTCGACGACCTCGACCCGCTGTGGGACAACGACGAGCTGCTCGACTCGACGGTCACGGTGCCGTGGGGCGAGGTTCCCGGCCGCGGGGCGGTGTGGGGCTACCTCAACGAGGCGCTGGTCCACGGCTGGGACCTCGCCGTTGCCACCGGCCAGGACGCGGAGGCCGACCCGGCGCTCGCCGAGGCCACGTTCGCGGTGATCGTCAGGTTCCTGCCGGCGCAGCCGCGCGGCGGACCCGTGCCGTTCGGGCAGGTCGTGGAGCCGGCTGCCGACGCAGGTCCCACCGAGCGGCTCGCGAACTGGGCGGGCAGGCGCCGGTAGCCACCCGCCGCTCAGCCGACCTCGGCGCGCACCTCGACCGTCTCGTCCGGACATCTCCGGGCGATGACGACGAGCCGCCTACCGGACATTCGACATCTTCACCGCAACTCGGGCCGTCGCGTGGTGCCGCGTCGACATCGGACGGTGGGCGCTGGCACGATCCGGGCCGTGGTGACACCGCGACGGACGCGCGTCGAGGCGATGGGCGAGAAGGCCTCCGTCACGCCGCTCGAGCTGTTCTTCGACCTGGTCTTCGTCTTCGCCCTCACCCGGGTCACCGACTGGATGGCCGACGACCCGTCCGTCGAGTCGCTGGTGCGCGGCGCACTGATCCTCACCGTCCTGTGGTGGACGTGGGTGGGCTACGCATGGCTCGGCAACGTGGCGAAGGCCGACGAGGGCATCCTCCGCGTCGGCATGTTCGTGGCGACGGCGGGCGTCTTCGTCGGCGCGATCACGATCCCCGAGGCGTTCGACGACCTGCCCGGCGGCCTGTACGGGCCCGTCGTGTTCGCGGTCTGCTACTTCGTCGTCCGGGCGGTGCACATCGCCCTGTTCTGGGTCGTCGCGCGCGAGGACCCGATGCTGCGCAGACAGGTCGCGCGGTTCCTGCCGTCGATGCTCGCGGGCACGATCCTGCTGCTCGTCGCGTCCGAGACCGAGGGTTGGGTGCAGACCCTGCTGTGGGTCGCGGCGCTGCTGGGCGACTACCTCGGCACCGTGCTGTCCGGTACCGACTGGCGGCTCGCGTCGGCGAGCCACTTCGCCGAGCGGCACGGGCTGATCATCATCGTCGCGCTCGGCGAGTCGGTCGTGTCGATCGGCATCGGCGTGGCTGCACTGCCGATCAGCTGGCCGATCATCATCGCGTCGGCACTGGGCCTGACGGTCGTCGCCGCACTGTGGTGGGCCTACTTCGACGTGACCTCGCTGCTCGCCGAACACGAGCTGGCGAGCGCCGTGGGCGAGCGCCAGATCCGGCTGGCCCGCGGGTGCTACTCGTTCCTGCACCTGCCGATGGTCATCGGCATCATCATGCTGTCGCTCGGGCTCAAGAAGGTGCTGCTCTACGTCGGGGGCGGCGAGGAGCACTCGCTGTCCGACCCCATCTACGGGGTGCCGCTCGCCGCGCTCTACGGCGGGACCGCGCTCTACCTGCTCGCCCACGTGTGGTTCAAGTGGTACGCGATGCACGAGCTGAGCAGGGCGCGCATCGCCGTCGCCGTCGTCCTGCTCGCGGTGACGCCGTTGGTGGCCTCGATCCCCGCCCTCGCGACGTTGGCCGTGCTCGCCGTCGTGCTCGTCGCGATGGTGGGCTGGGAGACCCACCGCTACGCCGAGCTGCGCCATCACGTGCGGCACGGCGACCACCCGTCCGGTTCCCGCGGCGACGGCGGCCATCCGCCCGCCGGGCACGACGGCCACCCGGCCACCTGAGGCGGCCGGGCGGGCGGCGGCCCGGGTCAGTCCTCCTCGGGCGCGAGGACCCAGGCCGCGACGTAGAGCACCGCGCCGGCGCCCGCGCCGAGGATCGTCAGCGCGACGAGGCCGATCCGCAACAGCGCGGGGTCGATGCCGAGCTGGGCGGCCACGCCGCCGCAGACGCCGCCGAGCATCCGGTCACTACGGCTGCGGACGAGGCGGAACCCGGGTCGGGGTGGGGTCTCGGCGCCGCCGGCCGGGTCGACGGGATCGGTGACGACGGTCGTCGCCGAGAAGTCGGCGGCGTTCGTGGCGCTGGAGGCGTTGGTGTCGGTGTCCATGCCACGAGAGTCGTCCGTCCGGCGGCCCGGAACCTCCGGGACGACCCGGATTCGGACCCCGACGACGTCCCGGACCTGGCCGGGGTCACCCCCGCCGTGACGACGGCCCGATCCGCGGCCTGCGTCCGCGCACCGGGCGGCGCTGCTGGGGAAGGTGCGGCGCCGGCCGCTCGGTACCGGCGGGCGGCACCTGATCCCCGGGCGTCGGATCATCCGCGGGCATCGCATCCCCGGGCGTGGGGGCGGCGGGAGCCGGGTCCGCGGCAGCCGGCCGCTTCGGCACCGGCGGGCGGTCCTGCCCGATCCGCTCCTCGCGCAGCCGCAGGAAGCGCGCGAAGCCGAACGCGATGACCAGCCCCGCGACCAGCCACCCGCCGATGCCCACGAGTACCCACGCCAGAGTAGAGATCGCCATCACCTGCCCGGAATGACGATATACCGGGTGTGCCCGACTTACCCCACACCGTGAGCCGATGGGGGACCCCTGAGCGAGGGACATCTCCGCAGGTCACCGACGGAGCGTCACCACAGCGTCACCCTCTGTCGGACCGGTGCGCCTCACCGCCCTGGGCGTCGGCCGGGGCGTCCCCGACGGGCGCGTCGTCGGCCGGGTCGCCGAGCAGGCTGCCCGAGGCCCGAGCGGGCCGGGGTGCGTCGCGCGGCACCTGGGCGTCGCGGGCCCGGACCATCCGCCCCACGACGACCGCGACGACGACCGAGACGGCGACCCACGCCGCCATCCCGATCAGCACCCACCCGAACACGGGAACCGGACCCACCTCCGCCTGTCGTCGCGGTCGAGTGTGCCCGCATTCGGACCCGCGGTCGACGCGACGACCCCGGCCATGCCTCGATCGGGGGGAGGAACCGAGCCGGTCAGTCGACCTCGGGCAACGCCGGGCCGAGCAGGTCGTCGGCGTCGACGATCCGGTAGGCGTAGCCCTGCTCGGCGAGGAACCGCTGCCTGTGGGCGGCGTAGTCGGTGTCGAGGGTGTCGCGCGAGACCACCGAGTAGAAGTGCGCCTGCCGGCCGTCGCCCTTGGGCCGCAGCAGCCGCCCGAGCCGCTGCGCCTCCTCCTGGCGCGAGCCGAACGTCCCCGACACCTGGATCGCGACGGTCGCCTCCGGCAGGTCGATCGAGAAGTTCGCCACCTTGCTGACGACGAGCCGCTTGACCTCCCCCGCGCGGAACGCGTCGAACAGCGCCTCGCGCTCCTTGTTCTTCGTCGACCCCTGGATGACAGGGCAGTTCAGGGCCTCGCCGAGATCGTCGAGCTGGTCGAGGTAGGCACCGATCACCAGCGTCGGCTCGTCGGGGTGCCGGTCGAGGATCGCCTTGACGACGGGCAGCTTCGTCCGCGCCGTCGAGGCCATCCGGTAGCGCTCCTCCGCGTCCGCGGTGGCGTAGCCGAGGCGCTCGGCGTCGGTCAGCGTCACCCGGACCTCGATGCACTCGGCGGGCGCGATCCAGCCCTGGGCCTCGATGTCGCGCCAGGGGGCGTCGTAGCGCTTGGGGCCGATGAGGGAGAAGACGTCGCCCTCGCGCCCGTCCTCGCGCACGAGCGTGGCGGTGAGGCCGAGGCGACGGCGCGACTGCAGGTCGGCCGTCATCCGGAAGACGGGGGCGGGCAGCAGGTGCACCTCGTCGTAGATGACCAGTCCCCAGTCGCGCGAGTCGAACAGCTCGAGGTGGCGGTACTCGCCCTTCGTCCGGCGGGTGATGACCTGGTAGGTCGCGATCGTGACCGGCCGGATCTCCTTGCGCTCGCCGGAGTACTCCCCGATCTCGTCCTCGGTCAGGCTCGTCCGCGCGATGAGCTCACGCTTCCACTGCCGGCCGGAGACGGTGTTGGTGACGAGGATCAGCGTCGTGGCCTTCGCCTGGGCCATCGCCGCCGCACCGACCAGCGTCTTGCCCGCGCCGCACGGCAGCACGACGACACCCGACCCGCCCTGCCAGAAGCCGTCGACGGCCTCCTGCTGGTAGGAGCGCAGGTGCCAGCCGTCCTGCGCCAGCGCGATCTCGTGGGCCTCGCCGTCGACGTAGCCGGCGAGGTCCTCGGCGGGCCACCCGATCTTGAGCAGGGCCTGCTTGAGGGGCCCGCGCTCGGACGGGTGCACGACGACCGTGTCGTCGTCGATGCGCGCGCCGAGCATCGGCGCGATCTTCTTCTGCCGGAGGACCTCCTCCAGCACCGCGCGGTCCAGCGCCGTCATGACCAGGCCGTGGACCGGCGACTGCGACAGCTGCAGCCGTCCGTAGCGGCCCATCGTGTCGACGACGTCGACCAGCAGGGGCTGAGGCACCGCGTAACGCGAGTAGCGGACGAGGGCGTCGACGACCTGCTCCGCGTCGTGCCCCGCGGCCCGGGCGTTCCACAACGCCAACGGGGTCACCCGGTAGGTGTGCACGTGCTCGGGCGCGCGCTCCAGCTCGGCGAAGGGCGCGATCGCCGATCGGGCGTCGCCCGCCGCCGGGTGGTCGACCTCCAGCAGGAGGGTCTTGTCGGACTGGACGATGAGTGGGCCGTCGGGCACCGAGAGTCCTTTCGCACGCACAAGATGAGCCGGGCGGGCCTGCGACGTCGACGAACGGCGACAATCGGTCACTCCATGTGACCGGCGTCGATCGAGCGGCGGACGGGGAAAGCGGGCACCGACCTCGCGATATACTCCGCTGGCTCCGAAAGAGCAGACGTAAGCCGACGCGATCGTACCTATTCGGCGCCACAGCGGGCGTCCCCCGACACCCGCGTGTCGGGGTCGCGCAGGTCACGTGGTCCAGACGGTCTCCCCCGTCCGGATGACCCACCAGAGAAGGCTCGACGGATCGACACGATGCTCCCCGTAGTCGCACGACGTCCCGGTTCCGGCATGCGCCGTCCACCCACCGCGGCGGACGCACAGCTCGGCTCTGTCCTCCGTCGACCACGCAACCTCTGTCGGGGGTCCGTGTCACCCTCGGACGGCTCGAACCACGTCTCGACGCAGACCGGCAGCAGGGAGTTCTCGACGTGACCACCACCGAGCGTGGCCCATCGCGGTCCGAACGGTTGAACCCACGCAACTGGAGCCTGTCGATCAAGCTCCTGATCGTCGGTCTGGTGCCCACCCTGCTGGCGCTCGGTCTCGGCGCGCTGCGCATCTCCGACCAGGCCGACGTGGCCGCCGGCCTGGGCCGGAGCAACGAGCTGCTGGCGGTCCGCGACCAGGTCGACGCGGCGGCCACCGCCATGCGCGCCGAGCGCGACGTCACCGTCCGCTTCGTGGCTGCGAACCGCACCGGCGACAGGGCCGCGGTCGACGCCGCGGCCGCGACCACCGACGCCCAGCTGGCCAAGGCCGTCCAGGCCCTGCGCAGCACGGCCGACGACGACACCGGCGTCAGCCCCCGGTCGCTCGACGGCACCGAGGGGGCCCTGCAGGACCTGCGGCGCGACACCACGGGCACGGCACTGCCGACCGAGGGTGTCCTCAACCGCTACGGCGACGTCATCCAGCAGGTCGACGTCGTCGACCGGACGATCCTGCGCCAGGTCGCGACGCCCGACGTCGCCGGCCTCACCGACGCGCTGACCGCGACCAACACCGCCGCCGAGCAGCTCGCGGTGCAGCACACCGTCGTCGCCGCGGCGATCGCCGCCGGCAAGGTCACCGAGTCCGACCTGACGACGGTCAACGCCACCGAGAGCGCCTACAACTCGGCGTACAACTCCTACCGGCTGGCGCTCACCCCCGAGCAGCTGCAGCAGTTCGGGACGTTCGGCACCGACCCCGCGAACACGGCCCGCAACCAGCTCCAGGCCGGGATCCTGCAGACGGCCCCGGGCAGGGCGCTGCCGACCGATCCCGCCGCGTGGGACGCCGCCTACACCTCGGTCGACGACGTGCTGCAGAAGTCGACGCAGGCCGTCGGCACGCAGCTCAAGCAGGACACCACGGCGGCCCAGGAGGCGGCCAGCAACCAGGCGGGCATCAACTCCGTCATCCTGATGCTCGGCCTGCTGCTCGGCATCGCGATCATCGTCCTGCTGGCGCGGTCGCTGCTGAAGTCGCTGCGGCTGCTGCGCTCCAGCGCGCTCGACGTCGCGGAGCGGCAGCTGCCGGAGGCCGTCGAGAGCCTGCGCACCGGCGAGTCGCCCAACGCCAACGTCGAGCCGGTCCCGATCGACAGCCGCGACGAGGTCGGCCAGGTGGCCCGCGCGTTCGACGCCGTGCACGGCCAGGCCGTCCGCCTCGCCGCCGACCAGGCGGCGCTGCAGGCCAACGTCAACAGCATGTTCGTCAACCTCTCCCGGCGCAGCCAGGCCCTCGTCGAACGGCAGCTGCAGCTCATCGAGCAGCTGGAGAACAACGAGCAGGACCCCGACCAGCTGTCCAACCTCTTCCAGCTCGACCACCTCGCGACCCGTATGCGGCGCAACAGCGAGAACCTGCTGGTCCTGGCGGGTACCGAGCTGAGCAAGCGCAACATCGCGCCCGTCCCGGTGGTCGACGTCCTGCGGGCGGCGGTCTCGGAGGTCGAGCAGTACCAGCGGATCGTCGTGCAGTCGCCGCCGACGGCCACGGTCGTCGGCCGCGCCGCGAACGACCTCGTCCACCTGCTGGCCGAGCTGCTCGACAACGCGACGAACTTCTCCCCGCCCGACTCACAGGTGGTGCTGAGCAGCACGCGCACGGCCGACGGCTCGATCCTCGTCGAGATCGCCGACCGCGGCGTCGGCATGGCCGAGCACGAGCTCACCGACGCCAACGAGCGCCTCAGCGGTCCCGCGCAGGTCGACGTCTCGGCGTCGCGGCGCATGGGCCTGTTCGTGGTCGGCCGGCTGGCGGCGCGGCACGGGATCGGCGTGCGACTCGGCGGGTCCGGCGCCGGCGGCCTGACGGCGTCGGTCGCGGTGCCCGCCTACCTGATCCCCGGTGCCGGTGGCGCCGGCTCGACGCAGAGCGGCGTCGGCGCCCTCCCGCCCGTCCCGTCGCAGCAGGGCGGCAACGGCGCGCCGCTCCCCGTCCTGCCCCAGCAGCTCACCCCCAACGGGCACGTCGTGCCCACCGGTTCGCTCGCCGACCTGGTCGTCGGCACCGACGGGACGACGATCCCGCCGCTGGAGACCGTCGACGGCGCGGCCAACGGCGCCGGCCCGGCGCATCGCACCAACGGCTCCTCCGCGCTCCCGTCGCGGCGGCCGGGCGCGAACCTGCTGACCGGGTCGCGCACCAACGGCCGCTCGCCCGGCGAGATGTTCGTGCCGAGCGAGCCCGCGGACGACGACGAGGAGTCCGGGCCCGAGGGCTGGGCGCTCGCCGGACCGGCGCCCGGCGCCCCGAGCGTCGTGCCCGAGCCCGCGCCCGAGCCGTCCTCCGGTCCCGACCCGGCGACCGGCTGGGCGCTGGCGGGCCCGGTCGTGCCCGAGGAGGAGCTGCGGGCCGCACACGGCTACGCGACCGCACCCGACACGGCGCCCGACGTACGCGAGTCGGCAGCCGACGCGCGCCCCTCGGGTCGTGGGTCGCGGACCCGCGGTGCGGCCGCCGCCGCCCTCGGCGGTGCCGCCGCCGCCATGGCGGCCCGGCGTCGTGCCCGCTCGGGTGAGCCGCTCGAGGCGCCCGGTGCCGGGGCCGACGAGTCCGCTCACGCCGACGACGAGACCACCGCTGCCCGCGCGGCCGCCGCCTCGACGCAGGCACTGCCCCTGCGGCCGCGGCTGCCGGAACCCTCGCCCGCCCCGCAGAGCACCGAGGCGCCCGAGATCCGGATCGTCGGTCAGCGCTCCGATGCGCCGCCGCTCCCGCGCCGGGTCCGCCGTCCGATCGGGCCGGTGGCCTCCGAGGTCGTGCCGGTCGTGCCGACCGACATGAACGACGCCCCCGACGCCGCCGAGGCCCCCGGCGCCCCCGACTCGGGCGATGCCTCCGACGCGTCCCGCGAGGGGCAGGGCACGCCGACGACCGGTGCGACGGAAGCGGCGGCCACGACGTCCGACGCCGCCGCGACGGTCGCCGCCGACACCGCGGAGCAGGCCGAGGCCCGGGCGGACACGGACAGCAGCCGTCCGGCCACCTCCACCGAGGGCGCGGACCGACCCACCGAGGCCACGCCCGGCGGAGCCCTGCCGCGTCGCCGGCCGGGGATCGGGGAGGCGCTCGCCGCCGGCCTCGCCGGCGCCGCCGAGCCGGGTCGTCCCGCCGACCGCGCCGAGGAGACGGGCGAGGGCTCCGCCTCCGGGACCCGTACGTCCGACGAGCGCACGGCCACCCCGGCGGAGTCCGCGGCCGCCCGGACCGCGGCGGCCCCCGATGAGCCGGAGACCGACCGGGCGCACGCCGACGAGACGAGCACCGGCGAGCCTCGTGTCGGCGCGACCGGCGCCCAGGACGCGACGGACGCCACGGAGAAGGCCCCCGAGGAGAACGCGGCCGAGGAACAGGCCACGTCTCCTGGTGCCACGGCTCAGGGCGGGACGACCGCGGCCACGCGCGACGCCGGTGCACCCCGGCCCGCCTCCGACGCGAGCCCGGCCCTTCCGGTGCGCCCACGACCCGCTCCCGAGGCCGCGCGTCCGGGATCGTCGGTCGACGGACCGGGCCCCTCGCTGCTCCCGAGGCGGATCCCCGGCGCCGGGAACTTCGCCCGCCCCGCCGAGCAGCCCGGGTCCCGGGAGTCCGGCACCCGGCAGCCGATCGCGGAGACGCCGGTCGAGCAGGGCACGTCGGCGCCGGCCGGCGCCGGGCAGGAGCGCCCCTCGCCGTCGCGCCCTGCGGCGTCCCAGCCCCCTGCTCAGCCGTCGGTGGCCCGCCCGCCGTCCGCGTTGCCGCCTGCGCCGCACCAGCCGGCGGAACCCGCCGCGCGTCAGGCTCCCGGGGCGCCCGCGGACGCCCGGACCACGGGTGGGGCGGCGAGCGACCAGCCGCGCGAGACGCCTCGCCCGGCGGCCGCCACCGGTAGCCAGGCGGATGGCCCGACCTCCGGTGACCCGGCCGCGGGTGGTCCCGCATCGGGCGGCACGACCGGCACGCCGAACGTGGGTACCGCCGCTGCCGTCGCCGGCGCTGCTGCCGCTGCCGCGGCGGCCGCCCGCAGCGACGCAGCGGTCTCGCCCGACGACCGGTCCGCCGACCGGCCCTCCGGCACCCGACCGGCCGGTGCCCAGCCCGCGGCCCAGACACCGACAGCCCAGACACCGCCGGCCCGGAGCCCCGGGGACGAGGCACCGGCAGGACAGGCACCGGCAGGACAGGCACCGGCCACCGGCCCGGCCACGGCCGACCGCCCGGGGTCCCCGGCGCCCGCCGCCGCGCACGCCCCGACCGGACCCGGTGCCGGCCAGCAGCAGCCGGGCGGCGGCCAGCAGCAGCCAGTCGTCACGCACCGCGGCCCGCAGCAGACCGGCCCGCAGCAGACCGGCACCGGGGAGCAGTCCGGCACCGGTCAGCAGCGGACCCCGGCCACCCCGCCGGCCCCCGGCGGCACCGGACAGCCCGGCGGCGTCGCGGGTGCACCACGCCCGGCGCGGCCCGTCCCGCCGCCCTACGGCCGACCGTCGCCCCGTCCGGTACCCCCGGCACCCGCGGCGGCCGAGCAGGCCGACGACGGGTTCTCGACGCCGATCTTCGCCGAGATCGCGTCGGCATGGTTCCGCTCGAACCGGCCGGTCCCGATCACCTGGGCCGACGAAGCCCCGCAGGACGGCGCCGCCGCTCCGACGGGCCTCCCGTTCGACGCGGACCCGCTGCAGTCCGGGCCGCCGCCCGTCACCCCCGCCCGGCCGCCGAACGGTCGGCCCGGCACCGGGACGAGCCCCAACGGCGGCAACGGGTTCGGCGACGTCTTCGCCCCGGCGGGGGACACGCCCGCCGGCCCGAACGGGTCCGGGGGCACCGCGCAGGGCCCGGGTGGGCTGCCACAGCGCACCCCGGAGGGCGCGCCCGCGGGCACCGGCGCCCAGGACGAGTTCGCCAGCACCGCCGACGCCGGCTGGCAGGCCGCGGAACGCAACGCCGAGACCTCCGCCGGGGAGTTCACGGCCGCGGGTCTGCCCAAGCGGCGACCCCGGGCGCGGCTCGTACCGGGCAGTGCAGCAGGATCCGCCGTGCTTGCGTCGTCGACGTCGGAGCCTGCCGGAGACGGCGGGAGCCGGACGGCAGAGGCGGTTCGCGGCCGGCTGGCGAGCTATCAGAGAGGTATTCGGCAGGGCCGGGAGAACCGGCTCCGCCGAGAGCGTGAACTCGCCGAAGGCAGGATGGCGAGGAGCACCGAGCCGCGGCCCGCGGGGGCGGGCACACAGGACGAGGAGACCAGGTGACCGCACCACAGACGCAGCCGAGCCGATTCGGATGGCTGGTGACGAACTTCGCCGAGCGCGTGCCCGGCGTCGCGCACGCGATCGTCGTGTCTGCCGACGGGCTGTTGCTGACGTCGTCGGACCGGCTGCCGCGCGACCGGGCCGACCAGCTCGCCGCCGTGTCGTCGGGGCTCGTGAGCCTCACGCAGGGCGCGGCGCGCTGCTTCGACGCCGGTGGCGTGGTGCAGACCGTCGTGGAGATGGACCGCGGGATCGTGCTGCTCATGTCGATCAGCGACGGCTCGTGCCTGTCGGTGCTCGCGTCGCCGACCTGCGACATCGGGCTCATCGGCTACGAGATGACGCTGCTCGTCGACCGCGTCGGCCAGCTGCTCACCCCGGAGCTGCGCGCCGAGCTGCAGGGCTCGTTCGGGCCCTGACCCGACCGCACCAGGTAGGAGCGAGACGACCATGGCCCCCCGTCCGACGTCGACAGCAGAGGTAGGTGAAACGCGATGACCATCGGTCCCGACGACGAACGCCGGCAGTCCGACGAGCCGACCTTTGCCGACGTCAACGGGTACACGCTCGACGAGGGTCCGGGGCAGTACCCGGACTACGAGGCGCCCGAACGCCGGTTCTGGACGCGAAAGCGCTCCGGCCCACGCCCGCCGTCGCCGTACCCGGCGCACGCCGAGGCCGGCCCCACCTGGGACGAGAACAGCGCGGTCCAGTTCCACGAGACCGACTGGCTCACCGGCCACGCGCCGGCAGGCGGCACCGTGCAGCGGCCGCAGCACAACGACGACGGCGACAGCACGTTCCTGTCGGGTTCGCCGACCATCGACGTGCCCCGGCACCGGCCGCTGCGCGCGCCCCGCAACGTGGCCGAGGTCCTCCGGCACTACACGGAGAACCCGCAGGCGGCGCAGCAGGAATCGCAGCCGGAACTGCCGCGGCTGTCGTCGTTCCAGCCGGCGGGCCCCCGCCCGTCGGTCCCGGAGCCCGCCACCGGCGGCAACGGGCACCAGCCCGACTCGGCGCCCACCGCGCCGATCGACATCCGCGGGGTCGGCGACGCCGAGGAGGTCTCGTCCGGGGCCTCCTTCGTGCGGCCCTACGCCTGGACCCGCGGCCGGACGCGGTCGGGCCTGGACCTCGCCATCGAGGCCCTGGTGTCGACCAGTCAGCAGGGTCGCAGTCAGCTCGGCCTGCTGCAGGTCGAGCACCGAGCCATCGCCGAGCTGTGCGAAGAGGCCCGATCGGTCGCCGAGGTGGCCGCGCTCATGTCGCTCCCCCTGGGTGTGGCGCGGGTGCTGCTGGGCGACATGGCGGGACTCGGCGTCGTCACGGTGCACCAGACCGCGAGCAGTGCCGGCGCGTCGCCGGATCTCGCGCTGATGGAAAGGGTGTTGAGTGGACTCCGTCGGCTCTAGGCCACAGACAGTCGCGACGACGGCGACGATCTCGGCCAAGATCGTCGTCGCCGGTGGGTTCGGCGTGGGCAAGACGACCTTCGTCGGCTCGGTCTCCGAGATCGTCCCGCTGACGACCGAGGCCGTCATGACCGAGGCGAGCGCGGGCCACGACGACCTCTCCGCGACCCCGAACAAGTCGACCACCACGGTCGCCATGGACTTCGGTCGCGTGTCCCTCGACTCCGACCTGATCCTGTACCTGTTCGGCACGCCCGGGCAGCACCGGTTCTGGTTCATGTGGGACGACCTGGTCCGGGGCGCGATCGGCGCGGTCGTCCTGGTCGACACCCGCCGGCTCGCCGACTCCTTCGGTGCGATCGACTTCTTCGAGGACCGCGGGCTGCCCTACGTCGTGGGCCTCAACGCGTTCGACGGGATGCTGCAGCACCGCATCGAGGACGTCCGCGAGGCGATGGCGATCGACCCGAGCGTCCCGATCCTCACCTGCGACGCCCGCAACCGCGAGTCGACGAAGCAGACGCTGATCTCGCTGGTCGAGCACGCGATGACGCAGCGGATGTCGGCCGCCCGCTGAGGCCCTGACGTCGTCCCCGCCGCCGCGCCCGGTCAGCGCGGCGGCGGGGACGGTCGACATCCACCGCGGAGCAGCGCGTCGACCTGCGCGGGCAAGGGTGCCGCACCCCGCCGGTTGTCGACCTCGGCGTGCGGCACGGGCGGCGGATCGTCGGGTCGCATCCGCGCCACGAACGCGTCGAACGCCGCGAGCTTGCCGGTGTCGCGCGCCGAGCCGCGCGCCTCGAGACGCTGCCGCAGGGTGGTCGCGTCGGAGCGCACCCACACCAGCCGCACCGCGGGTCCGCCGAGGTCGCGGACCCACGCGTCCCAGCGGGCACGGTCGCGGATCTGGCCGGTGAACGGCCCCGACAGCAGCACCGGGCAGCCGTGTGACCGGATCTCGCGGGCGGTCGCGGTGAGCCCGGCGTACTCGTGGATCTTGACGTGCGCGTCGTACCAGTCGCCCTCACGCTCACCCGGCGGCCGCGCGCCGGCGGCCAGCGTCGCGGCGACGAACGGGCCGTAGAGCGTGTCCTTGTCGAGCAGTGCCGGGGTCGGGTCGAGGCGGGCGAGCAGGAGGTCCGCGACGGTCGTCTTGCCCGCCCCCGGCGCACCCGCGACGACCCAGACGTCGGCGCTCAGCCGTCCTCCCCCGGCTCGACGAGCGCGATGGACGTGATGCGGTGCAACGGGATCCGGCGGACCGCGCCGTCGACGACGTCCCGGCCCTCGACGACCCCGCCGCCTGCCGACGTGGGCACCACGACCCGCTCGCCCGCGACGCCGTGGCCGTCGACGAAGCCGATCCACACCGGCCTGCGGACGGCGGCGGCGTGCTGCAGCTGGGCGAGGGTGCCGCTGGTTCCGCCCGGGACCCTCGCGGCCGTCCGGGTGCTGCTGCGGACCCCGCTGAGCGCGTCGCCCGCCCGCATCTTCGACACGACGGCGACGAGCCGCTGCTCGTCGGGGGTGGCGGGTCCCGACGGTGTCCGGGCAGCCCGGCCGCGCGCCTCGACGCGCCGACCCCGTTCGCCGAGATCCAGCACGCCGCCGGTGGCGTCCTCGGCCGCCGGGCTGAATCCGGCGGCGCGCAGCCCGTCGAGCACCTCGGCGAGCGGCAGAGGGCTGACGGCGACGGTCGGCGCGAGCCGGCGCAGCTCGAGCAGCCCGGTCTCGGGGTGGGCGAGCACCTCGGAGAGGAGGGTCTCGTCGTCGCTGCGCAGGAACGCCGAGGCGACCCCGCCGCGCAGCCGCCCGTGCCGGCGTGCGACGTCGTCGACGAGATAGCCGAGTGCCTGCGGGACCGGGGTCGCGGACCGCGCGGTGAGCAGGGCGCGGACGTCGTCGGCGGTGCGGCCCGCGTCGAGCGCGCGCCGGATGCTCGCTTCGGTGAACCGGTAGACGGTGGCGCCGCCCGCGGACTCGATGTCGGCGACGAGTGCGAGCTCGGCCGCGAGGTCGGGCTGCAGGCGACCGGGCGCGATCGCGGTGAGGTCGGCCTGCAGCAGCACGTGGTCGATCGGCTCGGGCAGGGCGTCACGCAGCGCGGCCGCGGCCTTGCCCGGGTCGGTGAGCAGGACGCGGCCCTGGCCGGAGAGGGCGTCGAGCGCGACGACGCCCAGCGTGGTCGCCTCGGCGAGGGTCCAGGTGACGGTCTCGTCGCGCAGCCGGCCGCCGCGCCGGGGTGCCCGCCACGCGAGCAGGCTCACGAGCTCGCCGGGGCTACGCACGGCGGTGCCGGGTGGCAGCTCGGCGAGGCCCTCGAGCACGCGTCGCCGGTCGCGCACGGCGAGCGGGCGGCGCAGAGCCTCCCCGAGCGCGGGAAGAGCCTTGCCCGCCTCGTCGCGGGTGCCGGCCAGCCCGGGCAGCCGCGGCAGTTCCAGCCACGCCTGGGCCAGCTGGGCCCAACGCTGCTCGGGCCCGCCTGCGGCCCAGATGTCCGACGCGGTCGTCGGCACGTACTCCGGCGGCATCCCCTCGGAGACGGCGACGAGGTCCGCCGCGGCCAGCACCTCGACGACGAGCGCGGCGGCGGACTCGTCGAGCTCCATCTCCTTGGCGACCCGGCGCAGGTCGCGCACCCCGAGCCCACCGGCCCGCAGGGTCGGCGGCGGCGCATCGCCCCAGAGCGCCAGCAGGGCCTCGACACGGCGCAGCAGCTCCAGGGCGGCGCCGGCGGCAGTGGCGTCGACGGTGTCGGCGCCGCGGTCGACGGTGCGGGGCGTCGGCGGGCGGACAGCGACCTGCCCGAGCGGCCGCTCTCCACGCAGCGCGAGCCCGACCTGGCGCGGGAGCTCGACGGTCTCCGGGTCGAGGCGCACCAGCAGCCCGCGGGCGAGCAGCCGGCCGACGGGGCTGTCGGGGTCGGCGCCCGCACGGCTGCGCCCGATGGGTGGACCGGCAGCGAGCGCGTCGAGCACGCGCCGCTCCTCCTCGGTGACCTCGGCGAGCAGCCGCGGCAGGTCGCTGGAGCCCGCGAGCCCCTGCGCCGGGCGGCCGAGCCCGCCGGGGAAGCGGGAGACGACCTCGCGGGCCGCGGGGACGAGCGCCCAGCCGTCGCCGGACTCCCAGACGAGTGCCCTGGCCCGCAGCTCACCGATCGCCCGGTCGATCTCCGCGACGGGCACGTCCGGGCCGAGCAGCCGGGTGAGCTCGGCCTGTTCGGCGGGCTCGCTGTCGGCCCCGATGACGACGAGCGCCTCCAGCACGGCCAGGACGAGGGTGTCGAGATCGTCACACGCCCGGTGGACCGACGCCCGGATGCCCGCTCGCGTCGCCAGCACCGTGAGGTCGGCGGGAGCGGGAACGGCCAGGTCGGGGCGCAGCCGCAGGAGAGCGACGAGGAACTCGTCGCTCTCGGCGCGCAGCCGGTCGACCAGGGGTGTGGGCATCCCGTCCACGGTACTTGGCCGGGGGCGACGGGCACGCGGCGGCGATGGGTGATAATCCGGGTAGACGGCGGCCCGGACGGCCCGGGCCCCACACGAGGAGGACACCGTGGCGAACCCGAGCCGCCCGGCGCGCATCGACCCGAACTGGCCGCAGCTCGCCGACGGGGAGCACCCCGTCACCGAGCTCCTCGGCGACGTCCAGGGCTCTCTGTCCCCCTTCGGCGACATCGAGTTCCCGCTCGACTCGGTGCCCTACACGCACCCCGTCACCGAGATCAACAAGTAGCGTGCCGGCGGGCCTGCTGCTCGCGGCCGGCGCCGGCCGCCGGATGGGCGGGCCCAAGGCACTCGTCCGGCTCGACGGCGAGCCGCTCGTCCTGCGGGCGGTCGAGGTACTGCGTGCCGCCGGCTGCGCGCCGCTCGTCGTCGTCGTGGGCGCCGCGGCCGACGAGGTCCGCCTGCTGCTGCCCGCGGACGTGACGGCCGTCGAGGCCGTCGACTGGGCCGAGGGCATGGGCGCGTCCCTGCGCGCCGGTCTCGCGACGCTGCGGGAGGAACCGGACGTCGACGCCGCCGTCGTCCACCTCGTCGACCTGCCCGGTGTCACCGCCGCCGCGATCGGGCGGCTGTCCGCGCTCGCGGGGCCCGACGTGCTCGCGCGCGCGTCCTACGGCGGCAGGGCCGGTCATCCCGTCCTACTGGGCAGGTCTCATTGGGCCCCGGTGGCGCTGTCCGCGACGGGCGACGCCGGCGCGCGCGGCTACCTGGCCGGCAACCCGGCGTTGACGCTGGTCGAGTGCGGCGACGTCGCCGAGCCCGACGACGTCGACACCCCCGAGCAGCTCGCCCGCCGGACCTCGTCACCGCTCCCGGACGCGACGTAGCCGCTCCGGCACGCGAAACGGCCACCGCGGGAGTGGATCCGCGGTGGCCGTCGCCGACGCCTGGAGGCGCGTCAGAGGGCGACCTTGTCGCCGGGGTGGATCAGGTTCGGGTTGGCGGCGAACACCTGGTTCTTGGCGACGAGCGCCTTCCAGCCGCCCGCGACGCCGTGCGTCTGGGCGATCCCGCTGAGCGTGTCGCCCGCGACGACGGTGTAGTCGCCCGTGGCGGCCTCGGCGGGCTTGTCGGCACGGATCGACTCGCGGGCGGCGGGAGGCGGGTCGGCAGGCTTGCCGGCCGTCGACTCCACGGGCTTGACGGGCTTGACCGGCTTTGCAGGCGTGCTCTTCGGCGCCTTGGGGGCGCTGGCCTGGGCGAAAACCTCGCGCGGGGTCGAACCGCCGCTGGCACCGGCCTTCTTCGAGCAGACGGGCCAGGCGCCCCAGCCCTGTCCGGCGAGCACCTTCTCCGCGACGGCGATCTGCTCCGCCCGGGTGGCCTGGTTCGCCTGCGGCGCGTACGCGGTCCCGCCGTAGGCCTTCCAGGTCGAGGCGGTGAACTGCAGACCGCCGTAGAAGCCGTTGCCGGTGTTGATGGCCCAGTTTCCGCCGCTCTCGCACTGGGCGACGCGGTCCCAGGTAGCGTCGGTCGCCGCGGTGGCGGCGGGGGCGAGGGCCAGGAGCGGGGTACCGACGACGACGCCTGCGACGGCGGTACGGGCGAGGGTGCGGGCGGTGCTGGACGTCTTGCGGTGCTGACCGCGGTAGCGGGCCATGACAATTCTCCGTCGCCGCGCATCTCGGATTCCCTGCCACGTTGGGGAGACGGGCAGTCGGGCTCGGAGGCCCGGGAAACCGCCCTGTCCGGCGGAGACTGTCGGGGGATCGGTGACACCGGACAGGGCGGGCGCTGCATCACCGAGGCCCGGCCGCAATGGGGAGTTCGGAACGGGCCGACGGCGACGCTACGACGGCCGCGCCGGATCGCAAACTCGATCGAGTGAATCGGCGTGGGCCGAGCGTCACACACGGCCGCGGCCGGTCGTCGTCACATTGATGTGTTTCCGCAGGTGACGCCACCTGTATCACGAAGCGGTAACTCGGCGAATCCCAATTTGCAGGTTGCGTGAACGTGAGACAGCTCACAGTTCGACACCTCACCGCGGACCGGTGGGCGGGCGCGACGCAGCTCACGTCCACGTCGTAGGGTCGACGAGTGGAGTTCACCCACATCGACAGTGCCGGCGCCGCGCGGATGGTCGACGTCACCGGCAAGGAGCCGACGGCCCGCACCGCCGTCGCCACGGGCGTGCTGCGCACGACGGCCGAGGTCGTCGACCTGCTGCGCCGCGACGGGCTGCCCAAGGGCGATGCCCTCGCGACGGCGCGCATCGCCGGGATCATGGGCGCCAAGCGCACCCCCGACCTCGTCCCGCTGTGCCACCCGATCGCGCTGAGCGGCGTCGTCGTCGACCTGGAGCCCGACGGTGACCGCGTGGGCATCCGGGCGACCGTGCGCACCACCGACCGCACCGGCGTCGAGATGGAGGCCCTCACGGCCGTTGCCGTCGCCGGGCTCGCGTTGCACGACATGGTCAAGGCCGTCGATCCCGCCGCGGTGCTCGACGCCGTGCGCGTCGAGCGCAAGGACGGCGGGAAGACGGGCAGCTGGACCCGGCCCGAGGAGCGCGCGTGACCGGCACCGACCGGCCGCGCCGCGCCCATGTCGTCACCGCGTCGAACCGCGCCGCGGCGGGCGTCTACGCCGACCGGGGCGGGCCGATCATCGTGGAATGGTTGCGCAGCAAGGGGTATGAATGCCCCGAGCCGACGGTCGCACCCGACGGCGAGCCGGTGGCCGACGCGCTGCGCGCCGCGGTGGCGACGGGCGTCGACGTCGTCGTCACCACCGGGGGCACCGGCATCTCCCCCACGGACGCGACGCCGGAGGTGACCCGGGCGTTGCTGGACTACGAAATTCCGGGCCTCGCCGACGCGATCCGCGCAGCGGGCGCCCCGAAGGTGCCCACGGCGGTGCTGTCGCGGGGGCTCGCAGGCGTCGTCGAGCGCACGTTGGTGGTCAACCTGCCGGGCTCGACGGGCGGTGTGCGCGACGGGCTCTCGGTCCTCGACGCGGTGCTCGACCACGCTGTCGACCAGCTCAGGGGAGGCGATCACTGATGACCGCGGAAGTCTTGCGCGCCACCGTCGGCGAGGAGCCGCTCGACGTGGAGGAGCACGCCCGGCTGGTCGACAGGGCCGAGGCGGGCGCGGTGGTCACCTTCGCGGGCGTGGTGCGCGACCACGACGGCGGCCGTTCGGTGCGGGGCCTGGAGTACAGCGCCCACCCGACGGCGGCGCGGGTCGTCGCCGAGGTGGCTGCCGACGTCGCGGGCCGCGCGACGGGCGTCCGGGCGATCGCGGTGAGCCACCGCGTCGGGACACTGGGGATCGGCGACGTGGCGCTTGCCTGCGCCGTCGCCGCCGATCACCGCCGGGAGGCCTTCACGACCTGCGCGGAGCTGGTCGAGGAGGTCAAGCGCCTGCTCCCGGTGTGGAAGCACCAGGTGTTCACCGACGGCTCCGACGAGTGGGTCAACTCGACCTGATCCATCGGCTGCACCGGTTGCGGCGCAACGAGCGTCGGGCCGTCACGCCGCGCCCGCGGCCGCCTCGGTTGCGGTGCCGCGGGCGCGGGCGCGACGGCCCGCGTGCTCAGGCGACGGCCAGGACCTGACCGATGTGGATCAGGTTGGGGTCGCTGACCACGGCGCGGTTCTTGTCGAACAGCGCCTGCCAGTTCGTGCCGTGGGCCTGCGCGATCTTCGACAGGGTGTCGCCCGCGACGACCGTGTAGGTCGTGCCCGGGGCGGCCGGGGCGACCGGCGCGGCGGGCTTCGCGGGAGCGGCCGGCTTGGCGGGGGCGGCGGGCTTCGTCGGCGCCGAGGCGCGCTCGGTCACGACCGGCGCCTGCTTCGGCACGCTGCCGGACAGGCCGAGCTTGCGCGAGCACGCGGGCCACGCACCCCAGCCCTGACCGGCCAGGACGCGCTCGGCGACCGCGATCTGCTGGGCGCGGGAGGCGTTCTGCGGCGAACCGGTGCCGCCGTAGGCCTTCCAGGTGCTCAGGGTGAACTGCAGGCCACCGTAGAAACCGTTGCCGGTGTTGATGGCCCAGTTGCCGCCGCTCTCGCACTGCGCCAGGCGGTCCCATGCGTCGGCGGGGGCGGCGTTGGCCGTCCCGGCGACCGCAACCGGCGCACCGACGGCGATCACGCCGGCGACCAGCAGGCGCGCGAGGCTCCGTTTGGAGACGAGCGTCATGTCGTTGCTCTCCTACCGCTTCCCGAGGAATTCCGCGGGGCCGGGCAGGGGTGCCCGTGGACGGTGGGGGTGCCGTCCGTGCCCCGGAACACAATTGCTTGCGTTCCGGAAATTGCTTCCTCGCCCTGCCCCGTCTTTTCCACTCGACGGACCGGAAACCGCGGGACAGGGAGCCGGGAGCGGCGGTTCCGGATGTATTCGGCCGCGCCTTCCGGAACGACCGAGCGAGAACGCTACGTTTCCGGTTCCGGATCTGGTCAAATCGAACCTGAGTGACCATCGTCACGGTAACGTCTGATGAATACTTGCCGACGGTCGAGTAACGGCAGGTCAGGGGGGCGTATCACGAAACGATCACGCTCGAAACATTAGAACCGAATCGGAAATGTTGTCGATCCGATCACATCGTCCTGCTCGACGATCCGTGACGGGACGACCACGCTGTGCTGTGCAGCGACGACCGTCACACCTGGCCCCGGGCCTGCGCGTGGGCCATGCTGGAAGAGTGAACCGACGTACCGCCCACTCCGGGCCGCCGACGCCGGGGGCCCGGTCGTGACGGCCACGCTCCCCCCGGTGCCCGCCTCGCCCGCGGAACTGACCGAGGCACTCCGAGCCACGGGGTACCTGCCCGACGACGGCCTCGCGACCGCCGCGTTCCTCGCGATGCGCATGGGACGGCCCCTGTTCTGCGAGGGCGAACCAGGGACCGGGAAGACGGCGCTGGCCCAGGCGATGGCCCAGGTGCTCGGCGCCGAGCTGATCCGGCTGCAGTGCCACGACGGCATCGACGCGAGCCAGGCCCTCTACGACTGGGACTTCCCCCGCCAGCTGCTGCACCTGCGCGCGCTGGAGGCGGCCGCGGGTGTCGACGGGTCGACCCTCGACGCCGACGAGGTCGAGGCCTCCCTCTACGACCGGCGCTTCCTCCTGGCCCGCCCCATCCTGCGGGCCCTGACCACGACGCCGAGCGTGCTGCTCGTCGACGAGGTCGACCGCGCCGACGACGAGTTCGAGGCCTTCCTGCTCGAGGTGCTCACCGAGCACGCCGTCACCATCCCCGAGCTGGGCGAGATCCGCGCCGCGACCCCGCCGCTGGTCGTCCTCACCTCCAACCGCACCCGCGAGGTGCACGACGCGCTCAAGCGCCGGTGCCTCTACCTGTGGCTCGACCACCCGAACGTGCAGCGCGAGATCGCCATCCTGCGCAGCCGGCTGCCGGAGGTGCCCGAGCGGCTCGCCACCCAGGTCGCGACGACCGTCGCCAAGCTGCGCAATGCCGAGCTGCTCAAGCCGCCGGGCGTCGCGGAGTCGATCGACTGGGCGCAGGCGCTGCAGCTCGTCGGCGCGACGACCCTCGACGTCGACAGCGCGGCGGCGACGCTGGGCGCGGTGCTGAAGTACCGCGAGGACGCCGACCGGGTACGGGACCGCCTCGACGCCCTGCTGGCGTCCTGAGGGCGGTCACGAACGCCATGTACCCCGGTGCCCCGGCCCTCGCCGACGAGGAAGCCGACGCCGACCCGATCCCGGGCCTGGTCGGCTTCACCGCCGTGCTCCGCAACGCCGGCCTGCCGATCACGACCGACCGGGTGGCGGCCTTCCTCTCCGCGGTCGACGAGCTCGACGTCACCAGCCGGATGCAGACGTACTGGGCGGGCCGGCTGACGCTGTGCTCCGACCCGGACGACCTGCCGCGCTACGACATGGCGTTCGACGCCTGGTTCGACCCGCCGCGCGGCGGGCGCACCCGGATCGTCGACGAGCGGCCCCCGCCCCCGCCGAAGCTGGCGTCGCTGTCGACGTCGCAGGACCCGGGCACCGACGAGGCCGGCGACGACGGTCCGCAGATCAAGGCCGCCGCGAGCGGCACCGAGGTGCTGCGCCACCGCGACCTCGGTGACATGACCCCCGCGGAGCGTCAGCACCTGCGGTCCCTGCTGGCGACGCTGCGCCCCGACCCCCCGACCCGGTCGTCACGCAGGCTGCGGCCGGGCCGCCATGGCGTGCCCGACCCCGGCCGCACGTTGCGCGCGGCCCTGCGCAACCACGGCGAGCTGCGCGAGCTGTACCTGCGCTCGGCGTCCAAACGGCCGCGCAAGGTCGTCATGCTCATCGACGTGTCGGGCTCGATGGAGCCCTACGCCGACTCGCTGCTGCGGTTCGCGCACGTCGTCGTCCGCCGCTCCCCCGGCTCGGTCGAGGCGTTCACGCTGGGGACCCGGCTCACCCGGGTCACGCGCGAGCTGCGGATGCGCGATCCCGAGCACGCGCTGCACGCCGCGGGGAAGGCCATCCCTGACTGGTCGGGCGGGACCCGGCTGGGTGAGGTGCTGCGGGCGTTCGTCGACCGCTGGGGGCAGCGCGGGGCGGCGCGGCGCGCGGTCGTCGTCGTGTTCTCCGACGGCTGGGAGCGCGGCGACACCGCGCTCCTCGCCGAGCAGATGCAGCGGCTGAGCCGGCTCGCGCACAAGGTCGTGTGGGTCAACCCGCACGCCGGCAAGGACGGCTACGCCCCGGTCCAGGGTGGAATAGTCGCGGCTCTGCCGTACTTGGACGAGTTGTTGGCCGGGCACAGCCTGGGCACGCTGGAGCGTCTTCTCGAGGTGGTGAAGCATGCGTGACGTGATCGACCAGCTCGAGGGCTGGTGGAAGAACGGCCAGGAGGCCGCACTGGCGACGGTCGTCGGCACCTTCCGGTCCGCGCCGCGGCAACCCGGCGCGTCGATGCTGGTGGGACCTGCCGGCGAGGCCGTCGGAAGTGTCTCGGGCGGCTGCGTCGAGGGCGCGGTCTACGAGCTGGGTGGCGAGGTGCTCGCCGACGGGCGGCCGCGGCTGCAGCGCTACGGCGTCTCCGACGACGACGCCTTCTCCGTGGGCCTGACGTGCGGCGGCATCCTCGACATCTACGTCGAGAAGGTCTCGCCCGAGACCTACGAGCAGCTCGGCAAGGTCGCCGACGCGATCCGGGAGGAGTCGCCGGTCGCCGTGGCCACCGTCGTCGCCGGACCGGAGGAGCGGTTGGGGCGCAGGCTGATCGTCTGGCCCGACTCGGTCGACGGCACCACCGGGTCGACGCGGCTCGACGAGGCCGTGCGCGACGACGTGCGGGGCCTGCTCGCCGCGGGCCGCAACGCCACCCTGCACTACGGGGTCGACGGGCAGCGCCGCGGCGAGGGTCTCGACGTCTTCGTCGAGTCGTTCGCGCCGCCGCCGCGGATGATCGTGTTCGGCGCCATCGACTTCGCGGCGGCCGTCGCCAAGATGGGCAACTTCCTCGGCTACCGCGTGACGGTGTGCGACGCCCGCCCGGTGTTCGCCACCGCGAGCCGGTTCCCGGGTGCCAACGAGGTCGTCGTCGAGTGGCCGCACCGGTACCTGGCCGCCGAGGCGAAGGCGGGCCGGATCGACGAGCGCACAGTCATCACGGTGCTCACCCACGACCCCAAGTTCGACGTGCCCGTCCTCGAGGTCGCGCTGCGGCTGCCCAAGGTCGGCTACATCGGCGCGATGGGCTCGCGGCGCACCCACGACGACCGGCTCGAGCGGCTCCGCGAGGCGGGCCTGAACGAGGAGGAGCTCTCCCGGATGTCGAGCCCCATCGGGCTCGACCTCGGGGCGCGCACCCCCGAGGAGACGGCCGTCTCGATCGCCGCGGAGATGATCGCCCAGCGCTGGGGCGGCGGCGGCGTCCGTCTCGCCGAGCGCGAGGGTCCGATCCACCTGGCCGTGGCCAGCGCCTGAGCGCCGCCGGATCACCGTCCGCTCAGCGGACGGTGATCCGTTTGGTGTCGGTGAACGGCGGCCGGCCCGCACCGCCCGACGGGTCGTCCTCGGTCACCACGAGCACGTACTGCCCGGGTTCGAGCCGGACGGTGAAGCGGTAGGGGCTGAACCGCTGCCCCTCCGCGGTCGTCGCGACCCCCGACGCCACCACGCGGTCGCCCTGCCGGACCTCCCACGGCAGCGTCGCCTCGAACACCGCTGCCTCGCCCGTCACGACGACGTCGCGACCGACGGTCGCCCCGTCGGCGGGCGAGTCGATCTGCACGAGCGAGCGCACGGCGGTCTGGTCCGCCCGCGCGACGGGCGTACCGACGTCGACGAGCCCCCACAGCCGGTCGGTGCGCTGCCCGTCGACGAGGACCCGCACCGGGTCGGTCGACTGCAGCGCGCCCTGGACGGTGAGGACGAGCTGCTGCAGCGCCAGGGCCGCGGTCGCCCGGTCCGGTGCGTCGCGGCCCACGCCGGTGAGGTCGACGACGATTGCCCCGCCCTCGCGCGTCACCGACGAGCGCAGCGCCGCGGTGCCGGGCCAGAGCGTGCGGTAGTCCTCGTCGAGCGGCCGGGCACCGAGCATCTCCCGGACCGCCGCCGAGCCGACGTCGATCGTCGCGAGGGCGTGGAACTCACGCTGCAGGCGGGGCCCGGACGGGGTGTCGGCCGCGTAGTAGACCGGCACCGCGCGCGTCGCGGGGAGCGGCTGCGAGTGGTCGGGCGCCGCCGGTGGCGCGGGCGTGGCCGTCGCGATGCCGCGGTCGTCGGCGTTGCCGTCGGCCGTGCAGCCGGCGACGGTGCCGGCGACGACCGCCGCGAGCAGGACGGTCAGAAGAGGACGGACGGGTAGGCGACGCACCCGTCCAGGGTGGCCGATCGGGCGTGTCCCCCGGAGCGCGGCACGCCGGACATCGGGGACGAACACCCCTGCGGGTGGCGGCAGGACGCGCCCGCCGCCGAGGTCGCCGCGCTCGAGGAGGCGGGGGTCGTCGTCGACCGGGTGGCGGTCCCACCGGAGGACCACCCGCGGTGATCGGGCAGGCTCGGGACATGCCGCTGTTCGCGTTCGAGGGCGTCTCGCCCACCGTGCACCCCGACGCCTGGATCGCTCCGACCGCCACCCTCGTCGGCGACGTGCGCGTCGAGGCCGACGCGTCGATCTGGTACAACGCCGTGCTCCGCGCCGACCTCGGGCCGATCATCGTCCGCGCGGGCGCGAACGTGCAGGACGGCTCCGTCCTGCACGGCGGCGACGACCCCGCGACCGAGGTCGGCGCCGGCGCGACCATCGGACACCTGTGCGTCGTGCACGGCTGCGTCATCGGGCCGGAGTCCGTCGTCGGCAACGGTGCGACCATCCAGGACGGCGCCCGCATCGGCGCCCGCTGCCTCGTCGGCGCGGGCGCGACCGTCCCGCCGAACAAGATCGTCGAGGACGGCACGCTCGTGCTCGGCGACGTCACGGCGACCCCGCGCGGACCGCTGACCGGCTCGGCCGCGTGGTGGGTCCGCACCAACCCCGAGACCTACCGGATCCTGGCCCGCCGGCACCGCGCGAGCGTCGAACCCGCCCGGTAGCGCAGGGCGGGCGGCTCAGCTCGACGGATCGAGATCCGGCGACGACGCCTGCGCCCAGTAGCGCCGCGGGATCCGCCCGGCGCCGTGCGCAGCCCGCCCGGCCTCGACCGCCAGCCGCATCGCGTGCGCCATCCGTTCCGGGTCGCCCGCGCGGGTCACCGCCGTGGCGAGCAGGACGGCGTCGCATCCCAGCTCCATCGCCTGCGCGGCCTCCGACGCCGTGCCGATGCCCGCGTCGAGCACGACGGGCACCCCGGCCTGCTCGACGATCATCGCGATGTTGTGCGGGTTGCGGATGCCCAGACCGGTGCCGATCGGGGAGCCCAGCGGCATGACGGCCGCGCAGCCGACGGACTCGAGCCGCCGGGCCAGCACCGGGTCGTCGTTGGTGTAGGGCAGGACGGTGAACCCGTCGTCGACGAGCTGCTCGGCGGCGTCGAGCAGCTCGATCGGGTCGGGCAGCAATGTCCGCTCGTCGGCGACGACCTCCAGCTTCACGAGGTCGGTCTCCAGCGCCTCGCGGGCCAGCCGCGCGGTGAGGACGGCCTCGGCGGCGCTCCGGCAGCCCGCGGTGTTGGGCAGGACCTCGATCCCCAGGCGGCGCAACAGGTCCAGCACCCCGGTGCCGGTGGTGGCGTCGATGCGGCGCATGGCGACCGTCGTCAGCGCCGTGCCGGACGCCACGAGCGCGCGCTCCAGGATCTCCAGGTTGCCGGCACCACCGGTGCCCATGATCAGTCGCGAGCCGATCTTGCGGCCCGCGACCACGAGCTGGTCCTCGGTCACACCCGTCATCCTCCCTGCACCGCCGTGAGCACCTCGACACGCGCGCCGTCGGTCAGCGCCGTCGCGTCCCACTCCGCGCGCGGCACCACCTCGGCGTCGACGGCGACGGCCACCCCCTGGCGGGGCGCGCCGATGGCGTCGAGCGCCGCGACGACGCCCGCGCCGTCGGGGAGCTCGTGGGCGTCGCCGTTGATCCAGACCTTCATCGGGCGGTCTCCCTCCGTCCTGTCGAGCGCGCCGTCGGCCGGGCGGGGTCGGCCACCCGTGCCACCGGGGGCACCTGTGCCCCGCGCAGCAGCGCGAGGACCGCCTCGACCGTGACCGGGGCGAGCAGGATGCCGTTGCGGTGGTGGCCCGTGGCGACGAGCGGCCCGTCCGGCCCGAGCCCGCCGATCAGCGGCAGGTTGTCCGGGCTTCCCGGGCGCAACCCGGCCGCCACCTCGAGCAGCGCGAACTCGGCGACGCCGGGGAGCACCCGTTCGACGTCGCGCAGCAGGTCGCGCACGCCGCCGACGGTGGGCTCGGTGTCGAACCCGACGTCGGCCTGCGTCGCGCCGACGACGAGCCCGCCACCGTCGCGCGGGACGGCGTAGACCGGCCGGCCGTCGACGAGCGCACGGACCGTCCGGACGGGCGCCGGGAACGCGCCGGGTCGGTGCGCGAGCCGCAGGATTTCGCCCTTGACCGGGCGGACGAGCCCGTCGAGCGCGGGGTGCAGCGCGGCCGAGCGCGCACCCGCGGCGACGAGCACGGCGTCGGCCGCGATCTCCTCGCCGTCGTCGCACGTCACGGTCGTCCCGGTCACGGCGACGGCGTTGCGCGCGACGAACGTCACCCCCGCCTTCTCGGCCGCCGCTCGCAGCGCGGCCAGCAGCATCCGGTTGTCGACGGCCAGGTCGTCGGGCACCGACAGACCGCCGCGGACCTCCGGGCCGATCGCGGGTTCGAGCCGGCGCAGCTCACGGCCGCCGAGCCGCTCGACCGGACGGCCGATCCGACCCAGGTGCGCGGCCAGCGCGTCGAGCTCGGCGCGGTCGCCGCTGCCGGTCGCGGCGACGACCGTGCCCTCGGTCCGCAGTCCCGCGGGCTGTCCGGCCGCCTCGCCGAGCCGGGCCGCGTACTCCGGCCACAGGGCCACCGACGCGACGCCCAGCTCGAGCAGCGCCTCCTCGCCGGGCCAGGCCTCGGTGACCGGCGCGAGCATCCCGCCCGCGACCCAGGACGCACCCGAGGCCGGTGCCGCGTCCACCAGCGTGACCGCGAACCCGTCGGCCGCCGCGCGCCAGGCGCAGCTCAGACCGATGACGCCGCCACCGACGACGACCAGTCGTGTGTGCTTCGTGCTCATCTCCCCGCTCCCTGCGCCGGCATGACCCGGATCAGGTTCGACGGTCGGGACGGTTCGCGTCCCCTCTCAGCCCGCTGTGCCGGGCTCCCGTGCGTCACCTTCGTCCAACCTTACGCCGTAGGGTCGCGGACGTGTCCTCCGATGGTGACTCCCGGCGCGCGCGGCTCGCCGACGCCCGCCTCTACCTCTGCACCGACGCCCGCCGGGAGCGGGGTGACCTCGCCGAGTTCGCCGACGCGGTGCTGTCCGGCGGGGTCGACGTGATCCAGCTGCGCGACAAGGGTTCCGACGGTCCGCTGGAGGCCCGTGAGGAGCTCGCGGCGCTGGAGATCCTGGCCGACGCGTGCGCCCGCCACGGCGCCCTGCTCGCCGTCAACGACCGGGCCGACGTCGCCCTCGCCGCGGGTGCCGACGTCCTGCACCTCGGCCAGGACGACCTCCCCGTCGAGTGGGCGCGGCGCGTCGTCGGCGACGACGTCGTGGTCGGCCGGTCGGCCCACAGCGCGGACGAGACCGCCACGGCCGCCGCCGAGCCGGGTGTCGACTACTTCTGCGCCGGTCCCTGCTGGCCCACGCCCACCAAGCCCGGCCGTCCCGCGCCGGGGCTGGGGCTCGTCCGTACCGTCGCCGACCGCAAGCCCGAGCGGCCCTGGTTCGCCATCGGCGGCATCGACCACGACCGTCTCGACGAGGTGCTCGCGGCCGGCGCCGAGCGCATCGTCGTGGTGCGGGTGCTGACGGAGGCGGAGGACCCCCGCGCCGCCGCGCAGTCGCTCGCGTCCCGGCTCCGCGGCTGAGCCGGGCCGTCCGCACCGCCCGGCCCGCTCACGTCAGTTCCCGGTGCCCGAGCCCGATCCCGAGCCGCCGGTCCCCGCGTCGGGGTCGGCGCCGCTGAGCCCCGGCAGCAGGCCGCCGCGGGGCGTCGCCGGCGCCGAGCCGGACGTCGTCGGCGGGGCGCTGGTGCGGTCGGCGGCGCCGCCCGGCTGCCGGGCCTGCGACGACGGTGTCGGCGACTCGGTCGGCGTCGTGGCCGTCGAGCGCTCGTCGGTGGAGTCCTCGTCGCTCGCGGGGGCGGTGGGCCCGGTCGTGGGGGCGGAGTGCAGGACCCGCCCGACCGACGTGCCGGACTCGCCGCCGGAGATCGGCGATCCCTTGATCCACTCGATGCCCGTCACCACGAACAGCCCGATGACGAAGGCGAGGACGGCGACGCCCGTCGTGATCGCGATCCGCTTGGGAGTGAACCGCGACTGCCGCTGCGGCACGACGGGCGGGGCGAGCACCGTCGCCTGCTCGTCGGAGCCGGCCGGGGCGGCGACGGTGGCACCGTCACGAGCGGCCGCGACGGCCGGCATGACCGCCGTCGCCGCGGTGGCCGGGTCGGCGTGGCGGAGCTTGACCACGCGGGAGCGCACGGTGCGGGTCGTCCTGTCGAGGCCGCGCTGGAACGTCGTCGTCGCGACGGAGGTGACGACGGCGGCGAGCGCCGCTCCGGTGACGGTCCCCGCGACACCGAAGTAGGAGCCCACGACGGCCGTCGTGGCCGCGGCGGCACCACCCGCGACCACCTTGGGGATGTTGTACTCCGCGAGCAGTCCCGACGACCTCTCGGTCTTCGTGGTGGTCTCGGTCTTCGTGGTCGTCTCGGTCGAGGTGGTCTCGCTCTCGGCGGTGTGCCGGGCCGTCGCCGCCTGCGGCGGGACGGCGCCCGGCCCCGCGTGCCCGGGCGCGAACTGCGTCGCTCCCCCGGGCGGCGGACCCTGCTGCGTCGGCACCCCCGGCGCCGGGGTCGGCACCCCCGGACGCGAGGTCGGGACTCCTCCCCACTGCGACGGCGCCCCCGGCCCCGGAGCCGGCATCCCCGGCAGCGGGGTCGCGCCGGCTCCCCCGGCGTATGGACCTGCGGGGGCTCCCGACGGCGCCGCGGGCCCACCCACGTGGCGACGCACCTGCGGCGGCACGGCGTGGTCGGCTGCGGGCGGCTGACCGCCGGGCGGGGTGTGGACACCGACCCGGCCGCGGCGCGCGGCGTGCGCGCCACCCGGCGCGGCCGAACCCCCGGGATACGGCGTCACCGGAGGCCCGCCGGACGGTGTCACGGGCGGGGGCGCCGGCGGCGGGGCCGGGGAGTCGGGGTGTCGGCGAGACCGGGGAGCGGGCTGCCGATCGGGATCGGGGTTCGGGGAGGGGGACTGCTGGTACCGCATGGCTCCTGTTCGCGATCACGTCGGTTCGGTGCGCTCACCCGTCTCAACGCCGACGACGACCGAAAACGCGCCCGTTGATCACCGACAGTGAGTGCCTTCACTCTCCTTCGTGGTGCATCGAGCCGCAGATGTTATCGAGCCGTAACCGATCTTGCGCACGCGGGTGTCCGCGTCACGACTCTCCGTGATCATTCGGGCGAACCGGCGTTCCCGGGGCGACGGGGTGCAACAGCCCCGGATGATCGGCGGGCAACGACCGCTTCACGACGACCCACGACAGCGCCACGCACGCCGCCACCAGCGGCCAGGTCAGCGCGACGCGGGCGATCCCGAGCGCGACGACCTGGTCCGCGGCGTACAGCGGCAGGAACACCACGAGCCGCACGAGGTACTGGCCCACCCACACCCAGCTGGCCCGGCCGTAGGCGCGCAGCAGGTCCGAATCCCGGCGCCAGCGCGTCTTCTGGCCGAGGACGAGTCCGACGACGACCCCCAGCAGCGGCCAGCGGATCACGATCGAGACCGCGAACGCCAGCGCGCTGCCGGCGTTGCTCACGATCTGGACCAGGAAGAAGTCGACGGCCCGTCCGGTCGCGACCGCCACGGCCACCGCGACGGCGACGGGCAGCAGCCCGAGCAGCACCGACCGGGGCCGGTGTCCGCGCGCCAGCCGGTAGGTGGCGACGACACCGGCGACGACGACCGCCGCCGCGCCACCCACGGCGACGGCGGACGTGCTGCCCAGGGCCTGCGCGACGAGCCAGCCCACGACGAACGCGACCACGGGCAGCGTCGCGTCGACGGCGCCGTGCCGGCCGCCGAGGATCTCGCGCAGGGTCGGCTCGACGGGCGTACGAGGAGCGGTCACATAGGTAAGGGTGCCCTATTGCGGCGATCCCATCACCCCTCTGGCGTGAGCCGGGCCCGTCGGGTGATCCTTAGGCTTGCACCACCCGACCGTGGGATGACGCGCGGGTGAACGACGCCCGGGCATGGACGGTGGCGCAGCGCAGTTCGATCGAGGGGGTTGCCATGCGCGCCAGGAACACGTTCGTCGCCATCGGCGACAGCTTCACCGAAGGTCTCGACGACCTGTGGGACGACGGCTCGCCGCGCGGCTGGGCCGACCGGGTCGCCGAGCGACTGGCCGCGGGCCGTCCGGACTTCTCCTACGCGAACCTGGCCGTGCGCGGGAAGCTGCTCGACCAGATCGTCGAGGACCAGATCCCGGTGGCGGAACGGCTGCGGCCCGACCTGATCACGTTCTGTGCGGGCGGCAACGACATCATCGGCTTCCACTGCGACACCGACGACCTCGCCGCGCGCTTCGACGCGGCACTGGCCCGGCTGGTGGCCACCGGCGCCGAGGTGCTGATCTTCACGGGGTTCGACCTGCGCAAGATGCACCTGCTGCTGCGCCGGCTGCGCGGCCGGGTCGCCTGCTACAACGAGCTGATGCGGGCGAGCGCCGAACGGCACGGCTGCCGCGTCGTCGACCTGTGGGCCATGGACGTGCTGGCCGACCCGCGGGCATGGAGCCTGGACCGGCTGCACCTGACGCCCGAGGCCCACGAGCGCGTCGCGCTGCGCGTGCTGGAGGTCCTCGGCGAGCCGGTGCCGGCCGACTGGCGCACGCCGTGGCCTGCGGCCGAGGCGCCGCGCTGGAGGGCGCGCCAGCAGTCGGATCTCGTGTGGTTCCGCGACCACGTCATGCCCTACGTCCGCAAGCGGCTGCGCGGTATCGCGATCGGCGACGGCTACCTGCCCAAGCGTCCGGAGCTCACGCCGGTCGTGCCGATGGTCACCCCCGTCGACGCCGAACATCCGGTGTAGGGGGCGTGCCGGGCCCGCCCGGGGCAGGGCGGGACCGGCGAGGTGGTGGGCCGGGTCAGCGCGGGACCGGCGTGAAGTCCCGGGCCCCGATGAAGTCCGGACGGCGGGCCGGTGCGTAGAACGGCTCGACGCTGGTGTTCTCGACGCTGTTGAACACCACGAAGATGTTCGACCGCGGGTACGGCGAGATGTTGTCCGACGAGCCGTGCATGCAGTTCGAGTCGAAGAACGTCGCCGACCCGGCCGCGCCGGTGAGCATCGCGATGCCGTGCCGGTCGGCCAGCGCGGTGAGGCTGTCCGGGTCCGGGGTGCCGATCTCCTGCTCCTTCAGCGACGCCCGGTAGTGGTCCTCCGGCGTCTCGCCGACGCAGGACACGAACGTCCGGTGCGACCCCGGCATGATCATGAGGCAGCCGTTGTAGGCGAAGTTCTCCGTGAGCGAGATCGAGCAGCTGACCGCGCGCGGCAGCGGCATCCCGTCCTCGGCGTGCCAGGTCTCGAAGTCGGAGTGCCAGTAGAAGCCGCCGCCGCCGAAGCCGGGCTTGTAGTTGATCCGGCTCTGGTGGACGTAGACGTCCGAGCCCAGGATCTGCCGGGCCCGGCCCGCCACGCGATCGTCGGCGACCAACCGCGCGATCGCGTCGCTGATGCGGTGGACCTCGAAGATCGACCGCACCTCGTTCGACGACTTCTCGACGATGCAGCGCTCGTCCCCGCGCACGGCCGGATCCGTCGCCAGCCGGTCGAGCTCGGCCGCGTAGCCCGCGACCTCCTCGGCCGTGAGGAGCTGGGGCACCTGCACGAACCCGTCGCGCTCGTGCGCCTCCAGCTCCTGGGCGCCGAACATCCCGCCCTCGGGGCCGCCCCACACCGTGGGCTCGGCGCGCTCGATCAGCGCGGGGGTACTCGCGATCCGGGTGAAGTAGCGGTCGTCGGTCCGTCGGTCACTGCCGGTGACGGCAGTCATTCAGCTCGCCTCCTCGACTCGCGTCTTCTGCACCTCGGCCTGCGCGCCGGCGGCCGTCTCGTCGGGCTCGATCCTGATCAGCGGGTACACGCCGTTCTCGTCGTGCACCTCCCGCCCGGTGACCGGCGGGTTGAACACGCAGACGGTCCGCATCTCGGTGCGCGGCCGCAGCTGGTGACGCTCGTTGCCGCTGAGCACGTAGATCGAGCCCGGTCCGAGCTGGTAGGTGACGTCGTTGTCCTTGTCGTAGAGCTCGCCCTCGCCCTCGGTGACGAACACGGCCTCGATGTGGTTGGCGTACCAGAAGTCGTTGACCGTACCCGCGCCGAGCACGGTCTCGTGGACGGAGAACCCGACGCCGTCGCCCGCCAGCACGATGCGCTTGCTGCGCCAGTTGGGCGTCTTGACGTCGCGGTCGGTGTCGGTGATCTCATCCAGCGTCCGGACGATCACGGTCAGGCTCCCTTCACCACGGTGCGGACCGACTCGGCGATGACGGTGAGTCCCTCGTCGAGCTCGTCGTCGCTGACGGTCAGCGGGGGCAGCACCTTCATGACCTCGCTGAGCGGGCCGGATGTCTCCATCAGCAGACCACGTTCGAAGGCCGCGGCACAGACCTTGGCCGCCTGCTCGGGCTGCTCGAACTGCAGGCCGCGGGCCAGCCCACGGCCCTTGACGATGATGCCGGCCTCGGCGTTGTCGGTCGCGATCCTGGTGAACGCCTCGTCGACGTGCTCGCCCTTGGCCAGCGTCGAGCGCTCCAGCGCGTCGTCGGACCAGAACTCGCGCAACGCCGCGGTGGCCGTCACGAACGCGGGGTTGTGGCCGCGGAACGTGCCGTTGTGCTCGCCGGGGCTCCACTGGTCGATCTCCGGCTTGATCAGCACGAGCGCCATCGGCAGCCCGTAACCGGAGATCGACTTCGAGACGGTGACGATGTCGGGCTCGATCCCCGCGATCTCGAAGGAGAAGAACGGGCCGGTCCGTCCGACGCCCATCTGCACGTCGTCGACGATCAGCAGCATCCCGTGTTTCTTGCACAGCTCGGCGAGGCCCTGCAGCCACTCGATGCGGGCCGGGTTGATCCCGCCCTCGCCCTGCACGGTCTCGACGATCACGCCCGCCGGCTCGTTGAGCGACGAGCCCTGGTCCTGCAGCAGCCGCTCGAACCAGAGGAAGTCCGGGACGGTCCCGTCGAAGTAGTTGTCGAACGGCATCGGCGTCGCGTGCACCAGCGGCACGCCCGCACCGCCGCGTTTCATGGAGTTGCCGGTCACCGAGAGCGCGCCCAGCGTCATCCCGTGGAAGGCGTTGGTGAAGTTGATCATCGCTTCCCGGCCGGTGACCTTGCGCGCCAGCTTGAGCGCCGACTCGACCGCGTTGGCGCCGGTCGGACCCGGGAACTGGATCCGGTAGTCGAGGTTGCGCGGTTCGAGCACCAGGTCGCGGAACGTCTCGAGGAACTCGCCCTTGGCCGTGGTGTACATGTCCAGGCCGTGGGTGACGCCGTCGCGCGTCAGGTAGTCGATCAGCGGTTTCTTCAGCGCGGGCGGGTTGTGCCCGTAGTTGAGGGCACCGGCGCCCGCGAAGAAGTCGAGGTAGGAGCGGCCGTCGACGTCGGTGAGGCGGCTCCCGCGCGCGGTGTCGAAGACGACGGGCCAGTTCCGGCAGTAGCTGCGGACCTCGGACTCCAGCTCACCGAAGACGGTCTCGGATCGGGCTCCGGGAGCGCGGCGAGTGGTTCCGGCGGTGGGCGTCTCGAGCATTGCAGTCCCTACGGTCGTGTCGATCACGTGGTCGTCGGTCGTCGGTGTCGTCAGGGCGGTCGTCTTCGTCGGATCGGTCGTGGTCATCTGCTGTCGAATCTCTGCCGTCGGATCGGAAACGCCGCGCGGCTGCGGTGCCGTCGCGGTGGGATCGCGATGGGGATCGTCGCGATCACGATGCCGCGTCTCCGAGGGGAGTCACGGTCGGGCGATGTCGGGGAACGGCCGTGGGGATGGGGCACCGTTCCGGGCGGCGGTGTGCGGCCGCCCCGGGTGGTGCGCTCAGGCCGCGAACGGCCCGATCCGGTGGAGGATCTCCGGCTCGTGATCGGCGCCGAGCTGGTCGGCGGAGAACAGCTCGGTCCTGGCGACGGGCGCGCCCCGGCGCTCGGCGAACGCCGTGAACAGCCGCTCGGACGCCTCGTTGTCGGGCGTGATGGTGGTCTCGAGGTGGTCGATGTCGGGCACCCGCTCGGCGAGGGCGTCGAGCATGCGGCCTGCGACGCCCAGGCCCCTCGCCTCGGCGTCGACGGCGACCTGCCAGACCACGAGGGTGGAGGGGGCGTCCGGCCTGCGGTAGCCGGTGACGAACCCGATCGGCGGGTTGTCCTCGTGGCCGAGCCGCGCGACGACCGAGGTCGCGCCGAAGTCGCGGCACCACAGCAGGTAGGCGTACCGCGAGTTCAGGTCCAGCACCTTCGACTCGGCGGCCAGCCGGGAGCACTCGACGCCGTCGTCGACCGTCGGGGCCGAGATGACCACGACGGGTGGCGGACTGGCGGGATGATCGGTGTCCTCGTCTCGCGCCAACATGGTGATCCAAGGTAACAACCGAATTGCCGACGTGCAGCCCCCGTGAGTCCCCGACCTGCGAAAACACAGAAATTCTGTGAGGTGCTCCACGGAAATGTTTGGCGCCGGCCGATGCGGGGAAGTACATCGGACTGCGCAGCCGAAATAGTTCCGATATCAACGGCCGCGTGGGCACGGGAAACATCTCCGTACCCACGCGGCCGTATCCGCACCCGTCGTGATCAGGTCATCACGAACCCGTCGTAGCCGCGCACCGCGACCTCCTCGCACGTCTTCGCGTAGTTCGCCATGCCGCCCGCGTAGGGCATGAAGACGCGCGGCTTGCCCGGCACGTTGGCGCCCAGGTACCACGACGTCGACGCCTGCGGCAGGAGAGTGCGATCGGCGGCGCGGGCGACCTCGGCACCCCACTCGCGCTCCGCGTCCTCGGTCGTCTCGACCCGGTCGAGACCCTTGTCCCGCATGTGCTCCAGGCAGTCGATGATCCACTCGACGTGCTGCTCGATGCACGTCGGCATGTTGGTGAGCACCGACGGGCTGCCCGGCCCGGTGATCGTGAACATGTTGGGGAAGCCGGCGACCTGCAGACCCAGGTAGGTCTTGGGCCCCTCGGCCCAGCGGTCGCGCAGGGCGACACCGTCGCGGCCGCGGATGTTCATGCGCAGCAACGGGCCCGTCAGCGCGTCGAAGCCCGTCGCGAACACGATGCAGTCGAGCGGGTACTCGTGCTCGCTCGTGCGCATGCCCGTCGGGGTGATCTCCTGGATCGGCGTGGCCCGGACGTCGACGAGCGTGACGTTGTCGCGGTTGTAGGTCTCGAAGTACTCGGTGTCGATCGGCGGGCGCTTCGTCGCGAAGCCGTGGTCCTTGGGCAGCAACCGCTCGGCGACCTCCGGGTCCTTGACGATCTCGCGGATCTTGTTCCGGATGAAGTCCGACGCCGTGTCGTTGGCGGCCTTGTCCGCCAGCAGGTCCGCGTAGGTGGCGCGGAACCGCAGGCCGCCGAACTCCCATGCCGACTCGTAGGTCGCGGTGCGCACGTCGTCGTCGACGGCGAGCGCGGAGGTCTCGTTGATCAGGAACGGGTGGCCGTTGGTCGAGGCGCGCTGCACCGCACGGATCCGGTCGTACTCCTGCTTGATCTTCGCCGAGACCTCGGGCGACATGGGGCCGTTGCGCGCCGGGATGCTGTAGTTCGGCGTCCGCTGGAACACGGTCAGGTGCGCGGCCTCGGCGGCGATCACCGGGATGGCCTGGATACCCGTCGACCCGGTGCCGACGATGCCGACCCGCTTGCCGGAGAAGTCGACCTTCTCGTGCGGCCACTGCCCGGTGTGGTACCAGTCGCCCTCGAACGAGTCCAGGCCCGGGATGTCGGGGACGTTCGCCGACGACAGACAGCCCACCGCCGTCACGAGGTAGCGGCCCCTGACGGTGTCGCCCGCCTCGGTCCCGACGTTCCAGAGGCCGGCCTCCTCGTCCCACGACGTCGCGGTGACCCGGGTGTTGAGCCGGATGTCGCGCCGCAGGTCGAAGCGGTCGGCGACGTGGTCGAGATAACGCCGGATCTCCTCCTGCCCGGCGTACCGCTCGGACCAGGTCCACTCCTGCTGGAGGTCGTCGTCGAACGAGTAGGAGTAGTAGTAGCTCTCGGAGTCGCAGCGGGCGCCCGGGTAGCGGTTCCAGTACCAGGTGCCGCCGACCCCGTCGGCGGCCTCGAGCACGACGGCGCGCATTCCGCTGCGGCGCAGCCGGTGCAGCATGTAGAGCCCGGCGAAACCCGCTCCGACGACGACCACGTCGACGGTCTGCTCTTCGGTCATGTGTCCCTCCACTTCGAGGGTGCGGCTCGACGCCCGCGGACGCACGTCGGAGCGACGGACTGGGTCGCGTTTTAGTGTAACGAGCGGTCTACGAAACCGGCGGGTCTGCGATCAGACCGGTGTCCTGTCCCGGGCGTCGTACCGGTCGCGGGCCGCGGCGATCTCGTCCATGTGCCCGTAGGCCCGGTACCGGATCTCCGCGACGACGTGCTGCAGGCTCACCCCGAGCGGGGTCTTCGGAGGCTTCTACAGCCGCGCGGTCGCTCGTTTCGACCCGGACACGCCGACGAACCCGACCCTGAGGTCGATCGTCGCGGACGGCGACGTGGCCGTCGCGCAGTGGCGCACGACCGGCCGGACGGTCACCGGCGCCGACTACGACAACTCGTACTGCGTGGTGTTCACCGTGCGCGACGGGCGGATCGCCGAGGTGCCGGAGCACCTCGACACCGCCCACTTCGAGCAGGCGCTCTTCGGCCCGGCCGCGGTGCCGGCCCGGTAGCCGACGACCCGGTGGCGCGGTACGGGCTCAGTAGCGCGGTGCCGGCTGGGCTGGACGGTAACCGGGGTAGGCCAGCTCGGGCCGCTCCACGATCATCCGGCCCAGCGGCACCAGCGACACCGGGATCAGCTTGATGTTCGCCCAGGCCAACGGGATTCCGATGATCGTGATCGCCAGCGCGATCGCCGTCCCGAGGTGGCCCAGCGCCAGCCACCAGCCGGCGAAGATGAACCAGATCACGTTGCCCACCACCGAGGGGGCACCCGCGTCGGGCCGGCGGACGAGGTCACGACCGAAGGGCCACAACGCGTAGTTGGCGATCCGGAACGAGGCGATCCCGAACGGGATCGTGATGATCAACAGGCAGCAGATGACGCCCGCGATCGCGTAGCCGATGGCCAGCCACACACCGCACAGCACCAGCCAGATCACGTTGAGGACCGTGCGCATGACTCCGTCCCCTTCCTCCGGGACGACCCAGTGTGCCCGCGCCGGGGTCACCGTCGCCACACTCCCGAGGTTTTGCCGTCGGCTTGCCCGCTGAGCCACCGACGCTGGCCGGACCGCTCCTAACGTCCCGCGGGTGACCGCTCCCACCAGCAGCCGGGGCGACGCCGGCACCGCCCCGGCCCGCGCGACCGCGACCGCGCTCCCGGCCGTGACCGCGACCTTCTGGATCATCAAGGTGATCACGACGGGCGCCGGGGAGACGGCGTCGGACACCCTCGGCCACCACCTCGCGCCGCCGGTCGCGGTGGCGATCGCCGGCGCGCTGCTCGTCGTCGCGCTGGCGGCTCAGCTCACCGTCCGCCGCTACGTGCCGTGGGTGTACTGGTCGGCCGTCACGATGGTGAGCGTGTTCGGCACGATGGCCGCCGACGCGCTGCACGTCGGGCTCGGCATGCCGTACGTGACGTCGACGGTGCTGTTCGCCGTCGGCCTCGGGGTCGTGCTCGGCGCCTGGTGGCTGCGCGAGGGAACGCTCGCCATCCACAGCGTCACGTCGCGGCGCCGGGAGTGCTTCTACTGGGCGACGGTGCTGGCCACCTTCGCGCTCGGCACCGCCGTCGGCGACCTCACCGCCACGGTGCTCGACTGGGGCTACCTCGCCTCCGGGGCGGTCTTCCTCGTCGCGATCTCCGTGCCCGCGGCCGCGCACCGATGGCTCGGGCTCGGGGCCGTCCCGGCGTTCTGGATCGCCTACGTGCTGACCCGGCCGCTCGGCGCGTCGTTCGCCGACTGGGGTGCCGCGGCCCGTGCCGCGGGCGGTCTCGACATCGGCGCGGGCACCGTCACCGTCGTGCTGCTGGCGCTGATCGTCGTCCTCGTCGCGCGGCTGACCCTTGCCGACCGCCGGGAGGCGCTCGACCGGCGCGGATGACCGGCGTCGCGACGTCGTCGGCCGAGCCGGTCCCGCCGCTCAGCCCGCGCGGGTGAAGCTGCAGCGCAGGCTCTGCGCGGTGGAACTGCCGTCGCCGGCCAGGACGAGGGTGTCGCCGTCGGACTCGGTCACGGCGAGCCGCAGCGGCGGCTCCTGCGGGCGCGTGGGGTCGGTCAGCACGAGGACGTCGCCGTCGAGGGACCAGCGGGTCGGGCCGCCGCCGCGGCGCGTCGACAGGCCCGCGACGGTGCCGTCCTCGTCGAAACGCAGCGTCACCGTCCCCGCGCCGGGGCTGGGCACACAGGTGCCCGACCAGGTCCCGACGACGGCTGGTGCCGACCCGAGCTCGCCCGTCGCGGCGAGCGCGCCCAGTACCGATCCGGCGACCACCAGCAGCACGACGCCCGCGATCGCGATGTTGCGACGCCCGCGTGCCGTCAGTCCCGAACCGTCGCGGGCCGGACCGGAGGCCGGGAACGGCAGCTTGCCCGTCGCGGGGATCGGCTGGTCGGCCATCCCCGTCCAGGGGCCGGACCGACCGTGGGTGTGCCGCCCGTGTTCGGCGCGGTGCTGGACCTGCCACCCGGGTCCGGCCGGCCCCCGCTGCGGCTGCGGCAGCGGCCGGGGCACGGGGCCGGGGTGCGGGCCGGGTGGTCCGGGCGGCGGGCCCGCCGGGGACCGTGTCGGTCCCGGGCCCTGTGCCGGGTCGTGATCACCCACCGCGGTCCCCCGTCCGTCGCACGCTCGTGCCGCTCGGCCGTCGAGTCTCCCATCGGGGCACGCGGGCGTGGACGACCGGTCGCCGGGGTACGGCGTGGGGACCCACGTCCCGACGAGGAGGCCGCGATGAGCCAGGAGTTCCGCAAGGGCGACAAGGTGCGGTGGAAGAGCCACGGCGGCTGGGCCGAGGGCGAGGTGCTGCGCCGGATCACCTCCGACACCGAGGCGGGCGGGCGGACGGTCCGTGCGTCGGCGGACGAGCCGCAGTACCTGGTGCGCAGCGCCGAGAGCGGCGGCGAGGCCGTCCACAGGCCGGACGCGCTCGAGAGGCAATAGATCCGGGCCGCGGCGGGTTACCCGGTGTACGGCGCGAGGGCGCCGTGGACCGTCGAGGAGGACGCATGACCCGCACCGTGAAGATTCCGGGGCCCGACCACCCGATCACGATCGCGCCGGCCGACCGCCGCGTCGTCGTACGGGCGGGCGGGCACGTGGTCGCGAGCACGACGCGTGCGCTCGCCCTGCAGGAGGCCGACTACCCGGTGGTCTACTACGTGCCGCTCGCCGACGTCGATCCCGCGGTGCTCGCCGACAGCGACACCACGACGTACTGCCCGTACAAGGGCGACGCGTCCTACCACGACGTCAGCACGGCCGCCGGGACCGTCTCCGACGCGGCCTGGACCTACCGCGAGCCGTACGACTCGGTCGCCCCGATCGCGGGCCACCTGGCGTTCTACCCGGACCGCGTCGAGATCGTCGCCGAGGAGACCTGACCCGGACCGCGCGGGTCCGCTTCGGCGAGTTAGCGATGGTTGTCCGGAAATGCCTTTCTATTCTCTCGGCGGCATTGTTCCGGATTCTTCCGGAAAGCGTCCGGGCCAGGTGAACAGCAGGTGAACCCACCCCGTCGGGTCGATGCAGAAATGCCGTGAGACATCGACGTCACCCGAACGGGGACGGACGATTTCCGGGTGACCGTTGTCCTCGTCCTGGTGGTCGTGACCGCCCTCGCGTTCGACTTCACGAACGGGTTCCACGACACCGGAAACGCGATGGCGACGTCCATCGCCACCGGCGCCCTGAAGCCGCGTGCGGCGGTCGCGCTCTCCGGTGCGCTCAACCTCGTCGGCGCATTCCTGTCCCTGAGCGTCGCCGCGACCATCGCGAGCGGCCTGGTGGACACCCGGCTCGTGACGCCGACCGTCGTGTTCGCGGGGCTGACCGGCGGCATCGTCTGGAACCTGCTCACGTGGTTCCTCGGCATCCCGTCGAGCTCGTCGCACGCGCTGATCGGCGGCGTCGTCGGCGCCACGCTCGCGGCGGCGGGCGCCCACGCCGTGCAGTGGCAGAACCTCGTGTCCAAGGTCGTCATCCCGGCCGGGCTCTCCCCCGTCATCGCCGGGATCGTGGCCACCGTCGGCACCTGGCTCGTGTACCGGATCAGCCGCCGGATCGCCACGGGAGCGCGCGACCGCGGATTCCGCTACGCGCAGATCGGCTCGGCGTCGATGGTGTCGCTCGCGCACGGCACGAACGACGCGCAGAAGACGATGGGCGTCATCACGCTGGCCCTGATCGCCGGCGGCAGCCTGCCGCCGTCGGCGAAGGCGCCGCTGTGGGTGATCGTCGCCTGCGCGATCGCCATCAGCGCCGGCACCTACATCGGCGGCTGGCGGGTCATCCGCACGCTGGGCAAGGGCCTCGTCGAGATCGACCCGCCGCAGGGCATGGCCGCCGAGGCGTCGTCGGCGGCGGTGATCCTGCTGTCGGCGGGCCTCGGCTACTCCCTGTCGACGACGCACGTCGCCACCGGCTCGATCCTCGGCAGCGGGGTGGGCAAGCGTGGCGCGCGGGTCCGCTGGGGCGTGGCGGGCCGGATGGCCACGGCATGGCTGGTCACCCTGCCCGCCGCGGGCGTCGTCGGCGCGGTCTCCTACCTCGTCGCCGACGGCATCGGCGGCACGGCCGGGGTCGTCGTCGTGTTCCTGGTGCTCGCGGCCGTCGCGCTCGGGATCTACCTGCGGTCGCGGCGCACGGCCGTCACCCCGTCGAACGTCAACGAGGAGTGGGCGGGCAGCAGCGTCGTGCCGCCGAGCGAGCAGACCCCGACCCCCGCCTCGGCCTGAGGAGCAGCCCGATGACCCAGTGGATCAACCTGCCCGCGATCGGGAACATCCTCCTGCTCGGTCTGGTGTTCGGCGCCGGGCTGCCGGCGCTGGTCGCCGTCGGCGTGACGATGCTCGACACGGGTCGCACGAGCGGCACGGACGGCACCGCCCGGGTGGCCGCCTCCCCGGCCCGGCAGACGGTCGCGTACCTGTGCTTCGCGGTGGTCCTCGCCGCGATCGCATTCGGCATCTACGAGGTCGTCACCGGCTGAGCCGGCGCCACGCTCCGAGAATCCCGGAAGGACACCCCGATGCCGCTCCCCCCGTTCCTGCAGTCGATCATCGACTGGGTGCGTGCCGGCTACCCGGAGGGCCTGCCCCAGCAGGACTACCTCCCGCTGGTCGCGCTGCTGGGACACCAGCTCACCAACGCCGACGTCACAGCCGTCGCCGACCACTTCGCCGAGACCGGCGACCCCGCCACCGCCGACGCCATCCGCGAGGCGTGCGCGACCATCTCGCACGCCGTCCCGCAGGACGAGGACATCGCCAGGGTGCGGGCCCGGCTCGCCGCGGGCGGCTGGCCACTGGCGCCGATCCACCCGTGAGTGGCGTTGGTCGCCATGGCGACCAACGCCACTCACGACCGTTCCCGGTTATTCCCGCAGAGGCCGAGGACAGGATCACGCTGACCTGGGCCCGGTCGTGTGCCATGTTGGGGTGATGCACGGCCCGGAGCAGGTCACGAGGCGCGTCGCGACGACGCTGCCCGGTCCCGAGGCCGTGCTCGTCGGCAGGCTGTGGCTCGACGGCCTCGGATCGCCCGCCGGGTTCTGACGCGCGGCCCCGCCCCGCGTCCCTGCCGGCCCGACCCGAAGGCCTCACCGTGCCCGATACCCCCCTTCACCTCGGCGTCCTGCTCGACGGCGCCGGCCGCCATCCCGCCGCCTGGCGCGAGCCGCAGGCCCGGCCCACCGACCTGTTCACCGCCGGCTACTGGGCCGAGCTCGTCGCCGAGGCCGAGCAGGGCCTGCTCGACCTGGTGACGCTGGACGACACGCTCGGCCTGCAGTCCGCCGACGCGTTCGCCCTCGACCCACGCACCGACCAGGTCCGCGGGCGGCTCGACGCGTCGATGCTGGCGGCCCGCATCGCGCCGCTGACCTCGCACGTCGGGATCCTGCCGACGGTCGTCGTCACCCACACCGAGCCCTTCCACGTCTCGACGACGATCGCCACGCTCGACTACGTCAGCAGCGGGCGCGGCGGCGTGCAGGTGCGGGTCTCGGGCCGCGCCGAGGAGGCCCAGCTCTTCGGCAGGCGCACCCTGCCCACCGACCGCGACGAACTGCTCGCCGAGCTGTTCGACGAGGCCGCCGACGCCGTCGAGGTCATCCGCCGGCTGTGGGACAGCTGGGAGGACGACGCGATCATCCGCGACGCGGCGACCGGCCGGTTCGTCGACCGCGAGCGGTTGCACTACATCGACTTCGAGGGACGGCACTTCAGCGTGCGCGGGCCGTCGATCACGCCGCGGCCGCCGCAGGGCCAGCCGATCGTGGCCGCGCTCGCGCACCGTGCGGAGCCGTTCGCGCTGGTCGGGACGTCGGCCGACCTCGGCTTCGTCACCCCGCGCGACACCGCGGACGCCAGGACGACCGTCGGCGCGATCCGGGAGGCGCAGGCGGCGGCCGGGCGCGAGGCCGAGACCGTGCACGTGTGGGCCGACCTCACCGTCGTCCTCGACGACGACGCGAGCGCCGCCCGTGACCGGCTGGCCCGTCTCGACTCGGTGGCCGCGTACACCGACGACGCCCGGGTGTTCGCCGGGTCGCCGGCCGAACTCGCCGACCTCATGGCGGACCTGCGCACCGCCGGGCTGTCCGGGTTCCGGCTCCGCCCCGCGGTCCTGCCCGACGACCTGCGCCAGGTCACCCGCGGGCTCGTCCCCGAGCTGCAACGCCGGGGCCAGTTCCGCACCGGCTACGAGGCGTCGACACTGCGCGGGCTCCTGGGGTTGCCCCGGCCCGCCGACCGCTACGCCACCGTCGTCCGCGACCGTGCAGGGAGCACCCGATGAGCCGCAGGCAGATGCACCTCGCCGCGCACTTCCCCGGCGTCAACAACACGACGGTCTGGAGCGAGCCCGAGTCGGGCAGCCAGATCGAGTTCTCGTCGTTCGCGCACATGGCCCGGACCGCCGAACGCGCCAGGTTCGACTTCATGTTCCTCGCCGAGGGGCTGCGGCTGCGGGAGCAGAACGGCGCGATCTACGACCTCGACGTCGTCGGCCGCCCCGACAACGCGACGATCCTCGCCGCCGTCGCCGCCGTGACCGAGAAGCTGGGGCTGGCCGCGACGATCAGCTCGACGTTCAACGAGCCCTACGAGGTCGCCCGCAGGCTCGCGTCGATCGACCACCTGTCGGGTGGGCGCGCGGCCTGGAACGTCGTCACGTCGTGGGACAAGTTCACCGGGGAGAACTTCCGCCGCGGCGGCTACCTCGCCCAGGGCGACCGGTACCTGCGCGCCACACAGTTCCTCGACACCGTCATGACGCTGCTCGACTCCTGGCGCGGCGACGAGATCGTCGCGGACAAGGCGACCGGCGAGTTCCTGCGCGAGGCCGACGCCGGCCGGTTCGACGTGCACGTCGACCAGTTCGACATCCGCGGCCGGTTCTCGGTGCCACGCAGCCCGCAGGGCAGGCCGGTCGTGCTGCAGGCCGGCGACTCCGACGAGGGCCGCGAGTTCGCCGCCGCCAGCGCCGACGCGATCTTCACCCGGCACGGCAGCCTCGAAGCGGGCCAGGCGTTCTACGCCGACGTCAAGCGCCGGCTCGCGGCGTACGGCCGCACGGAGGACCAGCTCAAGATCCTGCCCGCCACCACCTTCGCGCTCGGGGACACGCAGGCCGAGGCCGAGGAGCGCGGCCGGCAGATCCGGCGCCAGCAGGTCAGCGGGCAGACCGCGCTGCGCTTCCTCGAGCAGGTGTGGAACCGCGACCTCTCGCACCTCGACCCCGACGGCCCGCTGCCCGACATCGACCCGCTCGTCGTCGACGGCGACACGCCGCGGGTGTCGCAGGGCCGCGCCGCCGACCGGATGTACCGCGACCCGCTCGCCACGGCCCGGGAATGGCGCGAACGGGCAGCAGCGAACAACCTCTCGATCCGCGACCTGATGACCGAGGTGACGTCGCGGCAGTCGTTCGTCGGCACCCCGAGCAGCGTCGCCGAGCAGATGGAGCGGTTCGTCGAGCAGCGGGCGTCGGACGGGTTCATCCTGGTCCCGCACATCACCCCGACGGGGCTCGACGAGTTCGCCGACAAGGTCGTGCCGATCCTGCAGGAGCGCGGCTCGTTCCGGGCCGACTACACCGGCTCGACGCTGCGCGACCACCTCGGCCTCGCCCCGCTCGACGCCCGCGCGAGCGTCTGACCCCGTCCGACCCGAAAGAGGAAGCCCGTGCCCGTTCTGCAGATCGTCGTCGGCAGCACCCGGCCCGGCCGCGTCGGCGCGCCCGTCGCGGCCTGGATCGCCGAGCGCGCGAGGGAGCACGGCGGGTTCGACGTCGAGGTGCTCGACCTGGCCGAGATCGACCTGCCCATGTTCGACGAGCCGATCCACCCCGTCCGTGCGCAGTACACGAACGAGCACACGAAGCGCTGGTCGGCGACGGTCGCGCGCGGCGACGCCCACGTCTTCGTGACGCCCGAGTACAACGGCTCCTACCCGGGCTCGCTGAAGAACGCGATCGACTTCCTCAACCACGAGTGGCGCTACAAGCCGGCCGGGATCGTGTCCTACGGCGGGGTCTCCGCGGGCACCCGGGCGGCGGTCGCGCTGCGCAGCGTCCTGACGACGTTGCGGATGGTCCCGGCCGTCGACGCCGTCCACATCCCGTTCATCGGGGAGAAGATCGCCGACGACGGGACCCTCGTCGCCAACGACGTCATGGTCGCCGCCGCCAAGACCATGTTCGACGAGATCGCCCGCCTGCGGACCGCCATCGAACCGCTGCGCCCCCGCGCCTGACCCACGTCCCGCGCCCACGAGCCCGCGGGACGTGGTCGGCCCGCGACCCCGCGTCGCGCGCAACCCCAGCGTCGTCCCGCGGCCGATCCGCAGCAGTGAGGTTGCGCCGGGGTCGGTGGCGTCGGGGCGGGGCCGGGTCCCGGGTCGGACGAAGGCGGGGTGGAGCGGTTGACTGGCCGCATGACCACAGCGATCGTGGCCACCGCGTTCGGTGGCCCGGAGGTCCTGTCCGTCGTCGACGTCGACGTGTCCGCGCCCGGCCCCGGCGAGGTCACGGTCAGGGTGGTGGCCGCGTCGGTCAACCCGATCGACCACAAGCGCTTCAGCGGCACGATGGGCGCCGACCCGGCGAGGCTCCCGATGCGGATCGGCAGCGAGGCGGCGGGCGTCGTCACGGCCGTCGGTCCCGGCGCGGAGGGCCCGGCCGGCCCGCTCGCGGTCGGCGACGAGGTCGTCGTGTACCCCGCGCCCGGCGCGTTCGCCGGGGAGCTCACCGTCGCGGCGCGGAACGTCGTCCCGAAGCCGGCCGACGTGTCGTGGGAGGAGGCCGCGGCGGTGCTGCTCGTCGGCGCCACCGCGGTGCACGCCCTCGAGGTCGTCGGAGCCGGTGCGGGCGACACCCTGGTGGTGCACGGTGCCTCGGGCGGGGTGGGCTCGCTCGTCACGCAGCTCGCGCTGGCCCGCGGCGCCGCCGTCGTCGCGACGGCGAGCGAGCGGCACCACGAGACGTTGCGCGGCTACGGCGCGGTCCCGGTCACCTACGGCGCGGGGCTCGCGGACCGCATCCGGCGGGCTGCACCGTCCGGTGTGGACGCCGCGGTCGACACCGTCGGCACCGACGAGGCCGTCGACACCTCGCTGGAGCTGGTCGCCGACCGCCGCCGCATCGTCTCGATCGCCGCGTTCGGCCGTGCCTCCGAGGGCATCGCGCTGATCGGTGGCGGGCCGGGCGCGGACCCGGGCACCGAGATCCGGTCGAACGCGTGGCGCACCCTGCTCCCGGCGCTGGCCGACGGGACGCTGCGCGTCGTCGTCGCCAGGACGTTCCCCCTGGTCGAGGCGGCCGAGGCGATCGCGCTCGTCGAGAGCGGGCACGCGGGCGGCAAGGTCGTGCTGCGGCCCTGACGGCACCCGCCCCCGGCTGGGCCGAGTGCCTGCGTCGGAACGTCACCGGCCGGACACCTCGCCGACCTGAGGAGGGGGCGGGATCTGAGTACGGTTCCCCCGGGAGAGGTCCCGCGCGGTCCGCCGGGACGCGTTCTGTGGGAGGTCGCAGCTGTGGTCAGCCCCCGTCGTGCTCAGACGATCGCCTATCCGGCCACCGGCGCGCGGCCGCGGCTGCGTGACACCGAGCCGCTGGCGCCGCACGTCATCGTCCTCTTCGGCGCCACCGGCGACCTCGCCAAGCGGAAGCTGTTGCCGGGCATGGCCTACCTGGAGCGGTCGTCGCTGGCACCGGACATCCGCGTCGTCGGCACCGCGATGGAGGACATCACGACCGACGAGTTCCGCGCCCTCGCCCGTGCCGCGATCGAGAGCTTCGGCATGCACAAGCTCGACGACGAGGGCTGGGCCCAGTTCGCCGAGCGGCTCACCTACGTCCCGCAGAGCGCGGGGCCGGAGGGGCTGTCCTCCGCGGTCAAGGGCGCGCAGGAACTGTTGGGTCCCGACTGCCGGCGGCTGCACTACCTCTCGGTGCCGCCGAGGGCCGCGGAGGCGGTCATCACGATGTTGCGCGACTCCGACCTGGTGGCGGACTCGCGCGTCGTCATGGAGAAGCCGTTCGGCTCCGACCTCGCCAGCGCGGTCCGGCTCAACGACTTCGTCCACGAGGTCTTCGACGAGTCGCAGATCTTCCGGATCGACCACTTCCTCGGCAAGGAGGCCGCGCAGAACATCCTGGCGTTCCGCTTCGCCAACGGCCTGTTCGAGCCGATCTGGAACCGTAACTTCATCGACCACGTCCAGATCGACATCCCCGAGACGCTCGGCCTGGACCTGCGCGCGAACTTCTACGAGTCGACGGGCGCCTACAAGGACATGGTCGTCACGCACCTGATGCAGGTGCTGGCGTTCGTCGCGATGGAGCCGCCGACGGCACTGGAGCCGCGGGCGATCAGCGAGGAGAAGAACAAGGTCTTCCGGTCGCTGCTGCCGATCCACCCGTCCGACGTCGTGCGCGGCCAGTACGTCGGCTACCGCGACGAGGAAGGTGTCAGCCGCGAGTCCGACACCGAGACGTTCATCGCGCTGAAGGTCGGCCTCGACAACTGGCGCTGGGCCGGCACCCCGTTCTACCTGCGGACGGGCAAGCGGATGGCCGAGGGCATGCGCATCATCTCCATCGCCTTCAAGGAGGCGCCGCGGACGATGTTCCCGACGGGCTCGGGCGTCAGCTCGCAGGGACCGGATCACCTGACCTTCGACCTCGCGGAATCGGGCCGGGTCTCGTTGTCCTTCTACGGCAAGCGGCCGGGACCGGGGATGCGACTGGAGAAGCTGTCGATGCAGTTCTCGACGCAGGAGACCGAGCACGGCGGCGACGTCCTCGAGGCCTACGAGCGGCTCATCCTCGACGCCATGCGCGGCGACCACACGCTGTTCAACACCGCGGAGGGCATCGAGTCGCTCTGGGAACGCTCGGCGCCGCTGTTGGACGACCCGCCGCCGGTCAAGAGCTACCCGCAGGGCACGTGGGGCCCCAACGCGATCCACCAGCTCATCGCCCCCAGCGCCTGGCGGCTGCCCTTCGAGCGGGCCTGGCGCGAGTAACGGCCGCGCTCCCCCTCCGGGCGCAACCTCACCGTCCTCGCGGGCGACAACAGCAGCAGTGGGGTTGCGGCCCGCCCCACGCGCGCAACCTCACCGTCGCGTCTCCGCGCGCGGAGAGCAGTGGGGTTGCGGCCGTCCGGGTGGCGGCCGGCGGCGGGCCGGGCCCGGCGGGCACCGTCTGTCGGTGCGGGCCGGGTACCGGCGGGCCGCCGGCCTGGTCGGTCGCCCGGCCGCGGGTAGGCGTGCGGGCTCAGGCCGCCCGGCGGGCCGAAGGGCGCAGGTCGGGGTACCCCGGACCTGCATCGACGGGCGCGACGGGCGCGTCGTCCGACACGAGCGGGGCGCGGTGTGCCGCGGGCCGGCCGGCGCGGTGGCGACGGTCGTCGCCCGGGCCGCGGCGCCCCAGCACGACGAGCACGACCAGCCCCGTCACCAGCACGGTGTGCCCGGCCAACCGGCCGAGGCCCACCCGGCCGGAGACGACGTCGATGCCCGAGGTCAGCAGGAGCACCGCGGTGAACGCCCCGAGCATCGCGACGAGGCTGCCCGCGGGGCGGGCGGCGTGCAGCGCGACGGCGAGGAACCCGACACCGACGGCGAGGTTCCACGCGGCGCTCTCGTGGCCGAGGTGCGCCAGCCCGGCACCGCCGAGCAGCCCGCCGTGCTGCCCGGCCGCCGCCGCGTCGAGCAGACCGCTGACCCCCAGGGCCAGCTGGGCGATGCCGGCGGCCGCGAGGAGCGCCCGCAGCACGTCGAGCCGGGTGCGGGCGGGCACGACAGGCGGCAGGTCGAGCGCCGGCAGGTCACGCGGCCCGCTCGGGTCGACGAGCCGGGTCCGGGTCAGCCGCGTGACCCGGGCGGCCTGCTCGTGGAACGCGCGGCACCGCGCGCAGCCGGCGAGGTGCGCGTCGCTCGCGACGGCCTCGCCCGGCAGGTCCTCACCGTCGAGCCGCGCGGAGAGCACCTCCCGGCAGGTCGCGCAGTCCATCCCGCGTGTGGTCAGCGTGCGGCCGGCGCGACGACCTCGTCGAGCACGCCGCGGCGGACGTCGGCGACGAGGTCGGCGAGCTGCTCGACGCTCATCTGGATCCGCTGGCCGAAGTCGTCGGTGATGACGATCCGCTTCTCCGGCACGGCGGCGTCGTCGACATGGAGCTCGGGGCATCCGCAGTTGCAGCTACCGCAGAACGTGGCGATGTGGCGCATGTAGGAGAGGTCGGCGCCGCGGCGCCCGGAGTTCCCGGTGTCACCCGGACGTGTGGCGGCGAGGCCGACCCGATCGTGGCGCGCGGGTGATCTCTACCGTCGCGCCATGGCACCCCGCCCGACCGACGGCCACGTCACGGACCGCGCCCTCGCCGCCGCGAGGGGCGACCGGGCGGCACTCGACGAGTTCGTCCGGGCCACCCGTGACGACGTGCGCGGGTTCCTGGTGCACCTCGCGGGCGCGGACGAGGCCGACGACCTCCTGCAGGAGACCTACCTGCGCGCGGTCCGGTCGCTGCCGGGCTTCACCGGCGACGGGCCCGCCCGTGCCTGGTTGCTCGCGATCGCCCGGCGCGCGGCCGCCGACGCCGTGCGCGACGCGGTGCGCCGTCCGCGGACCGTCGCGGTCGACGACTGGGAGGCGGTGAACGCCCCGCGCGGCCGGGCGATCGACGAGGCGGTGCTGGTCGGCGCGTTGGTCGACCGCCTGGAGCCCGACCGTCGCGACGCGTTCGTCCTCACCCAGCTGCTCGGCCTGGCCTATGCCGACGCGGCGCAGGTCTGCGGCTGCCCGGTGGGCACGATCCGCTCGCGGGTGGCGCGCGCCCGCGAGGACCTGGTGGCCGCGCTCGAACCGGGCCGCACGATCGCCTCGGGATGACCTGCCGGTCCTCCTGCGTCGCGCCGACGAGACGGCCCCTCGGCTCACCAGCGCGGTCGGGACCGCACCACCCAGCCGGTCAGCAGCCCGCGCGGGACGACACCGTTCTCGTCGACGATTCCCGGTGGTCCCTTCGCTGTGCACGTGCCGCCGGTGGCGATCGTCAGGCGGGCGAGGAACGAGGCGAGGCGGGGTGCGTTGAGTGTGGCCGGCCCGGTGTTGTGTCTGCGCCCATCCCAGGTGTGCCACGAGTGAGCATCGCAGTGCAGGTCGAGCCGATGCCCCACGGCACCGTCCCGGTACTGCACACGGACCTGCGCGCCGTCCACGAGCACGTCGACGGCGCCTCCCGCCGACTCCAGCTCCACGTCGAGATCGAGGCGCAGCTGGGCCGCCCGCGGGCACCGGCGCAGGAGCGCGAGCACCGTCCGCTCGTCGATCGGAGTGCCCCGCGGGTGCCGGTGCAGCAGCCGGTCCGGCTCCGCTCCGCTCCCCGGCCCACGGCAGTCGAAAGCGGCGGGGACGGCGAACCCGGTCAGCGCCGTGAGCATCCGCGTGGCGGCGATCGCCAGTGCCTGCTGCGGTGACAGGGCGGGGTCGGGCCGGCTCGCCACCGTCCAGGAGGCCCAGCAGCGCTGCACCCGCCAGGTGGCCTCCGGTGGGGCCACGGTGATCGTGCTGCGCGGCCCGCCCGCAGCCGGGGCGTGCCTGCGGTAGGTGTCGCGACCGAGCGGCCACTGCTCCGGCTGTGCGGGATGGGCCAACCAGGCGGGGACCGGCCCGTCCCAGGGGGTCGGGCGCTCCATCGCGGAGATCCGCCCGTCGAGGTCCCTGCCCGAGGGCCGCGGCACCGGATCGCACGGGTTGCCCGTCAGGTCGAGCACCGACAGCCCCGCCAGGACCGGCGACTCGGCGAGCGCGTCCACCCCGGGCCGGCCGATCCGGTTGTGTGCCAACGACAGCCAGCGCAGCGACCGCAGTTGCTCGGCCCGGGCGAGATCAGCAGCGGCCTCGTCGTCGAGCCCGAGCCCGGCGAGCGACAGCGACACCATGCGGCCGACGTGAGGTGAGCGCAGCAGCTCGGCCAACCGGGTGTGCGGGGCGGTGAGATCGAGGTGCTGCACCGGCGCCGTGCGGAGCAGCCGGTCGGCGACCTCGAGGAACCGGTCGACGGGCAGTCTCACCTCACCGACGAAGCCGCGGTGGAAGTCGTAGCCGTCGACCAGCTCGACGACCGGGCCCGCGGCGCGGTGGCCGACCCGGTCCAGCAGTGCCCGCCTACGGCGCATCAGCACCGGATCCCGCTGTCCGGTCGCTTCGTCCTGCGCGGCGAGCGCCAACTCGATCCGGACCAGCTCGGCGCGCGGGTCGCCGCGGCGCCGCCAGAGCAGGGCGAGGCCGATCCGCGGCGCGGGATCGTCCGGATCGGCCAGCACGGTTTCCCACAGCGCCCGCTCGTCGTCGTCGGCCCGTGCCCCGTGTTCGCCGCCACCCACCCCGACCGCCGCGCCCTTCCCGCTCGATGCCCGTCTCCGGCCCTCCGCGACAGGGCTCCCCGTCAGAACGTCGGGTACGACCGCGGCGTCACCGTCATCTCGAAGGCCAGCTCCGCGCTGCAGTCGCCCGAGGTCGCCTCCTCGGTCCACGCGACCCGGTCCGTGCGTGCGGGCAGCAGCGGACCCCTGTCCTTCGGATCGGCACCGGGATCGAAGACCGGGTCACGGTCGTTCCACGCCGCAGTGGGCGCGCGCAGCCCGTCGGCGGCGCTCACCTCGGTCAGCGTGTGGGCGAACTCCGGGATCCGGCCGGCCCGCTCGTTGTCACCCAGGGCTGCCAACCCCGACCTGCCGTGCGCGTCGCGCCAGTAGACGTCCGGGTCCGGCGCGCTCCACGGCGGGACCCCGGGATCGCAGTCCTCGGAGGTGCCGAAGGTGAGATCGCCGATCCGGACGTCGGCAACGGGGTTCACCCGGTGCCCCCACACCTTCAGGTAGCTCGCTCCGGTCGCGGTGTCCTGCAGCCGGACCGTCACCGTCTCCAGGCGGCTCGCGAAGTCGGCGTGCGGTACGGCCGCGCGCAGGACCAGGCCGCTGCTCTCCGAGTAGAGCGCCTCCTGCCACGGGGACGCGGTGGTGAACCGGACCGCCACCCGCACGGGGCTGCCGGCCCCGAGCCCGGGCCGGGCCGACAGCTTGAGGTTGACGCTCTTCGACTCGAGCCGCAGCCCGCTGACGACCCGGTGGATCGCCGGGGTGGGAGCGTCGTGGAACGGGTCCGGCGGTGCGTTGGTGGTGGGTCGGGGGGCCGTCGGCGCATCTGCGGGGACGCGGGACGCCGGCCCCGGGGGCGGCGGGGCCGGATCGGTGCCGGGTTCGGAGCCGGTTGCCGCGGCGGCGCGGGCGCCCGCGCCGGACGGTGCGGCCCCGGCAGCTCCGGCGGTGGTCGTCACGAACAGAACGGTGACTGCGGCGGCCACCAGGGCCGCGCGACGGGTGGGTCCAGACATCCTCGGTCGTCCTCGGGATCGGTCGGTCGCGGTCGCGACCGGTGGTCGGAAGACTGGTCCTGACGGTGTCCGGACCAGTGGGTCGGCGGGCGCGAGGACCACGCCCCCGCACGGGGCGCGGCGATGCGCTCGTCGCATCAGAAGCTGAACGTCGTGGCGCCGTCGCCGATCCACTCCCACAACGGAACGGTGCCGCCGAGCTCCGCTCCGGGGATCAGGTCGGTGTCGAGCCTCTTCGCATCCACACAGATCGGACACACGAGGAATCGGCCGCCGGCCGTGGCGTAGCGCTCGAACAACTCGGTCAACGGCGGGCAGCCCGCGCAGGCCGTCGCGGTCGCGACGCCTGGCCCCGCGAGCCGGGCAGCCTCCTTGCTCAGGAACGTCATCGTCGGGCGGCCGGACTCGGCCGCGGCGACCGCGGTCAGCATCGCCACGGTGACCCGCTCGGGATCCTCCAGCCCGGTCGTCAGGTTGACCACGGCGCGACCACTGGTCGCTGTGCTGCCGGTCGTCATCGATCCTCTCCTCGGTTCGGGCGGCCCGCTCCGGTCTGGACCGTGGCGGCGCCGGCGAGATCGCCGGTGGTCGTGCGGCCTGCCGCGCCCGCGGGCTCGGCGAGCGGATAGGGAGCGATGAGCTCCAGGTAGGGCTCCGGATCACCGCACCACGAGCGGTTCCGGAGATCCGTCCGTGCCCGCCGACCTGTGACGATCCGGAACAGTTCGTGCCGGGAGGCGCGCAGCACCGCACCCGGCTCCCCCGCGCCGCCCACCTGCCAGCGCCGGTTCCCGTCGGTGAGCAGCAGCGGGGCGCGGCCGGTCTGCTCCAGTCTCAGCCCGAGCCAGTCCCGGTAGACGCGGAACCCGAACCGGGTCAGGGGTGAGTCCGGCTCCACCTCTACACCGAGTGCCTCCCGCAGGTCGTCGAGGTGCACGGCGAGGTCCGCCACGGGTGCGCTGTGCAGCCACTCCGGCGCCCCGGCCGCGTGGCCGGTGCCCCGGCGCAGGTCCGCGACCAGCTCCGCGCCCTGCCGCTCGATCTCCGCGACGAGGTCGGTGACGCCGACATCCGCGCGCGAGGCGACCTGCTCGGCGGTCCAGGACTCCCGGCGGGCGGCGACTGTCTCGTCGGCCCACGCACGGACGGCGTCGGTGAAGTACGCACCCCGCACGACGTCCGTCGCCACCCCCGCGAGATGGGCCAGCAGGTCCCGGGCGGTCCATCTCGGGCACGCGGGGACGACTGTCGTCCGCAGGTCGCCGGCCGGGTTCGTCACGAGGGCGGCCAGCGTCCGCACGCCGTCCTCGTACGCGCGGGCGGCCTCCCACCGGACCAGGCGCGAGCGGTGCAGCACGGCAGTGGGCCGACGACGCTTGGTGAGCACGTCGAGGAACTCCGCCCCGGCGCCGGGGTCGGCGGCGAGACCAGCGAACACCGCCGCGGCCCGCGCGTTGCCGAAGCGCGCCATCTCGAACGACCAGGCGTCGTGACCGGCGGACCGGGCGTCCCGCCACGCCTGGAAGCCGTCCAGCTCACATCCGGCCGCCAGCGCGCGACCGACGTGCCGGGCCTGTGCGAGGGCGTCCCCGATGCCCTGCGCCGTCGCCGGATGGGTCACCGCCCCCGCGTCCCCGACCAGCGCCCAGCCCGGGCCCGCGGCTCGGCGCCGGAAGCCCCGCATCATCGTCTCGGGGACCGCGACGACGGGCGAGATCTGTTCGGCTCCTTCGAGCAGCCGCTGGTTGAGCACCGCGGGGAACTGCCTGAGACCCTCCAGGTACCGGGCGCGGCGCACGGCGGCGCTGCCTCGGGTCAGCCCGGGGGGTCCGGCCAGCGACAGCAGATGGATCCCGTCCTCGCACGGTGCGGACATCAGCGCCGCATGCTCGTGGGTGTCGATCCGACACCAGCCGTGTCCCGGCAGCCCGCGCCAGTAGCCGAGCAGGAAGGCCATCTCGCCGCGGCGGCGTTGCTGCGCGGCCAGCCGCAGGCTACGCGCGACGAGCGATGTCCGGCCGTCCGCGCCGACCACCCGGCCGGCCGCGAGCCGGGCGCCATCGGCCAGCACCACCCCGCGCACCGGATCCTCGTCGGTACCGGCACCGATCAGGCCCACGGCCGCGCAGTCGGAACGGACCTCGGCGCCGGCGGCGATCGCGCCGTCGAGGAGGGCGGCATCGAGGACGTTCCGGCGGACGCAGGTCGCGAGATCGAAGCCGCCGACCGGGGTGAAGGCGCCCCCGACCTCGTGCCCGTGCACCCGCCAGCCGAACTGCAGCCAGGGCAGCTCGTGAGCCCCGGCGAGCCGGTCCAGCGCGCCGAGCTCGTCGAGCAGCGCCACCGCGTCGGGGAACAGCAGGTGGGTCGACACCGTGTCCGACGGCAAGGGATCGCGGTCGAGCAGCAGTACGCGCGCACCTGCGTCGGCCAGCACCGTCGCGAGGGCGGACCCGGCACAGCGGGCACCGACCACGATGACGTCATAGGCCCGGTCCATCTCGCTCCCGTCGCTGTGGGGTCCTCGGTACCGATCACGATGGCCGTCCGGTGTTGAGATCGCGTTGAGGTCCGGGACGGGCGGCTCAACCGGTGCTCCCGCGGCCGGTCAGCCGCGCCCGCAGCTCGTCGGCCGCCTTGGCCGGACCCGTCGCGCCCGCAGGGTCGCCGAGTTCACGCCGGGCCCGCGACCAGGCGCGCAACGCCTCGATCCGGTGCCACGGCGTCCGGTACCGGACGAACGACTCGACGGCCAGCCGGTGGGACCGGTCGCTTCGCCGACGGTCTCCGGCAGCCGCCGCCACGGCCCCGCGGGCCAGCTCGACGACCCCGGCAGCACCCCGCCAGTCCGCCCCGCCGGCCAGGATCAGGTCGCACGCGTCGAGCTGCGCCCGGGCCGCGCCCAGGTCACCGGCGCCCACGCGCACCCGGGCGAGCTCGGCCCGCGCGACGAGCTCGGTGGGGACCTGTGGCGCGGAGACCGCCCAGGCCACCGCCTTCGTCAAGGACTCATCCGCACCGGCACGGTCGCCGAGCGCCAGTTGTGCCATGGCGAGCCAGCGCGCGTTGAGGGCGGCGTCGTGCAGGTCGCCCGCCGCCTCGTCGGCCCGCAGCGCCGCTGCCCAGCCGTGCGCGGCCCGCTCGACCGCACCGGACCGGAAGGCCAGCAGACGCCGGCTGACCGACTCGGCGGGCAGGCGCCCGACGGTGCGCCGGGCCGCCGCGAGCTCACCGGCCTCGACCTGCGCGAGCGCGAGTTGGTCCAGCACGGCGGTATGAGGGTCGGCGAAGCCCGCAAATCCGGGCTGGGCGAGTCCCCGGCGGCACCAGTCCCGGCCGCGGGTGGGATCGAGGAGGTAGGCGGTGGCGGCCAGTGCCCCGGCGTTGACCGGGGCCCACCCGAGGAAGGGATCCCCGAGCTCGTGGGCGACGGCCCAGACCTCCTCGAAGCAGGCGTCCGCGGCAGCCGGCTCCCCGCGGTTGAACAGGGCCCACCCGCGGGCCCAACCGGCGAGCACGCCCAGATCGCGGCGGCCCAGCCGCCTCGCCAGCTCGCCGGCCCGGTCCGCGGCCGTCGCCAGCAGCGCGGTGCGCATGCCGTACATCGCCGCCTGGGTCAGCCCCCGCTGCAGGTGGAACACCGCGGCCGGCTCTGCGAGCAGCCGCTCGGCGGCGGCGAGATGCTCCAGCGCGCGCGGGATGTCCATCACCGAGTGGTGGGTGCTCAGCGCCCCACCGATCCGGCTGTGGACGGCGCCGAGCAGCTCGTCGGAGCCGGCGGCGCGGTAGAGCCCCACTGCCTCCTCCAGGTGCCGGATCGCCTCCGGATGGCCCCGCCCCGACTTGATCCGCAGCATGGCGGTTCCGACCGCGGCGTCCGCCCGGGCCTCCGCCGGCGCGTCGATCCTCGCGAGGATCGCCACGGCGGCCTCGGCGTGCCCGACGGCGTCCTCCCAGGCCGCGCGGGCGCCGGTCAGCTCCGCGGCACGCAGGCTCACCGCCGCCACCTCGGCCGCGTCGGCAGCCGGGCCCGCGGCCCGCAGGTGCACTGCCGCCGCAGCGACGTTCCGGTCGGTGAGCAGCGCCCGGCCGGCCCTCGCGTGCAGCCGTTCCCGGTGGCGACCGGCGACGTCGTCGTACACGCAGTCCCGGATCAGCCCGTGTCGGAAGGCGTACCTGCTGCCCCAGCCCTGTCCGGCCGGGAGCAACAGGCCGGCGTCGACGGCACGCTCGATACCGTCGACCAGGTCGTCCTCGGAGCCGTCGACGAGGGCCGCGAGCAGCTCGAACCCGACCTCACCGCCCACCACCGCCGCGGCCGTGACGACGTGCTGGGCCACCGGTGGCAGCCGTGCGACCCGGTCGCGCAGGACGTCGCGGATCCGGGTCGGGATCCGTCTGAAGGGGCCGACGGCCGGCTCCTCGCGCCGGTCCCGCAGGTCCCGCACGATCTCGGTGAGAAAGAACGGGTTTCCCCCGGACCGCTCCCACAACCGGTGCGCCGCGCCATCGGGGACCGCTCGGCCGAGTATCTCGCCCGCCAGCCGACGCACATCGGGTTCGGCCAGCGGACCGAGCACGACCCGCTCGGCGACGGCCGCACCGTCGCCGAGGAGGGCGCGCAGCGGCTCGTGGCGGCTGCCCGGCGGATCCCGGAAGCAGATCAGCAGCATGAGCCTCGCGGGCGGATCGGCGGCCAGCGCTCGCAACAGGTCGGCGCTCGCGGGGTCGATCCACTCGGCGTCCTCGACGACGACCGCCGTCGGGTTGGTGTGCGCGGTGCCGGCGAGCAGGAGTCGCAGGGCGGCAGCCGGCTCCGGACGGCCACCGGCCGGCCCGGGTGGGGCGTCGAGCAGGACCTCGATCCCGGCGGCCGGCTCGCCGGCCCGCGGCGCCGCCGGCTGCGCGCACATCCGCACGATCGCCGCGAGCGGCCGGTACGGCGCCGCCGCGACCGGGTCGCAGCGGCCGATGAGACAACGGCCGCCGTCGTCGGCCACGAGCCGAGCCAGCTCGGCGGCCAGCCGCGACTTGCCCACGCCGGCCTCCCCGCTGAGCAGGACGACGGGCGAGGCGCCCGCGCACGTCTCGCGCCACAGCGCTGCGAGCCGGGCGAGCTCGGCGTCGCGGCCCACGAGCCGGAGCCGACGCGCTGCGGCGAAGAGCGCGTCGGGCGGCGGTTCGACGACGGTGCGCGCGTCCTGCCGTCGGACCGGGGGTGCGTGGTGGTGCGCCGGCAGCAGGACCGGGTCCTGCCGCAGGATCGCCGCTTCGAGGGCGGCGAGCTCGGGGCCGGGGTCGAGACCGAGCTCGTCGGCGAGCCGGGACCGCGCCGCGGCGTACGCGGCAAGGGCCTCGGTCTGCCGCCCGCAGCGGTAGAGCGCCACCATGAGCTGCCCGCACAACCGTTCCCGGAACGGGTGGTGCGCGACGAGCGCCTCCAGCTCGGCCACCACGTCGAGATGGCGGCCGAGGTCGAGCTCGGCGGCGAGACAGCTCTCCAGCGCCGTCAGCCGCAGCTCGTCGAGCCGGGCTGCGCTGTCGGCCGCGAACTCCGGCTCCTCCAGGTCGGCGAGCAGCGGGCCCCGCCACAGCCCCAGCGCGGTGCGGAGTCCCGTCGCCGCCGCGGCGGCGTCACCGGCTCCCAGCGCCTCCTGCCCGAGCCGGACGAGGCGCTCGAACCTGCTGCTGTCGACGTCGTCGGGCTCGATCTCCAGCTGGTAGCCCGGCGCCCGGGTCACCAGGACGTCGGGCAGCCCGGCCGCGGCCAGCCGGCGGCGCAGGTGCGACACATGCGTGCGGACGGTGACCCGGCTCCCCGACCCGGGCCGCTCGGCCCACAGGGTCCACGAGCCACTGCGCGGGCAGGACGCGGTTCGGGTGCAGGGCCAGCAGGCCGAGCAGCGACCGTTCGCGCGGGCCGCCGAGCGTGACGGGCGCACCCTCCGGGGAGCACACCTCGAGACGGCCGAGCAGCCTGATGCGCGGCGGGCTCGACACCGCGCCACCGTACCCGGACAAACACCCCGAACTACTGCGTGACCGGTCCTCAGCCGTCGCGCTCGGCCTGCTCGCGGGGCCGGGTCGCCCGCAGTGACCCCGCGTGAGCCGTCGCGGTCGGGTCGCGGCGCGTCTTCACCAGGCTCGCGACGGTGACGACCAGCAGGACGCCGACGATCACGCCGAGGCTCAGCGGCGTCGGGATCTCGGGCACGGACGGCGCGATGTCGACGTGCAGCCAGTGCAGGATCAGCTTCACGCCGATGAACGCGAGGATGATCGCGAGGCCCGTCGAGAGATACACCAGACGGTCGAGCAGGCCCTTGACCAGGAAGAACAGCGCACGCAGCCCGAGCAGGGCGAAGGCGTTCGCGGCGAAGACGATGTAGGCCTCCCTCGTCACCCCGAAGACCGCGGGGATGGAGTCGAGCGCGAAGAGCAGGTCGATACCGCCGATGGCGATCAGCACGATGAGCAGCGGCGTCACCATCCGGCGGGCGCCCACGCGCGTGAGCAGCTTGCCGCCGTCGTACTCGTCGGTGACCGGGAGGAGTCTCCTGGCGACCTTGACCAGGCCGTTGTCCTCGACGTCCGGGTCCTCGTCGCGGTGCCGGAACAACTGGACCGCGGTGTAGAGGAGCAGCAGGCCGAAGAGCAGGAACATGAACGAGAAGTAGTTGAGCAGCGTCGCGCCGAGGGCGATGAAGATGCCGCGCATGACCAGCGCGAGCACGATGCCGAACGTCAGCACCTTGTGCTGGTGCTCCTCGGGCACCGCGAACGTCGACATGATGATCACGAAGACGAACAGGTTGTCGACCGACAGGCTCTTCTCGACGATGTAGCCCGCGAAGAACTCGGTGCCGAACTGGCTGCCCGCCGTCATCCACAGGACGACGCCGAAGGCCACCGCGACGGCGATGTAGAACACCGACCACAGCACGGCCTCGCGGAACCCGACCTTGTGCGGGCGGGCCGCCGCGACGGCCAGGTCGATCGCCAGGAGAACCACGACCAGCGCGATCGTCAGACCCCACCCGAGCGCGCCGATCTCCAGCACCGCACCCCTCCTCGCCGAAGGCCCACCGATCCGGACGATTCGGGCGGCCGGTTCCCACACTGCCACGAGCGGGCCCGACGGCGCGGCCACCGGGAGGAGCGACGGCGGGACCGGCACAGGCTATTGCGCCCGACCGGTTCCCGCGCGACGTCGGGCGGCGCGCCGATGTGGATCCCCACGACGACGGGATCGACGGCGCGGGCGCCGGGCCTACGGTGCTGACCGACCCGGTCCCGACCCAGGAGGACAGATGGACCAGCGGCTGAGCTTCGTCACCCTCGCGACCCCGGACCTCGACGCCGCGCGCGCGTTCTACCGCGACGCCTTCGGGTGGGAACCGCACCTGGACGTGCCGGGCGAGATCGTCTTCTACCAGGTGGCGCCGGGCCTGCTGGTCGGCTTCTTCGACGCGGCGTCGTTCGACCGCGACCTCGGCCTCCCGGCGGGCAGCACCAGCGGGGTCTCCGGGATGACGCTGGCGCACAACGTCGGCGACCGCGCCGGGGTGTACACGCTGGCGTCGGCGGCCGTCGCGGCGGGTGCGGCCGTGGTCAAGCCGCCGCAGGAGAGCGAGTTCGGCAGGATCTTCCACGCGCTGGTCCGCGACCCGAACGGCGTCGTCTGGGAGATCGCGCACAACCCCGGCCACCGCGTCGAGGCCGACGGCACGGTCGTGCTCGGATGAGCCTCCCGGACCGGGCGTCTCGAACTGAGACGGAGCCCGGCCGTGCGGCACGGCAGGCTCGACCGATGACACCCTCTGTGTCAACCTCAAGATCGTCAGGCTGCGGTCGGTGGGTTGAGTTGGCGGG
>NZ_BPRG01000140.1:45777-47685 GCF_036984265.1 Pseudonocardia sp. D17 | reverse complement strand
GCCGACGCCGGGGCGCCCGCCGCACCGAACGGCCAGGCGGGCTGATGCCCGTCGCCCCGCCGCGGTCGCGTCCCGCAGGCGCCGCGCGCACCCCACCACCCCGACGCCCGCTCCCGCCACGCCAGTCCGGCGCGCGGCCGGGGGATCCGGCGCGCCGGCTGAAGATCGGCCGGTTGCTGCTCGTCGTGCTGCTCGGGTTGTCGCTGGTCAAGCTCGTCGGGGTGCAGACGATCCAGTCCGCGTCGCTCACGGCGTCGTCGGAGAAGCAGCGCACCACCCGCATCCCGTTGCCCGCCGAGCGCGGCTCGATCCTCGACCGCAACGGCACCCCGCTGGCGTTCAGCACCGAGGCCGACGCGCTCACGACCAACCCACGGCTGATCAACCAGCAGAAGGGCGCGGGTGCGGCGGCCTACAAGCAGCAGCTGGCCACCGCGGTCGCGGAGCGCACCGGAGGCGACCCCAACGCCCTGCTGGCGGCGCTGAACAGCGACAAGGGCTACGTCGTGCTCGCGCCGCTGGCCGACCCGGCCGCGGCCCGCGACCTGCAGGCCCGGTTCCCCGAGATCGCCGAGGAGAAGCGCGAGGCGCGTCAGTACCCCGGCGGCAGCCTGGCGGCCAACGTGATCGGCGCGGCGTCGTGGAACAGCGGCGACGGCAAGCTGACGGGCCTCGTCGGGCTGGAGAGCTCGCAGGACGCGCTGCTGTCGGGAACCGACGGCTACGAGGTCGTCGACACCGCCGAGGGCAGCTCGGCGATCATCCCCGGCACCACCCGCGCGCAGCAGGCGGCCGTCCCCGGCTCCGACATCGAGCTGACGATCGACTCCGACATGCAGTACACGATCCAGCAGCAGCTGCAGGCCTACGTCACGAAGACGAAGGCCAAGGACGGCACGGCCGTCGTGCTCGACGCGAAGACCGGCGAGGTCCTCGCGCTGGCCAACAGCGACACGTTCGACCCGACGAACCTCGCGGGCGCGACCGCAGCGTCGATGGGCAACGAGGCCGTCACCACGCCCTACGAGCCCGGCTCGGTCAACAAGATCGTGACGATGTCGGCGGCGCTGGAGTCCGGCGTCGCCAAGCCCGACGACGTGCTCGACGTGCCCGGCAGCATCAAGGTCGCCGACCGGACGATCAACGACGCCTGGTCGCACGGGCTCGACCACTACACCCTGACCGGCGTGCTGGCGAAGTCGTCGAACGTCGGCACGATCATGACGGCGCAGAAGGTCGGCGAGGACCGCTTCTGGGACATGCTCAACCGCTACGGCCTGGGTCAGAAGACCGGCATCGGGCTGCCCGGCGAGAGCTCCGGGCGGGTGCCCCCGCGCGACCAGTGGTCGGGCTCGACGTTCGGCAACCTGCCGATCGGGCAGGGCCTGTCGATGACGGTGCTGCAGATGGCCGGGATGTACCAGGCCGTCGCGAACGACGGCGTGCGCATCCCGCCACGGATCGTGGCCGCGACGATCGGCCCGAACGGCGAGCGCACCGTGCCACCCCCGCCGCAGCCGGTGCAGGTCGTCTCGCCGCAGACCGCGGCGACGCTGCGGACGATGCTGACCGCGGTCACCCAGGACGCGAAGGGCGTGCAGCGGGGGACCGGCGCCGCGGCGGCCGTGCCGGGCTACCAGGTCGCGGGGAAGACGGGCACCGCGCAGCAGGTCAACCCGGCCTGTGGCTGCTACGCGTCGTCGACCTACTGGATCACCTTCGCCGGCATGCTGCCCGCCCAGGACCCGCGGTTCGTCATCGGCATCATGCTCGACGCGCCCGCGGGCGGGGCCTCCGCGGCGCCGCTGTTCCACGACATGGCGAGCTACATCGCCGCGCGCGAGCAGATCCCCGTGGGACCGCCCGCGCCCTACCAGGAGCTCGTCGCGCCCTGAGCGGGAGCGAACC